>NZFR01000101.1 GCA_002689335.1 Verrucomicrobiales bacterium
ACTTTTCATCTGGCCGATGGATATAGCATAGGTTATTGCGGACATCCTAAGAAAACAGACGTTGTTGTGTGGTGCAGCATCACCAAAGGTGACATGTGGGGACATGTGGGGACAAAAGCCGAAAATTTGTCGGCCTTCTTTGGTCAGGTTTATGGCCCAGAATAGACTCTTCAGGACTTAACCGGACAAAGCTGGACTAGGAATTGCCTTGAGAAAAAAGTTGTTAACAGGGTAGTTTCCTCCAAGTGATTTGGTGCCTAATTTGGTGCCTATTTTTTATGGTTATCGACTCTTCCGGGGTGTTAATCCGTATGCCAGTGTGGCGGATTCAAAATTCGCTTCTTTCACGAGAGTGTGGATTCGAATCCCTCCACTGGTACCATCAAACAAATCCCGAAAATCAACGCCCTTCCGTTGATCGTGTTGGTTGACACAGTAGGGTTTGCCGTCTTCTAGCTACGGATTGCCATTCGGGTTTCGGTTGGNCAAGCTTGGGGCTGTGAAAGGTGNTTTTCNTCTCCCTTNTGANTTTTACTGCCATGACTGCTCAAGCTAATCCCGTCGCCATTGTGGTTCACGGTGGGGCCGGACGTATCGAACGGGCTTCATTGACTCCTGAGGTGGAGCGTCGTTACCACGAAACGCTCGAGCAAGCCCTTCGGGCCGGGTACGAGATTCTTAAACGTAATGGGAGTGCGCTGGACGCTGTCGAGGCAGCCATNGTTGTCATGGAGGATGCTCNTGTTTTTAACGCCGGCAAAGGCTCCGTTTTCACAGCTGAAGGCAAAAACGAGCTGGATGCTTCGATCATGAACGGCGAAGCGTTGCAGGCTGGTGCGGTTGGTGGTGTGACTAAGGTGAAGAATCCCATTCGCGCTGCTCGTGCGGTGATGGAAAAGTCGNAGCACNTTTTGTTCACCAACCGGGGGGCGGAGCAATTTGCCGCCGACAACGGACTCGAGTTGGTTAAGCCGGAGTACTTCCGGACGGAACGTCGCTGGAAACAGTTTTTGAATTGGCGTGAAAAAGAGGCGGCGAACGCCAAGCCGCAGGCGGCTACGGAATTGAACCATCCGGAGGATTACTTTGGTACGGTTGGTTGTGTGGCTTTGGATGCCAAGGGCAACATCGTTGCGGGCACATCCACGGGAGGGATGACCGGTAAACGATTCGGGCGGATCGGGGATTCACCGATTATCGGAGCCGGAACGTATGCCGACAATCGCACTGCGGGCATCTCCTGCACCGGTCATGGCGAGTACTTCATTCGACATGCAGTGGCTCATGATATCTGTGCCCGTATCGCGTACAAAAAAGAGAGTCTCAAAGACGCTGCACGTGATGTAGTGCAAACAGTGCTCAAACAGGCCGGTGGCAACGGAGGCATCATCGGAATAGACACGAAGGGCAATGTGGTTATGGAGTTCAACACGCCAGCGATGAGTCGCGGATTGATCGACCGAGAAGGTGAAATCGAGACGGCGATCTTCAAGTGATCGCAGTCATTTTTNGTTGGTGACTATTGGCTTGGTTCCAATGAAAGTTGTTGTAAGTTCGTTGCCGCTTTATGGGCGATCTCCCCAAACCCGAAATCATTGTTACTCACGACGGCGACCTTGACGGATTACTTTCCGGCATGTTGTTGCAAAAACTCTCTGCCACGCTTTACGGAGTGGAGGTCCGTCTGTTGGGTTACCAAACGCATGCGTGGCACAGCCGTTGCCTCCGGGAAAACTCGGCGTGGGTCAGCGATCTCGCGTTTGAAGAGCGGATGGATCGTTTCAATTGGGTGATCGTCGACCATCACATCACCAACGCCACACCGACCAAGGCACGATTGGTGCATGACGAATCCAAAAGCGCGTGCCTGTTGGCGTACGAACTTTGCAAGNAGAACGGCATGGAGTCCGAAAAACTCGACCGCTTGGTTCACTTGGCCAACATCGGGGATTTGTTTTTGCAGGATGATCCGGAATTCGAGTTGGCCAACGACCACGGTTCTCTGGTGAAGACGTACGGGTTTTGGAACATGTACTCGATCGTGGACGGGAACCCGGAGAAGTTGCTCGACCATCCGCTGCTGGAAGTCATGCGAGTGAAACGCGAGGTGGAGGATCCGATGGGACTCAACTGGAGCCGGCAAAACATTCAGGAGATCACGCCCGAGGTGGGTCTGGTCAAGACTGTCGTGGGGAACTCGAACGTGATTTTAAACAAGTTACTCCGCGAAGATTCCCAGCCTTATAAAATATTGCTGACGCTCAATCGTGTCGGAAACAACCAGTTCATGGTGAGTCTTCGTAGCTCGGAAGGTGGGGCATTGCGCATGGCCAAGCAGTTACAGGGAGGTGGTCACGCAAACGCAGCCGGGGCGGCTTTGCCCAAGAGTGTGCAGCGTGTGGCGGATGCGATGGATTATTTAAAGACCGCGCTGAACCCGATGACTCACGCTCAGGAGACGNTTCCCGACGACCTCGAGTCGTTGTTCGAGAGCGCGAAAATCTGACGCTCNCGTTTTTTCTTCTGACAAAAAGAGTCATTTTTGTGTTGGCCGAATCATTGGCATAGGTCTAGATTCTGNCGGCCGNATTCGAGAACAGGCATTCGCCTGCCAAGGAGATGAACGTCGATACCGGAATTTGGGATAAGCTTACCCGTGTAGTGGTGACTTTGCTGGTTGTGGCCGCCTTGGTCTGGGTAGGGATTCTTTACTTTCCGCTGATGCATCAAAACGAGGCGATGCGCCAGCAGATCATCGAACTGGATCAACGCATCCAGCAGGAGGAGATGGTCAATCGTGAACTGCGTCTCGAAATCGATTCCCTCAAAAGTGATCCCAAAACCGTCGAACGCTTGGCTCGCGAACAACTGGGCTTGGCCCGGCCGGACGAGACGGTGATTCGCTTTGATATCGCCGCCGAGTGATCTNGCGATCTTTNGCGCTTGGCCAAGCGCTTGGTTCTTCTTGAATCTTTCCCTCTGAAAAACAAAACTGCCGCAACGTGAAATATCGGCGATTCGGCAAAACAGAAATTCAAATTCCCGTGTTTTCCTGCGGCGGGATGCGGTATCAGCACAAGTGGGACGATATCGACCCCAGCGANGTGCCGGACGACGGCCAGGCCAATCTTGAGGCGACCATCAACCGGTCGTTGGAGTTGGGCATCAACCATATTGAGACTGCGCGCGGCTACGGGTCGTCCGAGATGCAGTTGGGCTACGTGCTGCCCAAGCTGCCGCGTGACCAGATAATTGTCCAAACCAAGGTTGCGCCGTTCGCCACGCAGAAGGAGTTTCTCGATACGTTCGACAAGTCGATGNAGTATCTGCAACTCGACCACGTCGATTTGCTTTCGCTGCACGGCATCAACAACGCGCAATTCCTCGATTGGTCACTTCGCAAGGGAGGCTGTGTGGAGGCGATTCATAAGTTGATCGACGAGGGGAGGGCGAAGCACATCGGCTTTTCTTCGCACGCATCGACGCATATCATTCAGTCGGCGATCGAGAGCGACGCATTCGAATACGTCAACCTTCACTGGTACTTTGTCAACGATCTGAACTGGTCATGCATCGAGGCCGCCGCNCAGCGTGACATGGGTGTGTTCATCATCAGCCCGAACGACAAGGGTGGAAAGTTGTACGCGCCCCCGCCCAAGTTGGTCGACTTGTGCCAGCCACTGACGCCGATGCAGTTCAACGCCATGTACTGTTTGAACCGGCCGCAGGTTCACACGCTCAGTTGCGGTGCTGCCAAGCCAAGCGACTTCGACGAACACATTGCCGGCCTTGAGTATTACGATCGGATCGCAGAGGTAATGTCCCCGATCGAGGTCCGCCTTCGCGAGGAGATGGTCAATGTGCTCGGGCAGGATTGGTGCGACCGGTGGTTCGAAAATGTGCCGGAGTATCTCGACGTGCCGGGACAGATCAACGTGCTCGAGATCATCCGGCTGTGGACGTACGCCAAGTCACTCGATTTGGTGGACTGGGGCAAGATGCGCTACAACCTGCTTGGCCAAGCGGACCACTGGTTCCCTGGTGAGACAGCAGCCAAGGCGCGCGAACTGGATCTAACCGAGACCTTGGCCAAGAGCCCGTTCGCGGATCGGATCGAGGGGATTCTCAACGAAGCGCATGAACTGCTTTACGACGCGCCGGTCAAGCGTCTCAGCGAATCGGATTAGGTTGGCGTCGGTTTAACGTCCGGTGGCATGCGGCTTGGCCGCCTTCAGTTTTTCGAACGCGCGCTGNTGCTCCGCTGTTCGTTTGCCTTTGATCTCCGTCTCCTTGCCGGGCAGCGCTTGGCTGACCTCCACGAATTTACCGTCGTGGTGCAGTTTGTACCGCTGATCCCGCACCCACCATTTCNCCCGATGCTCGCTATAAGCCCAAGTTCGCTTNNGCGATNTGCCGTGGAGCACCGGCAGGAAACTAATCCCGTCAGTTGGCTGATCTACTTTTGCTCCCGCGAGTTGCATGCTGGTGGGGAAGAAATCAGCCATGTCGATCANGGCATCTNNGCGGCTGCCNGGCTTGATGACCGAGGGCCAATTCACAATCAGCGGNACGCGCGTGCCGGTATCGTCCAGTCGCCCCTTGCCTCCTTGAATGCGCCCNCCGTTTAGCTGGGAGAAAATCGGTACTTTGACGAGTTTCCCATTTACGTGGTGGGAATACATCCTTGATGGGGTGCCGTTGTCGGTCGTGAAAATCACGACGGTGTTTTCGCGCAAATTTTTCTTATCGAGAAAGGCAGTAAGCAGGCCAACTTGGCGATCCATCTCCGCAACCATTTCGGCGTACGACAGGTACTTGCCACTGGGAGAAACCGGCACCGGCTTGTCGAGATCGTCGGTGACGTCGTGGCACAATGCCATCGAGTAAAACGCGAAGAACGGCTTGTCCTTATTCACGCTTTTGATAATGAAGGACTCGATGAATTCCCGGTAAACATCCGGCCCGAATTTCTGCTTGGCGGCAGCGTTGACCTTACCATTTTCGTAGATCATCGGTTCGTGGTATCGCGCCCCTTCGTGCCAACCAAAAACGCTGTATTCGTCAAAACCCATGCGGTGCGGTTGCAGTGGATCGTCCTTGAGCAGGGTCAACTGCCACTTACCGGTTACCCCGGTCGAGTAACCGGACGCCTTCATCGCGTGGGCGAGAGTTTGTTTTTCGAGTTTGGCTGGAAATGAGCCCCACTTTGGGCTGTCCACGTTCAGGGGATACCGACCGGTCAACACCGCGATACGGGTTGGGTGACACACTGGCATGCTGTAGCAATGCATTGCCTGAAGGCCGCCCTTGGCCAAGGCGTCGAGATGTTTGGTGGGGTACGTTTCGCCGCCGTAGCACCCCAGCGCTTCGTAGCCGACGTCATCCGCCAAAATCAAAATCACATTCGGCTTGTCCTCCGCATGCGCTGTTCCCAATAAAGTCGACGCACATAGAGTCAATGTCGCCAAAATGGTTTGTTTTTTCATGAGTTGAAGTTGAGTTGGATTACGATGATACAGCCACGATTTACCATGATTTCAAGCAGATTACCATTCTTCAGTCCGCGAGCGAGCCAATCGCCGGTTGGCTTTTCCCTTGTCAGAACGAGGGTGAGGCACAGGCTTTTTGCCGTCCTGAAGGAGCGTGGACTGTTCGAGGACACGCTGATTGTGATCGGCGGTGAGTTTGGCCGCACTCCCAGGGTGGAGATAACTAACGCTGGAAAATCAAAATTGGGTCGCAACCACAACTCAGCCGGGTTTTCGATGGTCCTTGCCGGGGGTGGAGTGAAGGGGGGTACGACCTACGGGGCGACCGATAAGTTTGGTTTTCAGGCGATTGAAAAACCGGTGCACGTTCANGATCTGCACGCCACGATCCTGCACTTGATGGGGTTCGACCACGAGCGGTTGACGTACCGTTACGCCAGTCGAGACTATCGTTTGACCGAAGTTCACGGTCGGGTGATACGCGACATCATCGCGTGAGTTCCCGAAGGATCGCTGCTCGCTCGTCGGGCTTCACGTTTTCGTGTTCGTGAATGATCACTGTGAACGAAAGTTGCAGAGTGCTTCCTGTTTGGACTTCGAGTTTACTTTTCTCCCCCTGTCGCATGGCGTCACGGCCAAACTGGTTTGCCACCATCAGCCCGTAATTCCGATTATGCCACCAAGGTGCGCGCGGCGTTTTNCCGTTGGCCATGATGGTGACGCCGACCCAACGGCCGTCGATTTCACCGGAGTAATCGCACCAAACGGCGGGTTGACCCCAAGTGGCCTTGGCACTGGATTGCCCCGCGCTGTTGTAGAGTTGCCCTCCGTTTTTTTCGATTAACGGGGTGGCCAAGCGCACGCCCAATCCCATCTCCTCCTGATCGCCAAAATAAAAATTATCTGGCGCGGTGAAATCGCAGGCGTAAGTCAGTCGCCAACTCTCATTGGCCAAGCGGACCGTGTGGGTGACTGTTTGTTGGCAGATCAACCTGCCTTCGTTCGTCTCGAATCGGTTCAGTACGGTAAAACTACCGGTCGATTTGCCGCCGCTTGGCTTGGTGATAAACCGTTCATGTACGACACGCGCGCGGTTACGCCAAAAATCCGAACCGGAAATATCGCCGAAAGCCATCCAGATTCCGGGGTGCATCGAGGCATGATCCCCGGCGTCGACGCCTTCGATTGGGGGATGATTTCGTGTGACCTGTGTGCCGCCAAGAGTGTGGATATTTTTGAAAAATGGGCGAAGAGTCACCGGATCATTGTAAACATACGTGCCAACCGTTTGGCCGTCGATTTGGATGGCAACCTGTCCCTTGCTTTCTTCGAAATGAACACCGGTCTTGGCCTCCAGTTTGGCGGCTTCCGGCTTCGCTTGGTCTTTGCAACTCACTAGGTAGGCGGTGAGGTCGGCCAGTTGTTGGGCGTCCATCAACACCCCAAAGTGGGCGGGCATGGGGGAGGTGTTGGCGCTGCTGCGCTTGGCGATCTGCTTTTTGTCGAGTGTCACACTTTGGCCTGCAGCCAATCCCAGTTTAAACGTTAACCCACTCTCCTCGAGCGCCATCCCGGCGTAAGTCTTGCCGTTTTTCATCTCGACTATGTGGGTGCGATAGCCTTCCACCAACCGCGCGTTCGGTTGCAGGATGGATTGCAAAATCGTTGCTGCGTTTTCACGTGAACCGATGCCACTGAGTTCTGGGCCGAAGTTTTTGCCTGTGCCGTTGACCTGATGGCAGGTCGCGCATTGGGCGCCTTGTTTGCCAAAGAAAATCTGCCATCCTCGACCAGCATCTGCTTGTCCAAGCGCAGCGAGAACGGCCTCATGTGTCACCGGCTTTGATTGGGGGGCGATCAGCACTTGGTTGAACACCGCGACGTAATTCGATTTGCCGCTGTCGGTTCCGTCCGTGGAGTTGCCACCGAGCACGATGGTGTCACCGGCGTTGAAACGTCGATGAAACAACTCCATCCGCGCATCGCTGGTGTTGAGTTGCCCGTCGCTGGGCGTAAAGCGTTTTAACCAATCCGGCTTGGAAGACGGAGTGATCCGTCGGTCGTGCGCGACGTAAACGTCGACGAGACATTGCGCGGTTAACGTGACCAGATTTTCTCCGCGCGAACCAGAATCGTCATTGCGGGACATCAGGTAAGCAGCTCCCCTAAGCGTATCTGGGACGTTTGTGAATCGGTATCCCCGGTCGAGATACGCGAGACCTCCGTCGTGAAGGCCCCCGGCAATTCGCACCGTGCGTTGGGTGGCGGCCGTATCGAGTTCGACGATGTTTGCGGAAATCTCAGGCAGATCGATTTTTTGAAAATTCAACTTCACCAACGGCCCGACCTGCTCTTCGTCACGAAACATTGCCGCCCGCAATTTCACGGATCGGTCGATCGTGATGGGTTCGCGGTAAACATCGGCCCGGCCGTTCGGTTCGCTGCCGTCGAGTGTGTAGCGCACATGCGTGTCGTTGATGTTGGCTTTGATTGTGATCGATTGCGTGCCGACGAACTCGCCTCCGCTGGGGTGGATCTGCAGCAGATTGGCCATGTCACGTTCGACTTTGCTGAGGTAGAGCGCGGCGACTGTGGCGACTCCAGCGTCGGGATCGTTCACCAGCGGTTTCGCCTCGGCAGGGGTGACGAGTTGCGACTCGAGCAGTGCGAGCAGAGCGCCCCGACGGATTCCGGCGCGTTCGTCTTTCAGTAACTGCCGGAGTTCATCTGCCGAGAGCAACTCGCGCATTGCGCCCCAGGCGGCGTAAAATGTGATCCGGTCTTTTTCCGACGATGCCAAGCGGATGATTTGCGGAGCGAACTGTTTTAGCTTGGTCTGCCGGATGGTTTGCAAAGCGGCGAAACGGACTCGGGCGTTTTTGTGGCCAAGCGCTTGGCCAAGCGCAGCACGCAAGTTGGCTTTCTCTTCTGCCTTGGCTAAGCGGACACGAATTGCCCGCAACGCCTGCACCTTTTGATTGATTGAGNCGTTGCCCTTGGCCAAGCAGAACAGNGCTTGATCGGTCTTGGCATTTTGCCACGGTGCTTTGGTTTGGTGGAGGGCCAGTGTCCACGTCAGCCAAGTTTCCTGAGCCGGAGTTTTGGCGGAATTGGCCAAGCGGATGAGAGCGTCGATCGTTTGTGGCGTGTTGCGCCGGAGTAATTCGTCCTGAGAATCTGTTCGCCATCCTGCGATCGGCTGGGTGAGGTCATCGACCAGCTCGCGTTGTGTCCAGTGGGAGTGAGCCTTCCGGCGCTTGGCAGTTAGCCAAGTGGAGCGTTTGTCCGGCTGGCTGTCTCGATGCCAAACCCGAAAAATGCGGCCTTCGTTGATCTGGTTTTCCAACTTGGGTTCACCGTTCCACTCGACGCCGTAGCCGTTGCCCCAACTGAGAATCCAGAGCGCTCCGTCGGGGCCAACCTCGATATCGCTCGGCTTAAAGAGACTGCCGTTTGCATCTGCGAATATCTCGAGCGGCTCGTCGCCGGTNTCGCTCTGGAGCAGGGCCCCGGCCCAGCGTGGTCGCATGACGTAGGTGCATTTGCGGCCCCAATCGTTGATGAAAAAAACGTTNTGATACCGTTCCGGGAATTTNTCGAGCGAGTAGTAAATTACCCCGGTGCCGGAGCCGTTAAAAAACGGGCCGCTGTGCGGNGCGGTNGGCAGGTGGTTGCCGTCAGACCAGTTGTAACTCCANGTGTGGCCCCAGCCNAANTGCGCACCGAAAAACGGCATGAAGATTTTGTCGCCTTCGTTTTGGTCGTTNTCCGTNCCGATGAAATCGAAGGTGTCATTCATCGCNATATCCCACGGGTTNCGAAAACCGCGGCTGNTGATCTCAAGNTTTTTTCCCATCGNATCGCANCGAAGAATNCCCCCTTCGCGGCC
Source organism: Verrucomicrobiales bacterium (assembly GCA_002689335.1). GTDB lineage: Bacteria > Verrucomicrobiota > Verrucomicrobiia > Limisphaerales > UBA1096 > UBA1096. Next base: position 9,379 of record NZFR01000101.1, read on the forward strand.
CCAGTCGTCAGACGGATGGTGANANNTGTTTCGATAATTATCCGCAGTNAACNTTTTGGCCGGTGGNAGATCAGGTGNGCCTTNCGGNGACTCNACACCCCAAAGATCCCNAAAGGGCTTGGGCGCGATTCGCTNCGNTTGAGTGAGCCCCTTCGAGTTGCCTTTCGACATGTACAGTTTGCCATCCGGCCCCCAGTTGAGCCCGTGTAGTGAGTGTTCGAGGTTTCCNAGATCGGTGTANATGCGGATGTATTCGTCGGCTACATCGTCGCCATCGGTGTCACGAACCACGGTGAAGTCAGGGGCGTTGGCGACGTAGAGGTCGTTGCCTTTCCAAGCCATGCCGTGAATGCTGTTGAATCCGTGAGCGAACGTCTTGGCCTCATCTGCGACGCCATCGTCGTCGCGGTCGATGAGTATTTTGATNGTGTCTCCNGGGGTATCTTTTTTTGGCGATCGGAACTGCGGACCCTGCGCGACAAACGCGCGGCCAAGCCGGTCGAACGCGATGCAGGCGGGGTTGCGGATCAACGGTTCACTGGCGAAGAGACTGATCTCGAAGCCATCCGGCAGGGTGGGGAATTTGCCTTTATCGGTGTCGAGATTGGTTGTGTTNGCGTTTGGAAAAACCAAGCCAACGNCNAGCAACGAAAATAGAGTTGAGATTCTCATAAGCANAAAAGCGNCCAACCAGAGTGNAGNCACTANTCTANGAAAGTGGGTGATGAAAGCAAGCCGGCTAGGCCAGATTGAGNGGGCCTCCCTGACTCAAGGACTTGTTGCCGAATGTGTCGATGCGATGACCCACGCCGTGGGCCAAGGCCATGAGCAGTCGGTTGTGGGCGACGCCCTTGAGGTTTANCGAGNGNCCCATCTGGAAGCCCATTCCGTTGCCGAGCAACACAAAAGGAATGTCCCTGAGNGTATGGNTGTTGCCCTTGCCGAGTTCGTTGGTCCAGACGATGGTGGTGTTGTCGAGCAGACTGCCATTGGTTCCGGGCTCGGGCGTCTCGGCCAAGCGCTTGGCCAAGTAGGCCAGTTCGCCGGCAAACCATTTGTTGATGCTGGTCAGNTTGTCGACCGCGTCGGCGTTTTTGTCAGACTCGTGTGACAGGCCGTGGTGGCCGTCCTTGATGTCCAGCCAGTTCATCCTCGCCTGGCCAACCGACTTGGTGTACTGNAGCGTACTAACCCGTGCGAAGTCGTTCACGAAGCTGTTCACCATAAGGTCGATCTGCATTCGGCTAAGGCGGGGGACGTTGTCGTTTTGGTTGGTGATGCCAACCTCGAACTTCGGCGGGTCGCTGATGAGGGACTTGCCATCTGCCCNGCCAAATTCCTGTTCCATTTGGCGGACGAATTCGGCGTGTTCCTCGAGNAGGCGCTTGTCCTCCGCGCTGATCGATCGCGAGACGCGCTTGAGGTCGTCGNGGACGACGTCCAGCACACTCAACAGGCTATCGCGATCACGCAACTGGCCGTAGAGNNGCTGGTACATCTGGTAAGGGTCATCGGTCGGGGCCACCGGTTGGTTGGGGCCTGCGTATGACATGCGCGTCCACGGGTCGGCGCGATCGGAAACGCCGACGCCGAACTCAAGTGAGCCGAACCGCGTGCGCGTGGTGTCGTTGCCTTGGAAGTAGTTTTTGATCTCTTGATCGATGGAGATGTCTTTGGCCCAGCCGGCCGGGGTATCTGAGCCACCCTGGATGTTACCGGGGAAAAGCTCGATGCCNGTGAGAAGGCAGCTCATGCCNCGCATATGGCTGTCGCCGTCACCCCTCACCTTGTTGTTCACGCCGTTAAGCACGAGCANCCGGTCGCGGAACGGCTCGAGCGGTTTCATGATTTCCTTCAACTCGAAGTCGCTGTCGGTGGCGTCCGGCCAGAAATTTTTCGGGATGGTGCCGTTCGGGCTGAACATCACCACAAGGCGTTGCCGGCGCGGCGCGGTCTTGGCTAGGCCAAGGCTCGGCAGGCCAACGAGGAAGGGCAGTGTCGCGGTGGACACCCCGATATCACGGACGAACTGTCTGCGATCGATATGGTTCATGGCTGCTCCTCTCCGGCTGGCCCGGGCCGTTCGACCCCCTGCAGGGCAGCGATGACGGCTGTCTCGGCCAGCAAAAATTGTATATTGAAACGGGACTGCTCAAAATCATCTCGCAACCGGTTCAACACCCCGGAACCGTAGGCCCGTATCGGCTGCTTGGCAACCTGATTAAAGAGCATCTCGACGAAGCCCTCATGGGCGCTGGGGCTCTCCATCGCGTGACGGGCAAGATCGGATGGATCAGCAATGTGAATCGGCGAACCTTCAGCGGTCAGGTAGTCGGAGGCAGTGTGAATCGGCCTGCCGTTTTCGTCGTCACGCCGTCGGCCAATGCTGTCGAACTGTTCCAGCGTGAAGCCAAGCGGGTTGATGATGCCGTGGCAGGTCATACAGGCATCTGCTTTGGTGAGCTGCGTGACCTTCTCGCGCATCGTTAGGTTGGTGGGGAACTCCTCATTTTTAAAAACTACCGCCTCGGGTGGGGGCTTGAGTGAGCGCCCAAGCAGGTGCCGGGTGATAAACACGCCCCGGTGAATCGGCGAAGTACTGTTGTGATAAGAGTAAAGCGTGAGCAGGTACGGGTGCGTGAGCAGCCCGGCGCGTTTTTGGNNGGTGAACGTCGCCGGCGAAAAACCGGATGACGTGCCCTGATGCCGAGCGCCGTACACTCTGGCCAGACGCGGGTTCATCGGGAGATGGTTTGCACTGTATAAAGCCCGAAAATCGGCGCCGGCCTTCTGCCAGATGACTTCGTCCAAAAANAGNTTGAGCGAAGTGCGAAGGTCCGCCTCGAGCGACTTGTCGAACTCGGGAAAAATGCNCGTGTCCTTGGCTATCTCCTCGGCGTGATCGATGCCAAGCCAGTGGTGCATNACACTGCGGAGTTTGGCCTTTGTGCGGGGGTGGCGAAGCATGCGCAACGCCTGTTGCCTGACTTGGTCGGCNGTACTCAGTCGTCCGGCGGCGGCCGCTTGGCCTAGCGNATCGTCCGGCAGTGAGTCCCATAGGCCAAGCGCCAGCCGGGCGGCGATCGCGTGGTCATCCGCTCGGCCAAGGTCGGGATAAAGAAAACGGGGCGACTTGAGNGTGAGGAGGGCGACCTCCTTGATCGAGTCGGCCGCAGGCTTGCCTTTGGTAAATCNTGAGCGGACAAAAAGTTGCTCCTCCTCAGCCGTGAGCGGTCGACGGAATGCCTGTGCGGCAAACCGGCTGCCAAACTGCTGCGCCTTGGTCAAGCGATCGGGCGCGTTGGCTGAGGTGTCGGCCAGTTTGTCTAGATGATCGGCCACCCAGTTGGCTGTTTCGATGGCCGCGTAGGTGGCGGNCTCGTCCCATTTTTTGGAAACGGCACTGCCTCGCTCGTAGCCGATGCTGGCATCGTCCGGNGGGAACGGTTGTCGCAAAACAAAAGTGCTGGCGGTNGTATCNGGGGAGAGGTTGTGCGCGGGGATCACCNGCCNCGCTCCATGCGGCGGGTGCCACTCCAGTTTCACCGAGGCGTTCTNACTCTTATACTTAAAATAATCGAGCCTTATCGGGTAGGGTCGCCCACCGATCAGCCGCACGTTACCTTTAAGCTCGCGGTGCTCGCCGCTCGAAGTCCAGCCCTCGATCAGTTTCAAGTCCATGTTGTTGACCCAAAGCCGGACGCCGTTTTCGCTGGTGACAACGAACCGGTAGTCGCCGGTCTCCTCCGCGACCACCGAGCCGGTCCAGCGCATGGAAAATTCCTCCGACTTGAAGTCCGCGTTGTCTGGGAAGGGCGAGCCCGCACCATAGTCGAAATCGACAGTGCCATTGATTCCTTTGATGCTCTGNTCATTTTGCCGAANGTTACGATTGTTGNAGTAANCTGCTTGAAGACCGCCAGTTTGGTGGTAGNCCGCCCGGCCGTTGAAGCTGGCAATCAAGTCAGCCACAGAGTGTAGAAACTGGCGATTGGTTAGGCGGGTCAACTCGATTCGAGGCGGGTTGTTACGTGCCTGTGCCTTGGGCGAATAGAACGCATCAAAAATATATNNTGCCACCCGCTCCGCCTCATTGCCGACGCACTTNTTNGGGTCATCCTCCGGCATGGTGCGGGTGATGACACGGGTCANTTTTTCGACCGGCCAATCGCCGATGAGCGGCTCGTCGTATTCATCTACAACGCCCTGTCCCTTGTCGCCGTGGCACTTGGCGCACTGNTTNGCGTAGATAAACTCACCCGANAGCGCCGGCTTGGCCAAGGCGGCNACCTGCGAGAGCAGGGCCACAGCCAGCAGGCCAAGCGCTTGGCCAAGGTTAAAAGTTAATGCANNCACAACTGATAAAACGTCGGAGNACGGGGCTTCATTNAATGCCGTCCCAACCGGCTTGGCNAAGGTTACCTCTTCAAATACCGGTTGGCGAACTGGATGAACTGTTCCCAATCGTAGGGATCGACCGAGTGGCCGCCGGTGCGGATGTGGTAGCCGATGTCGCCGTCNAGCAGCGGCTGGTTGGCGGTCGGCAGCTTGGTGACGGAGAGCGGTTTTTTGCCGAGCAGCCGATACACCGGNGCGGCGTGGTTGGCGGATTGAAATTCNCCGTGCGGGTCGGCCCACGTNTCGGCCGTGGCACTGGCGACGTAGACTGGGCGAGGGGCGATCAACGACAGCAGCATGTGCTGGTCGATCGGCAGGTCATCCTCGCGATCGTTGAATTTGCGGGCGTTGATGCTGAGCCAGTGGGGGAAGCGGTTGAGCTTGGCCATCGTCTCTCCGTACTTGCGCCGCCACAATGCCGCGCCGCCGCAGCCGGATTGGGCGGAGATCGCCAGCGCGAACCGTTCATCCTGCGCGGCAGTCCAGAGGGTGGCTTTGCCCATTTTTGAGTGGCCCATCACGGCCACGCGTTTGGCGTCGATGCGGTCGTTTGTCTCGAGGTAATCCAGTGCGCGCATGCCTGTCCAGGCGTTGGCAGCGAGTACTCCCCACTCGTGTGCCTTGGGGAAACTTTGGCCGTCGCGGAAAAATAGTTTGTGAATGCCGCGACCAAACGACACTTCGTTATGCCCGATCAGGTCACCGTGATAAACCGAAACGTAGCCGTAGCCGTTCGTGATCAAGTCGGCGAGTGGCACGCCGTTGCGAAGCCAACCCTTGCGGCTGTTGCTCATTTGAAAACTCGAACCGCGCGGACTGTCGAAGCTTAGCATCATGAACGCGGGCACCGGCTCCTTCGCTTGGTTTGGGATGAAAACGAGGACATGAGTCTGCGCGGTGCCCTTGCGGTTCTTGAAACGAATGGAGATGTCGAGCTTTGTTGCTAAACCGTCGAGGAACGATTTGTCCTCCTTGATGACATGATACGATTGCTGGATTGGATCGGGAGGGTCCGGAACCGCTCCGTATATGAAATTCGCGAACAGTGAGAGAATCTGTGGGCGCCGAACGGTCTTCCATTGCTCGGCAGTGGTGACCGGTTTGCCCTCGGCGGTGACGAGCGGATCCGGAAGATCGTAGTGCTGAATCCGGGATTCGTCGTAGTTAACGTCGTTGTCGAACTCCTTAAGTTCGCGGGCTATGGCGCAGCCACAAAACAGGGCAAAGGTTGCAGTGAAAACGAGACTGTTACGAAACATACTTGGTTGGCGATATTATGGACGGCCCATCGCTTGGCCAAGCGTAGAGTGGGTGCAAAAGAAACATGCCCTGTCTTGCGAAACGGGGCTCCCCTTTTGCTGAGTGTTCTCATCGGGTGTAATGCAACAGCTCCGAACTCAGTACCTAACTACAAGACGGTCAAATTTCAATATCACCCGAAAGTTGGCGCCTCTTAAAGCGCAAATAGCTTATCTTAGGTCTTTATAGGATCAACCTAAATGTCACAATCAGGTTACCATAGTGTTACATATTTAGGGTTTAAACCGATTTTGAAGCGTTTTGGGTGCGGCGGATAGATTCCAGCCAATAGGTGTTTTGCCGTTTGTTGTACTTTTCCCAGCCGTCGCTGCCGATGGCTTGCTGGATGGAGGACTCGGTTTCCTGCCGAATTTCCTGCATCAGGGTCGAGCGTTAGGCGTCTTCCAGTTGGCGGTTACCGCGTAACTCTCCTTGCGAGTTGTGTGCGCATGGTGTTGGCGGTGTTGGAAATCGGTAGAAGATAATTCTGAAATTCTTCTTTGCTGAGCATGCCCTT
>NZFR01000102.1:0-4214 GCA_002689335.1 Verrucomicrobiales bacterium
GACACCTGATCAAAAACCGGGCACAACGAATTCTCGTCCCGCTGATCCTGTTTTGGTTTTTCCTCTGGCCAATCGATCGATTCGCCTGGTCGGTCGGGAAGGACGTCATGCTGGATGTATCCAACGCGACTCCCCTTCTCGAAATTCTCCGCAACAATTTCAGCTGGGATCACCTCCCAATCATCGGGGACACAGCACCGCACACTATGCATTTGTGGTTCATCCATTACCTCGTGATTTTTTATTTCGTCTCCATTCCGGTCATTCATTCAATCAAAAGCAAAATCCCCTCCGCCGCGGGTTGCCTGAACCGATCACTTGATTTTGTTTTTTCAACGCGGGCGAATGTGCTGATCATTCCTGTCCTGATTCTGTTGAGTTTTTTGACGTTAAAAAACGAGGGCAGCTTCCATTTTAACGTCTCGTTTGATTTCTTGCCCGGGATTCCGTTCCTNNTNAATTTTTTNNTNTTCTTTATTGCNGGATGGNTNATGTANGNNCGNCGNGATGTCATNGAGCACTTCAANAAATGGGTNTGGNTTTACACNCCCATNGCNATTGTTCTNTTAGGNGGNATANTNTGGGCNGGTGAAACCCACTGGCACTANGAAAAGTTGTTGAAAGAAAANGAAGGCGCNANNGAGTTGCTTGCCCAAAAAGCCNTGTACANNAANGTGGCGACCATCCTTCAGGCTTGCTGTGTCTGGNTCGCCATATTCAGCCTNGTNGGNNTAACAGAAAAATACATAACCAANCCAAACAAAAAGACCACCTACATCGTTTATTCATCCTACTGGGTCTATCTTTTCCACCGCCCCTTGTGTGTCGGCTTCGCGGTGCTGTTCACACGATGGGACATGCCGGGGGTGGTCAAGTTCACGATCGTCACCGCAATCGTCTCGGCGTTGTGCATNCTCACCTACCATTTTCTCGTCCGGAACNCGTGGGNNGGCNTGATNNTGAACGGCANAAANAACCCNTGAANCNACNCCNNACCGCACGGTTTATCTNCACGGCNTTCGCACAGGCAAAGAATTCAGCTTGAANTACCGTGCGCCTGCGCCAACAGTTCCTGCGCTATGAAACCTCTTTTTACGTTCCTGATTGGGGCGATGTTTCTTGTGGGCTGCGGCCCGACCGGTGAAGAACACACGCAAGATCACAGCCACGACCATGATCATTCGGAGGAAACGAAAAAACTGGAGGACGAGATCGCCTTGCTGAAAAAGGCGGCGGCTGAGAAGGATGCCAAAATCAAGTCACTTGAGGATGCCTCCCAGGCACCACAAGGGGTTCGACTTGGCACCGGCCTAATGACTTTCAACACCATTCCCGGCTGGGGTCTCAGTGAGGATGGAAAATCCCAGATCGGCCCAACTCACGGGGGCGTAGCCATCGGCAACGACGGTACAATCTACACCAGCGCTGACCGCGGTGTGTACGCCTTNAGTCCGGACGGCAAGGTGGTGCGCAGTTTCCTCGACGAGCCGTACACCAAACTGCACGACATTGAAATTTTCAACGAAGGGGGCACGGAGTTCATCTACGGCGCACGCAACGCCAACAAGGAGGGCATCAAGTTCAACGCCACCGATGGTACGGTCGCGCTCAAGCTGCCCTTCCCCAANGAGTCCGGACTCGAACTCACCAGTTTCAGCCCGACGGCCATCACGGTCGATCCCGACGGCAATATTTATTTGTCCGACGGCTACGCCAGCAACATCATTTTCAAGTACGACAAGGCCGGCAAATACCTGAAACACTTCGGGGCCAAGGGCAACGGGCCNCGGCAATTCAACACCGCGCACGGCATGACGCTCGACACCCGATACGACCCGCCGCGCCTGCTCATATGCGACCGCAACCATCAACCGAAGGGCCGCCTACTTCACTACAGCCTCGAGGGCGAATACATCAACGAGGTCATCGGNGGACTGGGCATGCCCACCTCCGTTNCGGTACAAGGCGACTACGTNTCNGTGCCGGATTTGCATGGCCGNGTGGTGATNCTAGANAAAAGCAACACCATCATGGCGGTNCTCGGACACAATCCCGATGCCAANCTGGGGCGCAGCTACGGCGTGGCTCAGGCCGACTGGGTTGAGGGCGTATTCAGCGGCACNCACGGCTCCAACTGGGACGCCGACGGCAACCTCTACGTGCAGGACTGGAACAAGAACGGCCGCATCATGAAGCTCGTCCGCGCCAAGTAATTATTTGGAGTGCGGTAGCAGAGTGCAGCGCCGAAGCCGCTTTTCAAATAGTTTGTCTCCGGTGAAAATAACCACTCCTGAAAGAAGTCTGCGCTTGGCCAAGGGCTATCGCCCGGGGATCGGGCTTGGTTTGAACTCGAACGGCATCTTCTCCGGCAACACATGTACGCCGGTGGTAAACTTGTAAGGGATACCGATCGTATCCCGCGCTTTGCCAAGCCTGCCGCCCAATTTGACCTTGCGCGAGCGCTTGGCCGTCTCCGGGTAGGTTAGTTCCACCATGAACGCCGTCCAGCCCTTGGCCGGCTCAGGCACCAGGCCCACATATTCACCCCTGGCCTCCGGGCGCAGCCGACTGCTGATCCACGTTTTGTCTGTCACCTCGATGCGAAAGTCCCGTCCCTCGGGGTTAGAGCATTGCCACAACAAAACCTCCTTCGGCTGAGTCGCGGTGGTCACCTTGATGCTGCCATCCTCCTGCACAGCCCACTCGTACTCCGGGAGCTTGGCCTGATTGAGGATGCCGTTGTAGTAGGCGACCATGCTGTAGACGGCATCCGTCCCACCGAGTGAGTGGCCGGTGTTCGGGACGTAGCGCAGGTGCTTTTGGCCGATGAGGTCGTGGTAGTAAAACTTCCACGAGTCCGGCAGGAAAAACTGGTCGCCACAGGCGTTGATCAAAAACTTGGGCATGGTAAAGCGCTCACGAAACTCGTACGGCTCAACAAACTTCATCAGCCGTTTGTACTCAGGCGTGTCCTGCCAACCCATGATGCCCATTTCCTGATAATCCTTCACCGCCGGCGAGTAGCCGCCATAGGCACGGTAGTGATGTTTGAAGGATGGGATAACGTTGAGCATGTCGATCACGATCGGCACGATGGCAACCACACGTTTGTCCACCGCCGCCACACTCCATGTCGTCCAGCCGCGCTTGGATGCACCAGCAACAACGAACTTGTCCACCGTCACTTCTCCGCCTTCCGGTTTGGACAAAAAGTCAGTGACCGTGTCCATAGCGCGGACTCCGGCCTTCGTCATCGGCAGGCGCATCGGCCAGCGTTCCTCTCCGGTTCGCAAATACTTGTCCCAAGTGTAGGCGATGATGGCGTCCTCGTAGCGGTCGCGGTCGTCTCCGACAAATCGAAGCGGCTGGTTCGGCACCATTTTAAGCTCCGTGACCACGGATCCGGTTTTCACGGCGGTCTGCACGGTCATGTCGTTGGCCTTGGTTGGTGGTTCCTTGCCGTTGCTGCCGCCGGTGATCATCAGCATCCCGGTGTCGTACGCGACTCGACTCGGCTTCACGATGGTCACCCAATGCTTCCACAACATCCGATCGACCTCGGCCTTGGTAAGGTACGACTGCGAGGTCATCTCCAAAATATACGTCGTGTAGCCGCGCCCCTTGTCGGTGGACAACAAACGGTACTCATAGGCCGGATCCGGCTTGGCCACGTAGCGGTCCAGCGCGCTCTCTGCAGCTTGCCCGCTTGGCCAGACTGCGATGCTCACGGCCAAGGCGATTAGCGCTTGGCCAATTTTGTATGGATAGTTTGTTTTCATCTCAAAGAATCGTCGGGGTCGCCTGGCCGGACGGTGTGCCGTCCCGTTTCCAGTTCAGTTTATTTTTCAGTTTTCCCTTTTCGTAAACCGCCTCCCAGCGTTGCTGTCCGTTTTCGTACCAGCCGATCTCGAGGCCGTCCTTTTTTCCCGCCTGATAAAACGCCTGCACCTGTAGTTTGCCGCTGGGAAAATAAGTTTGGCTGATACCATCGAGTTTTCCTACAGCGTAGTTTTCGTTGACCCAAAGTTTCCCATCCTCGAACCATCGCTTGAACGCCCCGTTTTCGATACCGTCGGCGAANGTNACNTGAAATNCCGGACTGCCGTCCTCNCGATAGGNGATNAATGGNCCGTGNAGTTTGCCTTTTTTGAGCGANTAGCTCTCGGCCTTTNTTTTNTNGGNATGANANTTNNCGACCTCNCCGGTGAACGGNT
>NZFR01000102.1:4219-22038 GCA_002689335.1 Verrucomicrobiales bacterium
TCNANCANNAGCAGGCCGTCCTTCGACTCGGTNAGTTGGATTTCAAGCACCGGCTTGGTTTTCGGCTTGGGCGCGTCCTCCGCTTGGCCAAGCGCTTGGCCAAGGATCAACAACAGGACGCACAGCGCAGCACAGTACGGTTGCCGGTTGGAGCGTCCACGAGTCATGACAGGAGTNACCCTGCCTGACTNGGCCTAGCCTTTCAACAACTTGGCCAAGGTTTCCCCGACTAATTGCGGGTTGGCCTTGCCGCGACTGGCTTTCATGACCTGCCCCTTGAGGAAGTTGATNGCGTTTTCCTTGCCGTTGCGGACGTCGTCTGCGGGNCCGGGGTTTGCGTCGATGGCGTCCTGGCACCATTTCTCGAGTTCACCGCTGTCGCTGACCTGCGCCAAGCCCTTGGCCTCAACGATCGCCTTGGGTGAGCCGCCGTTTTCGAACAACTCGGCAAATACATCCTGCCCNCCTTTGCTGCTGATCGTGCCGCCGTCGATGATCTCAACCAACTCTCGNATGGCTTCGGGGCCGAACTTGAGATCGTCCACCTCGGTTTCAGATTCAGTTAACTGAGCCTGCAGGTTGTTGATGACCCAGTTGGCGACCGACTTGGCGTTCTTTGAACCGTCGACTGCTTTTTCGAAAAAATTGCCCAAAGGCACGTTGCCAATGAACACCTCGGCGTCCTGAGAGGGGATACGGTAGTCGTTGATAAAGCGTTGTTTGCGAACGAGAGGAAGCTCGACGATGTGCGTGCGCACCTCGGCCAGCCATTCGTCACTCGGCCGGAGTGGCATCAGGTCCGGTTCGGGAAAGTAACGATAGTCGTGCGCGTGCTCCTTTGAACGCATCGTCTCGGTGATGCCAGCATCGTCGTCCCAACGGCGGGTCTCCTGAACGAGCGAGCCCCCGGCCTCGAGAGTCTCGATTTGCCGTGGCACCTCGTAGTTGATCGCACGGCGGACACCGCTGAAGGTGTTCATGTTTTTGATCTCCACCTTGGTGCCCAACTCGTTGGTGCCTTTCGGCCGCACGCTGATGTTCACGTCGCAACGCACCATGCCCTTCTCCATGTCGCAGTCGCTGATGCCTCCGTAGATCAAAATATCCTTCAGCGCGTTGAGGTATTCGTACGCCATGTCCGCGCTGCGAATGTCCGGCTCGGAAACGATCTCCAGAAGCGGAATACCGGCTCGGTTGAAGTCGACTCCGCTGTGTTGGTCGAAGTGGTTGTTTTTGCCGACGTCCTCCTCGAGATGAGCGCGGGTGATCCGAACGCGCTCGATTNCCCCCTCAAATTCAAAATCCACATGACCAGTGGTGGTCGACGGAAAATCGAACTGGGTAATTTGGTAGTCCTTGCAAACGTCCGGGTAAAAATAGTTTTTGCGATCGAACTTCGCAAACTTGGNNACCTCGCAGTTGAGCAGGTAGCCGGTGAGTGCGGTGAGTTGCAGNGCGCGTTCGTTGGGCACCGGCAACACGCCGGGCATGCCGAGGCAGACCGGACANACGTTTGTATTCGGGTCTGCACCAAATTTGTTGGNACAGCCGCAAAACATTTTGGACTGGGTNTTGAGCTGGCAGTGGGTTTCCAACCCGATAACGGCTTCGTATTCCATCAGAGCGCAGCCCTTTCCTTGTGCCACGGCGTGGCCTGTTCGTACGCGTGGGCGATCTTGAGCAGTTCCTGTTCGCCGAACGGTTTTCCAAGCAGCTGCAGCCCGATAGGCAACTTGGGATCGTTCGTGAACCCACACGGCAAACTGATGCCGCAGGTGCCGGCCAAATTGCACGAGATGGTGTAAATATCTGACAAGTACATTTGCAGTGGGTCGCCTGTTTTTTCACCCGCCTTGAACGCCGTGTACGGCACGGTCGGCGTGATCANTGCGTCGACTTTTTCCAGAGCCTGATCGAAGTCGCGCTTGATGAGCGTCCGCACTTTTTGCGCCCTGATGTAGTACGCATCGTAGTAGCCACTGCTCAGCACGTACGTGCCGAGGATGATGCGGCGTTTCACCTCTTCCCCGAAACCCTTGCCACGNGTGTTGCAGTAGAGGCTGAAGGGATCATCGCCCTCGACGCGATCGCAGTAGCGGATGCCGTCGAAGCGGGCGAGGTTCGCGCTGGCCTCAGCCGTCGCCAAAATATAATAGGTCGCCACCCCGTATTCTGCATGCGGCAAACTNACCTCCTGCACTTCCGCGCCGAGTTCCTCGTATTGTTTCACCGCCGCTTCAAACACCGCGCGCACTTCGGGGTCGATGCCCTCGCCGAGGTANTCCTTCGGCAAACCGAGTTTGATGCCCTTGATGTNCCCCTCGAGTCCGGCAACGTAATCCGGCACCTCGGTTGGAACGCTGGTGGAATCCTTGGGGTCGTGACCGGCGATGGCCCCCAACAACGTCGCCGTGTCGCGAACGTTCCTTGCCATCGGCCCGACTTGATCGAGCGACGAGGCGAACGCGACCACGCCATATCGCGAAACGCGGCCGTAGGTGGGCTTGATGCCCACGCAACCACACAACGCCGCCGGTTGGCGAATCGAGCCACCGGTGTCGGTACCGATGCTGCCAAAACATTCCTGCGCAGAAACCGAGGCCGCGCAACCGCCACTGGAACCGCCCGGGACACGTTCGGCATCCCACGGGTTACCGGTCGGGCCAAACGCCGAGTTTTCCGTCGAGCTGCCCATCGCAAACTCGTCCATATTCACCCGACCAAAAAGCACCGCCCCCGCCTCACGCAATTTGCGGACAACTGTACCGTCGTAAGGCGAACGAAAGTCGCCGAGTATTTTCGACGAGCAGTTCGCCGGCTGATCCTTGACGCAAAAAATGTCCTTGAGCGAAATCGGCACACCCAACAAAGGCCGTTCGGCGTGGGTCGTGCCCTTGGCCAAGGNGGCATCGGCGGCGTCCGCTTGGCCAAGCGCATCTTCGCGGTCGATACTCATGAAGGCATTGATGCTACCATCGACGGCATCAATGCGGTCGAGACACGCCTGCATCGCGTCACGGGAGGAAACCTCCTTGGCCGCGAGCTTGGCTGTCAATTCGTTGAGGGTCAGTTCGTGCAGCATCATTCGACAATCTTGGGAACCACGAACAGACCGTTGGCTTTCTTCGGCGCGTTGGCCAAGGCGGCCTCGTTGGAGATGGAGGGCTGCACCTCGTCGGCCCGCAGGACGTTGTCGAGCGGCACGGCATGGGCCATCGGCTCCACGTCGCTAACGTCGAGTTCCTCCAGTTTTTTTACATAACCCAAAATGTCGCCAAGCTGGGAACCCAGCCGGGCTTCCTCATCAGGTGTGAGGGAAATTCGCGCCAAGTTGGCGACGTATTTAATATCAAAATCGCTATCGGACATGGGAAGGTGAGGCGTTATTCCTCCTCGAAATTTCGTTGCACAAGTTGTTCCAACTCGTCGACCGCTTGGCCGGCATCGCTACCCTCAGCTCGGATGGTCAACGTGGTGCCGGAAGCGGCGGCAAGCATCATGAGACCCATGATACTTTTACCATTCACCTCTTCGCCCTCTTTTTCGACAAAGATCTCGCACTCAAAGCGGGTGGCCAGCTTGACAAACATCGATGCAGGCCGGGCGTGTAAACCCAGCTTGTTCTGCACCACCACGTCACGACTAACGTGGCTGTCGTTGTTTTCACCTGTACTCATCGGGCAAAAGGCGGCGCATTCTGGCGTGGGGACCGCACTTTGGCCAACTTTTTTGCAATTTGTCGGTGAAACCGATTTTTCTGAATTGACCTTGGCCCCCAATTCGGCAGCATGAACCGCCATGCATGGAGGTTTGGTTTTTTGAACAGTCGAAGCCTCCATGCGTCCCATAAACCTGACATGATCCGGAATATCTCAACCTTGGCCNTGCGCTTGGCTGCNGTCGCTGCGTTGNTGGCGTTGCCCGGCCTCNCGGCCGCCCAAGACAACGCCGACAACGTGGAAATCGTCAGCGCGGACGCCGCAACGGTGGACATCAACGTAGCCAACCCGCTCGATAACCAACCCGGCCTTTACGGCAGCGAAATGATCGCCGAGAAAATGCCGGTCGCCGAGGTGCACGCCTCCACGATCGTCGAGATCGAAGGCGGCCTGGCAACCGCTTGGTTTGGCGGCACAAAAGAAAAAGCCCGCGACGTCGTGATCTGGATGTCCCGCAACAAAGGCAACGGATGGTCCAGACCAGAAGTCGTTGCTGACGGCATCAACCCCAACGACCGCACTCAGCAACCGTGCTGGAATCCGGTTCTTTTCAAGCAGTCCACCGGCTCGTTGATTCTNTTTTATAAAGTNGGCCCGTCCCCCANCCGTTGGTGGGGCATGATGAAGCGCTCCGATGACGACGGTGAAACCTGGAAAAAACCGATACAGCTTCCGGAAGGTTTCGTTGGCCCGGTCAAAAACAAACCGATCGAACTCTCCAACCGTACCCTGCTTTGTGGTGCCAGCCTTGAGGACGCCGGTTGGCGCGTGCAGGTTGAAAAATTCATCCAGAACCGCTACTGGAGCAAAAGTAAACCGCTCAACTCTCCGCTCGATTACGCCGCCATTCAACCCACCTTGCTTCAGTATCCGGACGGCTCCATTCAGGCGCTCTGCCGCTCGAAGTCCGGCCGCATCACCGAATGCTGGAGCACCAATGGCGGAAACAAATGGACGCGCATGCGCCGCACCCAACTGCCCAACCCCAACGCCAGTGCCGATGGAACGGTTTTGGCCGACGGCCGCGCGTTGCTCGTTTACAACCACACCCGCAGCGGACGCTCTCCGCTCAATGTGTCGGTCTCATCAAACGGCAAGGAATGGGAAGGTGCATTGGTACTCGAGAACCAACCGGGCGAATACTCCTACCCGGCGGTTATTCAAACCAGCGACGGCAACGTGCACATCACCTACACGCACAACCGGACGAACATTAAACACGTCGTCTTAGACCCAACCAAGCTGAAGACCGTTCCAATTGTCCAAGGCCAGTGGCCGCAGTAAGTCGCTTGGCCAAGCGCTTGGCACATGACGGATACTCCGAACAGTCCGACCCCGGAACAGGTTTGGGATTACGCCGTTGATTTACTCAAAACCGGCGAAAACGCCANANCACAAAACAGTTTCCTCCACTGGGCCTTGCTGCTGGATGAATCCGCCCAAGCCGCTTGGTTGCAACTAATCCCGAGCGAACTGCGCAGCACAATCGAGAGCATACTCGAGACTGCCAACACCATCTTGGAACACCCCAATGATGCCGCCAACACATGGGAACAACTCGGCACCACTTGGACTGCGAACGATCGCCCCGATTGGGCACACGACTGTTTTCTAAACGCCACAAAAGCCGCCTCCGCCAGCGCTGTCGCGTGGTATCACCTNGGGGTTTCCCACTTCGGAAGNGACACTGCCGCGGAGGCACAGTCATGCTTTGAGCAGGCNACAAAACTCGATCCCAACCACGCGGACAGCCACTACAACCTTGGGCTTTGCCACCAAGCCAACGGAGACGACGCGGCGGCACAACAGGCCTACGAGACTGCGTTAAAACTGGAACCGGGGCATCGTTTCGCGGGAAATAATCTGGCAAATAGGCACATGGGCCGACTGGAACTCGACCAAGCCAAANCGCAACTCGACTCGGTCATCGAGCAGCATCCCGATNACCCACCGACACNCCGTAACCGCGCNCAAGTCCTTCTTCTTCAGGGCGACTTCGAGCGCGGCTGGAGTGATTTCAGTTTCCGTTTTCGCACCGACACCCGGCAGCAACACTCGGCCGATACGCTATGGCGAGGCGAACCCATTCACGACAAGCATCTGCTGGTTCATTTCGAACAGGGTTTGGGCGACACCATCATGTTCAGCCGCTTTTTACCACAGCTAAAAGAGCGTTGCGGCAGACTCACTTTCTCCTGTCAAAAGCCGTTGGCTTCGATCCTCAAAAACTCGTTTCCTCAGCTCGAAATTGTCACCGAAGCAGAGGCTCCCGACTCATTCAGTTTTCATCTCCCGCTGCTCAATCTCGGCGAGCGACTGGACCTGAACTCGGAATCTCAGTTCCGTTCCGAGCCGTACCTGAAACCAGACAAACGCGCCGCCCTACTAGAAAACGGCCAACCAAAAGTGGGCCTAGTATGGGCAGGCAATCCCAATCACAAGTCAGACGGTTCGCGCTCCATCCCATGGGAACAATTCAAAACGATCGTAGAAATTCAGGGAGCGGACTTTTTCAATCTCCAAGTCGGGCCGCGCGCACTGGACTGCGGCGACGAGTTAATTCCGCTGCAAAACCGGATTGCCGACTTTAGCGACACCGCCGCGATCATAAACGAATTAGACTTGGTCATTACCGTCGACACGGCCGTAGCACATCTGGCGGGCGCGCTGGGGAAACCGACGTGGATTCTGATTGCCGCCTTACCCGATTGGCGTTGGATGATGGGCCGATCAGATACCCCGTGGTACTCAACGGCCAAACTCTACCGGGCATCCACCGAAACCGGTTGGTCAGCAACACTGGCCGAAGTGAAAAACCATCTCCCCCGTCAGTTGGGGCTCAGCTAAACTCAGCCGGCACGTCCATCCGAAACTCAGGGATGCGCGTCACCACTGTTTGCCCGTCCTCGTCCAACCCNATNTAGCTCCCCTTGGCCACAGCCCACGCCCCACCGAAAAGATGGAAACTGTGGTAATCGAACGTCTCCCCCGGTTCCAACTCGGGGAACAACCCCACAACACCGTCGCCTTCGACCACAGTTTTGTTGCCATCCGCCTCNTCGACCACCCATTTGCGCCCCTTGATGGTGACAGTCTTTTCCGAATTATTGTGAATGGTGATGAAGTAGGCGAAGCAGTGCGGCCGATCCTCNGGCGTNGCCATGTCCGGTTGGTAAACAGCCCGATCCACAACCACTTTTANTCCGTCCAGTTCTACCATTTTCAAAATACCTCGCCCGAGGCAGGNGCGGCAGACTACGAAATGNCCCCANCTCAGGCAACCCCGATACCGCNGGAGAAGTTNCGAGTTTCCAGTCCNGCCNCCACCCNGTAGGATGGAGNGATGCACTCGTTGACCCGATACCCCCGCCCGCTCCGTCCGCTTGGCCAAGCGNTTGGCCTNCTGGTTCTCGCCCTTCTCCCGCTTGGCCAAGCNGCCTTGGCCAANCCCACGTTCAAGAATGTCGTCCTCATTTTGAGTGACGATCATCGTTACGATTTTCTCGGCTTCCACCCGAACGGCCCGGAATTCATCGAGACCCCNCACTTCGACCGCATGGCCCGCGAGGGAGCGCACATGAAAAACGCATTCGTTACCACATCGCTCTGTTCCCCCAGCCGCGCAACCATCCTCACCGGCCAATTCATGCACCGGCACAAGGTGGTCGACAACCAGCGCGCCGTCCCCAAGGACACTCGGTTTTTTACCGAGTACCTTCAGTCGGCAAAAATCGAAACCGCCTACATCGGCAAGTGGCACATGGGCCACGACAACGACGCTCCGAGAAAAGGCTTCGACCACTGGGCCAGTTTCAAGGGACAGGGCGTCTACTTCGACCCCGAGTTTAACATCAACGGCACTCGGAAAAAATTCGAAGGCTACAATGCAGACGTCACCGCCAACCTCGCGCTCGATTACTTGAAGCAAGTTGGGGACAAACGGTTTTATCTGCAGGTTGGCTTCAAGGCGGTGCATTACCCTTTTCAACCGGCCAAGCGGCATCACGGCCGTTACGACAAATTCAAAGTGCCCTTCCCGCAATCCATGTCCCTCACCGAGCGCAACTACGAGACGCAGCCGAACTGGGTGCGTGAACGGCGCTACGGCATCCACGGCATCGACCACATGGAAACCGGCCCACTGGACAACGACCCGGTACCGTCTTTCCCCGATCTCTACCGGCGGTTTGCCGAGACCGTTCATGGGCTGGATGAAAACGTCGGCCGCATTTTGGAGTACCTCGATGAATCCGGCTTGGCCAAGGATACCCTCGTGCTTTATCTCGGCGATAACGGCTTCGCGCTCGGGGAACACGGCTTTTACGACAAGCGCGATGCCTTCGAGGAATCCATCCGCATTCCGATGCTCGCCTACGCACCGGGACGCATCAAACCCGGCACAAAGATCGACAAGATGACGCTCAATCTCGACATGGCGCAGACCGTCCTTGCTGCCATGGAGGTCGACAAACCAAGCGACACCCCGGAGATGTCCGGGCGCTCACTTTTGCCGCTGCTGCTTGGCCAAGCGCAACCCGATTGGCGCAACCACATCCTCTACGAGTACCACTGGGAATGGAATTTTCCCGCGACACCAACCACGCTCGCCATCCGCACCGACCGCTACAAATATATCTATTATCACGGGATTTGGGACAAAAACGGGCTTTACCACCTGCCATCGGATCCGCACGAACGGCATAATCTGATTCGAGTTCCGGCCTTCGCTGAGCTGGCCGAAAAACTCAAAAACCAACTGTTCACCGAGTTGGGCGAGATGGGCGGCCTGACCATGCCGATTCGTCCGCCGAAGGATTTTCAGTTCTACGACCGCAAGCTCCGGCGTTGACCCTCTGGTTTGCATCCATAAACTCGCGGCACAAAACAATGAGCGACGACTCCAAAACGAACCTCTTCCCGCCGAACGCCGAGGCCTCTGCCAACGCGCACGTCTCCTCCCTCGAGCAATATCGCGAAATCTACGACCGCTCGATCAATGATCCCGATGGCTTTTGGACCGAGCATGCCGAGAGACTTCGTTGGGATGAAAAATGGCACACGTTGCGCGAGTCGGATTATTCCAAGGCAGAAATCAAATGGTTTATCGGTGGCAAACTTAACGCCTGTTACAACTGCGTCGACCGTCACGTGGACAATGGCCACGGCGATGACACCGCGCTCATCTGGGAGGGCAACGACCCGAACGAAAGTCGCACCTACACCTACTCGCAACTTCAGGTCGAAGTGCAAAAGGCCGCCAACGCGCTGAAAGATTTGGGCATCGGAAAGGGGGATCGGGTTTGCATCTACATGCAAATGATCCCCGAGTTGACCATCGCNATGCTCGCCTGCGCGCGGATCGGTGCGGTGCACTCGATTGTTTTCGGCGCATTCAGCGCCGACAGCCTCNTTACCCGCATCAACGACTCCGAGTGCAAGGCTATCGTCACGCAGGACACCGGCGTGCGCGGCACAAAACTCGANATCCCGATGAAGACNAACGCCGACAAGGCCGTCGAGAGCACNCCGTCCATCGAAAAAATCCTNGTCGTCAAACGCACCGGCACCGAAGTNGACATGACAGATGGCCGCGACGTCTGGTGGCATGACGNCTGCGAATCNGCCGAACCCGTTTGCCCAGCCGAGCCGATGGACGCCGAGGATCCGCTCTTCATCCTTTACACCTCCGGCAGCACCGGCAAACCGAAGGGCGTGCTGCACACCACCGGTGGCTATCTTACCTACGCCGCTACGACACATCATTACATTTTCGACTACCATCCCGGCGACGTCTACTGGTGTACGGCGGACATCGGCTGGATCACCGGACACACCTACATTGTCTACGGTCCAATGGCCAACCGCGCCATCACGATGATGTACGAAGGNGTGCCGAACTACCCGGACTTTGGCCGGTTTTGGGAGATCGTGGCCAAGCACAAGGTGAACATTTTTTACACNGCACCCACCGCCCTACGCGCCTTGATGAAGGAAGGCGACGCTTGGCCAAGCGCCCACGACCTCTCCAGCCTGCGCCTGCTTGGCACCGTCGGTGAGCCCATCAAGTCGCCCGAGTGGACTTGGTATCACAAGGTCGTCGGCAAAGAACGATGCCCGATCGTCGACACGTGGTGGCAAACCGAAACCGGCGGCATTTTGATCTCGCCGCTGCCCTGGGCCACACCGACCAAGCCAGGCTCCGCCACTCTGCCCTTTTTTGGCGTCAAACCAGCGCTCGTCGATGACGAAGGCAACATCATTGAGGGCAACGGCGTCTCCGGGAACCTTTGCATGCTCGAGACATGGCCCGGCCAAATGCGCGGCGTTTACGGCGATCATCAGCGTTTTTTCGACACCTACTTCGCGCGCTTCCCGGGCAAGTACTTCAGCGGCGACGGATGCCGCCGCGATGAGGATGGCTACTACTGGATCACCGGCCGCGTCGACGACGTTATCATCGTCAGCGGACACAACCTCGGCACTGCCGAGATCGAGGGCGCCATCGGGGGGCACCCCGCCGTGGCCGAAGCCGCCGTGGTCGGCTACGAACACGACATCAAAGGCAACGCCATCTACGCCTATGTCACGCTCAAAACCGGCGAGGAAGTCACCGAGACGATGACCGCAGAAATCGTGAAACAGGTTCGCGCAGACATCGGCCCGCACGCGTCGCCCGACAAAATCCAATTCACCCCCGGCCTGCCCAAGACACGCAGCGGGAAAATCATGCGCCGCATCCTNCGCAAAATCGCCGAGGGCGACACCGAAAATCTGGGCGACANCAGNACNCTCGCCGACCCCGCCATCGTCGACTCGCTCGTCACCGGCAGAATCGAATAACCAAGCGCTTGGCCAAGCGNTCTCAGCGTTATGTGGAAAGCTTGGCATAAAACGTTGTGCGCGATTGCGACGCCGATCTTGGCCGTCGTTGCTTTTTCGTTGCAGCTTGGCGGCTTCAACTCGCTCACCGAGATGCGCAATCTGGAGCGCACGCCCCGCAGCCAAGTCGTCTCGATCATCACNGGCGAGGTCAACCTATCCGGCGCTGCACAGGCCAAGGGACAGACCGTNGACGCCCCATACACCGGCCGACCCTGCATCTATTTTTACTATCACAAGGAACGAGAGGAAGTGTACACCGACTCCGACGGCGACCGCCAAACCCGCTGGGTCACCGTTGAGCGATACAGCCGCCGGGTTCCGGAATTCCGGCTCCAAGACTCCAGCGGTGCAGTTACGGTTCTAACGGACAACGCAGGCTTCAGCGTCCCATCGGAGACCCATTACCGTGGCGATTATCGGCACACCGAAA
Source organism: Verrucomicrobiales bacterium (assembly GCA_002689335.1). Taxonomy (GTDB): domain Bacteria; phylum Verrucomicrobiota; class Verrucomicrobiia; order Limisphaerales; family UBA1096; genus UBA1096. Next base: position 15,251 of record NZFR01000102.1, read on the forward strand.
ATCGGTTCGAGCCGGGTACTGACGCGTTTATTTTCGGTTACGTCGACCAAGCGGGAGACATCTACTCGGTTGGGTTTACCACCGACGGCGACTACACACCCATCGTCTCCACATACGGTGAAGCCGCCGAACGGGCCGACATGGCTTCAGGCGGCATCTGGATGTTCGCCTCCGCGCTGCTATCCCTTTCGTGCGGCATTATGTTCACCTGCTGGTTCGTCGGGGTGCACCGGTTGCTGATCTTCCTGACCATCGTGTCGATGGTTCAGGGCGGTGGCTTAATTTTTCTGGGCGTTGAAATGATGCGGCAGGACCTCGGATCCTCCCACGCCCGCATCGTCCGACAAGGCGATAGAGCCAAACAGGAAATCGAACGCCTGCTTGGCCAAGCGAACACCCNCTGGTCGGGGGACTGGGACGACTNNGAGGTGTTCAACGAGAGCTTGGCCAAGCGCTTGGCCCAAAACCGGTTCGACCGCGTGCAGGGCATTTACGGTGACATGGCCGCGAACATCGCTCGGTTCAACGAAGTGCGAGCACGATTCCCCGAGCGCTACCTCGCCCCGATCTTCGGAATCAAAGCCGTACCGGAGATAGGCTTGGCCAAGTCGTTCGCACCGCAGTCCNCCGAACAACTCACGATTCAAGCGATCAGCGTCAACATTTGGAACCTGTTNCTCATGTTTGGCGGAGGTGGCCTGCTCGCCGTGTTCGGGACGTTCATTGGCTTCCGGAAAATCAAGGAGAAGCGTTACATCGAAAACATTCCCACCTCCCTCTCCAACGGCTTGGCCTNCGGACCGGCGGAAATTCAAGGCACCGTCGAGCGTAAGGCGAAAACACTNTCCGGACCGCTCAGCAATGAACCATGTATCCAATACCATTACGTCGTGAGGGAACGGCGGGGTTCTGGCAAGAAAGCCAAGTGGGTGACCATCCGAAACGAAACGCGCCTGACACGTTTCTACTGCCGCGACAGCGAAGGTATCGTCCCGATCGATTTAACCGACGCGGAGATCCATACCCGACACAGCCTCTCGCGGAGATCCGGTCGTAGGCATTACACCGAAACCAGCATTCGTATCGGTGATCCGTTGTACGTCCTAGGCACAGCGATCATCGATGAGAGTACCGGCGACCGGCTCATGATCGCCAAGGGCAAAAACAAATTCCCACTCATCACCACCAACTACACCGAAGCTGAACTCATGGGACGCAAAAGCCGACGGGGACTCGGCCTGCTCAACCTCGGGTTAAACGGATTCGTTCTTGTCGGCTTTGGACTTTTTGGTGCCGCCGCCTCGTACGCTGCCACGGACTTTTTGTTCGCCTCGTTGTTTGCCCCATTGTTTCTGGCAGGTTGCTTTTTTGGGTTGATGTACAACGACCTGATTTTTGTCCGTAACCGCGTGCTGCGCGCCTGGTCAAACATCGGTGTCTCCCTCAAAAAACGGGCCGACCTCATCCCCAACCTCGTGAAGATTGGCAAGGAATATTTGAAGCACGAGAAGGAACTGCAAACCGAATTGGCCAAGCTGCGAACCTCAGCTCAAGGTGCCGTTGATTTTGACCCNNCCTCCGCCGGCCTCTTCATCGCACAGGANGTGACCGTGATGCAGAAATTCTTCGGACTGCAGGAAAAATACCCCGACCTCAAGGGCAACCAAATGATGGCACAGCTTCACGAAAAACTCGTCCTACTCGAAAACGAAGTCGCCCTCATGCGCTCCGGCTACAACGACAGCGTCGAGCGGCACAACACTCGGATTGGTCAATTTCCCGATTTGTTTCTGGCCAAGCTGTTTAGGTTTANGGAGGCGGATTTATTCCATGCCGAAATTGCAGTGATCGAGAGCATCCAACGCCCGGTCAACGCCCAACCATACGTCCCACTGACCCCGATCATCGAACCGGAACAAAACGAGGAGACCGTCGATCTTCAGGATTCAGAGGCCGATGAGAAGCCGCTCCCGCCGATCATTCGGCACGCGCCCGAGGAGGAGAACTCCNTCATCATGTACTGTGATAACTGCAACCAAAAGCTCGAGGTGCCCAGCGAGTTGATCGGTAAAGAAATNGAATGCCCGGAGTGTCATCACAAGGAAATCGTCCCCGCCGAGGACGAGCCGTTGCCTCCGGCCCCGGACTCGCCATAGACTTAATCCGCTTGGCCAAGCGCTTGNTNAAGCGGAAAAACTTGTCGGAATCCGNTGTAAAATGCATACTTCCCGCCGTTTTTAAGGATGAGTAAAGAACCAATTCGTGTTGCGGTGACCGGTGCGGCCGGTCAGATCGGTTACGCCCTGTTGTTCCGGATAGCCTCTGGACAAATGTTCGGCCCAAGCCAGCCGGTCATCATTCACATGATCGAGATCGAGCCGGCCCTTCCCGCGCTTGAAGGTGTCGGGATGGAACTCGACGACTGTGCGTTCCCCCTGCTCAAGGGCNCGGTGGCCACGGCCGNTCTGAACGAAGGCTTCAATGGCGTCNACTGGGCGCTGCTCGTGGGGAGNGTCCCNCGCAAGCAAGGCATGGAGCGCGGTGACCTNCTCGGCATCAANGGNAAGATTTTNACCAGCCAAGGCCAAGCGATTCAAAACAACGCAGCCAGCGACGTCCGCNCTTTGGTNGTCGGCAACCCGTGCAACACCAACTGTCTCATCGCCATGAACAACGCGCCGGACGTACCTCGCGACCGCTGGTANGCNATGACGCGTCTCGACGAAAACCGAGCTAAGACACAGCTTGCCCAAAAGGCCGGAGTNGATGTCACCGCCGTGACCAACTTGACCGTTTGGGGCAATCACTCCGCAACACAGTATCCNGATTTCACCAACGCCAAGATCAACGGCGAAGCCGCCGCAAGCGTGATCAAAGATCAGGAGTGGCTTGAGGGTGATTTTATCAAAACGGTACAGCAACGCGGTGCCGCCATCATCAAGGCCCGTGGTGCNTCNAGTGCTGCGAGCGCCGCGAACGCCGTGGTGGANTCCGTCGCCTCCGTGATCAATCCCACTTCGGGAGGCGACACCCATAGCCTCTGCCTCTGCTCGGATGGCAGTTACGGCGTCGAGGAAGGTCTCATCTCCTCGTTCCCAACCCGNAACGTGGGTGGCCAACTTGACATCGTGCAAGGCGTCCCGCTCGATGCGTTCAGCAAAGGCAAACTCGATGCCACCGTGAACGAGTTGAAAGAGGAACGCGAAATGGTCAAAGACCTTCTCCCGAGCTGATCCATGGCCGATCAACCGGAAGCAGCGCCGCTCAACGGATACATCGACCATACTCTATTGCGCCCCGACACCACCGCTCGGGACATCGAAAAGCTTTGCACNGAAGCGGTTAAGCACCNGTTATTTGCAGTGTGCGTAAACGGGTGCTGGGTGCAGCACGCTTGGGATTACCTCGGAGACTCCGACGTCACCATCGCCACCGTTGTCGGCTTCCCCTCCGGCGCAATGGACTCAGACGCCAAACGCTACGAAACCGAGGTGGCTATCGACAACGGNGCTCACGAAATNGACATGGTAATGAATCTCGGNAAGTTTCTCGACGGTGANCACCAAGCCGTCAGCCGAGAAATCCGGGACGTCATCGACGCAGCAGACGACCGGCGCGTGAAGGTCATCATCGAGACCGGCTACTTTAACGACGAACAAATCGCCACCGCCTGCAAAATCGCCGTCCAAGCCGAAGCGCACTTCGTCAAAACCAGCACCGGAGTTGGCCCCGGCAGCGCCACAATCGAACACGTGCAACTCATGCGCGAAACCGTCGGGCAATTCTGCGGTGTCAAAGCCTCCGGAGGGATTCGGGATGCCAAAACTGCACGAGCCATGATCGAAGCCGGAGCCACCCGCATCGGCACCTCTTCTGGAATCGCAATCGTCGGGGCCTAATTGTCGCAGTTGCACACAACTTTTCCGCCCGTTTTTTGCTCGTTCATTCTCAACCTATTCCCAATCTTGGCCGAACTCACAACCGATTGTGAATAAAAAGAAAGCGCTGTGAATGCTTTCCGTTTGGAAACACACCCCCCATGCATTAGGCTGTGTGACGTCGCATGCGACCCGTTGATTGTGAGGAGAATCATTTACACCTTGGTTACAGCGTGCAGCCGGTTGTTATCCACCCGGAGGCCTCCGCTTAATCAGTCGCGGCTGATGACCATGTACCTCTCCCAAGCCAACAGCAAAACGATCTACACCCCCCGCTTTCAGGAAACCCGCACACGGCGCAACGGCAAATACAGCCACGTCCGTACCCGCTCCTGATTTTCGTTTTTCAAATTCTTCAATTTATTTCTCGCGAATCACCGACCCCGATTAATTAATCGGTGGCAGCGCAGTACTTTCTCGTTTNTTTTAGCCTGNTTGGCCAAGCGCTTNGTTTAGTNTCGGCCGAGGTTCCAGACTAGGTTGGCTCCGGCGGTTTGTTTTAGGATGGAGTCGGCCGTTTTCGATTCCACATGGCCGTCGGCCAAAACGAGGTTNGTTCGGCCGGAGTCGTTCCCACTTGCGCCGTGTCTCGCGAANACCGGTTTGAGTTGTCTCGGCGATTTGCTGCCGCCTAATTCCTCNACGAGATCCCGGTCGGAAACCAACGGAGTCGAACGTCGAGGATCNAACTTGTTTCGTTTTCCATTGTTCGGACTGAATACGTAGCCCCGATATTTTTTCTCGTTCGGCCCGCTCGGGGTGTCAGCAAAAAGCACGGCCAAGCTGGGCTCCGGCACGGCTACGAGTTTGGGTTTGGTGATCGACCCTTCCACTCCACGCGGATCAAATGTCGTCGCTCCGTTGTAACCGATCGGATGCCAGTTGCGCTTGGCCCAAGTTCCCCCAAATTGGCCATCTGCTGCGGAGGGGCANAGGAACACATCCTTGCTGCCGATGAACGCCGCCACGGCGGTNACCCAAATTCGGGCAGGCGAGGTTGTTGGTTCAGCAAAATTGGTTGCGATGGGCAATNCCCCATCCAGTTCATCGGCGTGCATCGTCACGGCGAGGCTAATTTGCCGCATGTTNGATGCACACTTGACGGANCGCGCCTTNCCCTTGGCCNNGGCCAAGGCNGGCAACAGCATCCCGGCCAAGATTGCGATGATGGCGATCACCACCAACAATTCGATNAGCGTGAAGCCGTTTTGTGTNCGTGATCTCATCGCTTGGCNAAGCGNAANGCACGCACTTGGATATCGGTCGACATTGCGGATTGAATCACAGCCAAACTACCCCGTATGCGCCGCGACACTTCGCGTGTTGAGGAAAACGGTCTTCCGCTCAAAACAAGAATCTGGTTGTAAAAACTCTCGAACGTGATTTTCACGCCGCACCGAAACGGCTCACTCACTTTCCGAATCATCTCCGACCACGTTCGGTTTTCGGCCGGAAGCAAATTGAAAACAGCGATGCCACCGGGTTTGAGTTTCCTTCGGATCAAATGGGGCAGCNTATCGATCGAAACATCCGGCTTGAAAACATCGTCGTCACGGGGAACCGAAAGGTCCTCGAGCAACACATCAAACGGTTTTCGCTGTGCTTGCAACCACTTGGCCGCATCCGACTTGGTGAATTTCACAGTGCCACGCCAATCATCGCTGACATCGCAGAATAAATCGTATCCAGTTTCGTCGAGNTCGACTCCACTGANTTCATGTTTTCCATTCATCGCGCGAAGCGGCGCGACCACTCCNCCACCGGCAAAACCAAGGATGCCGGCCCGTTTTCCTTTGGATAAATTCATCGCCGCAGCGAGCACATCAAAAACGCTGTCGGTCGGGCCNGGCTGGGCCAGCACCTCGCTGAGTACTGAGCCATGCTGAATAAGCCGGGCGCCACGTGGGGTACGCTGCAACTCCGGCTCAGCCCCTCCCAANGGTCTGCCCATGAACCAGGCGGCTATTGCTTGGGCGCGCCCGATTGGTNCCATTCTTTTTTGACGATCACTCGGCCGCCCTCCCATGTGGTTTCAGATTCCTTTTGACCGTTTGGATNCCAACGCACCTCCGGGCCGTTCAACTGACCGTTTACGTAAGTTTGCTCCGACCATTTGGAGCCGTCCTCCCGCCAAATTGTCCATTGCCCGTCAGCNCGCCCGCCNACGTATTCACCCGTTCGGAAACGACTCCCGCTCTCATGATAATANNNCCAAACACCCTGTTGAACACCATCCTTAAANCGGCCCTCCACCGACTTNACCCCGTTTTCGTGGTGGTCGACAAACGTGCCGTTAAATGGCGAGTCTCCGGAAANGAANGCTCCATTCTTTTTGGTGAGATTGGCCTCGCCCTCAACTCGGTTCGGNTCACTGCCGGTCGCNGCTGTTGTNNGGTTGGTGGNCTCGGNNGGTGTCTCCGGCGTGTTCGTGACTTCGGCAGGGGTTTGCTCTTGATTTCCAGTTTGTGCCGGGTTTGTTTTGGGTTTTGTGTTCGGATTTTCCGCAGGTATTACCGTTGTAGGCGTGATGGTAATGTTCGGATTTTCCGGCGTCTTGTTCGTATAAATGCCGGACGGAGATTCGTTCACCGCGTTTGTCCCGGCCGATGACGGGTTTTCTGAAGAGGGAGCGTCGCCGCCGCATCCGATCAAACCCACTGCCAACACTCCGAGTCCTGCGAAATATTTCATGGGCAGAATCAAACCACAGGCCGGAATCGGTGACAAAACCATTTGTTGCCAACCGGCCAATTTAAGCTTAGTTTTTTCGACCCTTGGCTGTGGCGGAAAACCAGCCAGCGCGACTCGGCCGCATAAAAAACCGCATGACCCCTTTCTCTTCATTGGCTG
>NZFR01000103.1 GCA_002689335.1 Verrucomicrobiales bacterium
AGATTGATGTGATTATTAATGCTTTAGATGTAGAACTCTGAGTATTAATTTTGGCTAAATCTTTTAAGGGCCTCCATGTTAACTTCAATGCCTAGGCCCGGTTTTTTTGGGATGGCCAGTTTGCCATCGATTAACTGCAAGTCGTCTCGAACCAGTTCCTGCCGATTTTGGAATCTGTCAGTTCGGCGGGAAGGGATTCGAAGTAGGGGCAGTGCGGAGTGACGGAGGCGAGGTGGGCGCTGGCGGAGATGCTGATTCCGGTTTTCCAGCAGTGAGGGATGATTTTGCGACCCCGCTCTGCGGCCATGTCGCAGACTTTCATGGCCTCGGTCAAGCCTCCGACCCGCCCGACATCCGGTTGAGCGATGTCGATTTTTCCCCGATCCATCAGGTCGGCGAATTCGTGGCGGGTGGTTTGCCATTCGCCGGCTGCGATGCGGAGGCCACTTTCGTCGTGCATGCGGGCGTAGCCGTCTAGGTCATCCACCCAGAGTGGAGTCTCGAGAAAGTAGACGTCGAATTCTGCCCAGTCACAAACGGTGGCGAGCGCTCGGTCTGCGCTATCCCAAGCGTATTGGACGTCGACCATGAGGGTGAATTCGGAGCCAACTGCTTTGCGACAGGCGGCGAGTACTTCGGTGACTTTGTCGTCGCTCTCGTTCATGCCGGTGTGGTTATAGGGGCCGAAGAGGGTGATCTCGAGTTTGGCGGCGCGGAAGCCGATGGAGCGGGCGTGCAGTACCCATTCGACTAGGGATTCGCGGTATTGTTCGAGATTGGTGCCGTTGGGCTGGAGGGAGGCGTACGGCTGGATGGCGTCGTGCGGGGTGCCGCCGAGCAGATGCCAGGTGGGTTTGTTGGCGGTCTTGCCTCGGATGTCACACAGGGCCATGTCGATTGCGCCGATGGCGTTGATTACTGCGCCGCGTCGTCCGTTCATGCAACTGCCGACGTACATTTTTTGCCAAAGTCGCTCGGTGTCGAGTGGGTTTTCGCCGATGAGCATTTCCTTGAGGCCAAGGCCCATGGAGTGGGTGCTGGGGGCCTCGATGCAGGCGCGGGCAATCCAAGGATTGACGTCGCTCTCGCCGATGCCGGTGATGCCCTCGTCGGTATGAACGAAGGCGACGATGTCGTCTTGTGCGGAGTAGGTGGCGTCAGTGCGGACATCTGGGACGAGGAGGACATGGCACTCGATGTCGGTGATTTTCATTTTGCGCGCCACCGGTAGCATTTTGGGGCTTCGGATGCAATCGGGCATTGGGGCTCGATCACGCTTGGAAAAGCGGGCAGATAAAGGTTGCGAGGGGGTAACGCTTGGCAAAAAGGGGGAGGTGAGGTGCGTTGGTCGATATTTTCATAAAAGACCGTGATTCAGTTTTTTTCTGAAAAAACTTGAAAGAGAAACCACCCGCCCTAAGATGCCGCGTCCGCTGGCTGGCGGGGTAGCCAAGTGGTAAGGCAGGGCTCTGCAAAAGCTTTATCGCCGGTTCGATTCCGGCCCTCGCCTCCATCTCCAGACGTAGCAGAAGACGTTTGGTTGAAAACAGCGGAAAACCGAAGAAAAAACTAGATTTGCGGTCGCTTGTGAAAAAATTCACAAAATCGCTTGCCGGGGCACANGCCCACACCTAAACTATNTCCTTTGTTGGATGTCCGACGTTTTTCCTAGATGGACAAACCGGTTGCCAGGNCAAATTATATTTGGNCTNNTGCTCATTGGTGGGGCAGTCGCTGCCGGGNTGACCTATTATCTTACTCCNAAGTANGCNCGGGCNGGGTATCAACCAACCCAGCCNGTGCCTTTCTCGCATGCTGTCCACGTGAACCAACTCGGNTTGGATTGCCGTTACTGNCACGATGGGGTGGAAAAGTCTTGGTACTCAAATGTCCCTGCGGCAGACACTTGCATCAATTGTCACAGCGGGGTGCTTCCAAACGATCCCAAGCTTGAACCGGTTCGTGAGAGTTACAAAAANCCAGAAAATCCTATTGAGTGGGTTCAAATACACAAGGTGCCTGACTATGTTTACTTTAATCACTCAGCTCATGTTAANAGAGGTGTTAGTTGTGTTGAGTGTCATGGTCGAGTGGATTTAATGGAAGAAGTCAGCCACGCAAANCATTTTAGCATGACNTTCTGTCTGGATTGTCACCGCGATCCAAACGATCGCCTCCGACCTTTGGAAAAGATCACAGACTTAGCATATGATCGNTCCAAAGACGAAAAATATAAGGACTATGACTTTGTAACCAAGTGGCACATTAAAAGCCANGATAATTGCTCTGCCTGTCATCGATGAAAAATTCTAAGCCTTCAACTTCCAAGCAGAATGATGGACCGCGCCATTGGAGGAGCCTTGAACACAAGGCGGATTCNCCGGAGTTTCGCGAGTTTGTTGAGAAAGAGTTTCCTTCTGGGGTGGATTTGATTGATGACCCGGTTTCGCGACGAAACTTCATGAAGATCATGTCGGCTTCTTTCGCTTTAGCCGGGCTCGGAGTGACTGGTTGTCGCCGGCCGGAGCACAAGATTCTACCGTTCTCNAAGATGCCTGAGAACTATGTGCATGGTGCCCCTCAGTTTTTTGCTACATCGATGCCTNCNCGCCAATCGGCGGTNCCGCTGGTGGTGAAGTCTTATGACGGTCGTCCGATTAAGATCGAGGGCAATGCTGAGCACCCCAACAGCAATGGCGGAACNGATCAATACGCTCAGGCTTCGGTGTTGAGCCTTTACGACCCGGATCGGGGATTAAATTTCAAANTGAAGGAGGATGACCAACTCAAGGTCATCGCCAAGGCCAAGGTGCTGGAGCAGCTTGACGGCTTGGCCAACAACAAGACGCACTTNTTGATGGAGCAGAGCAGCTCGCCATCTCGTGCGCGACTGGTTTCTGANCTTAAGGCCAAGGGGGTCAACATTTACGAGTATGAGCCGGTGGANTTCAGCGTTCACGCCGAGGCTGCTTCNATTGCGTTTGGTTCGCCGGTCAAACCGCACTACCGGTTCGANAAGGCTAAGGCGATTCTTTCGTTGGATTGCGATTTTCTCGCGACTGAGGAGTCGGCNTTCGAGAACATCAGCGGATTTTCTGCAGGTCGCCGGATTAAGGATGACCATACCGAGAACCCTTCGGAAGTGATGAACCGCCTCTACTCGGTGGAGGGGATTTTGAGTCTGACCGGAACCAACGCGGATCATCGTCTGCGAATCCCGACCGGCAGCGTGGGNCGAGTNGCTGCATTGGCCTTGAAGGAGGTCATCGAGCAGTTTGAGATCGAGGCGGATCAGATTGTAGATGAGTTNGAGCGATTCGCAGGCGACTTGTCCAAAGATTTTCCGAAAAACCACGCAGTAGAGCCTACNNNNAAGGATNCNANNACGGGAAAAANAACAGTTATTGANCCGTCCNANTACGATACGGNCAAGTGGGTGCGCGAGTGTGTTGCTGATTTGGCCCGCTTGGCCAAGCGCGGTGAAAAGACGCTGGTCGTGGCTGGTTANCGTCAGCCGAAGGAAGTNCACTTNGCCGCGATGGGAATCAACGCGATTCTCCAAAACATNGGTGAAACAGTCGTCCTAAAGTCGCACAAGCCAAGCGGGGCAGGTTCAATCGAGGACTTGGCCAAGGGNTTCAACAAAGGCGANAACCTAGTGGTGCTTGGTGGGGACCCGGCTTANAACGCTCCGGCTGATATTGATTGGGGTGCGATTGTTGCNAAGGCTNACAAATTTATCCGCCANGGATTTTATGGGGTCGACAAAACCTCGCGAAAGGCGACCGCCTTTATCCCGGCTGCNCACTANCTTGAGTCTTGGGGCGATGCCCGGACNAGCGATGGCACTCTNGTGCCAGTACAGCCGNTGATCGCGCCGNTGTTTGGTGGTNTGACTGAACTGGAGGTGTTGGCGCGAATCGCCGGNGCCGAGGAGACGGACCCGTATAAGATCGTTCGCGCGACGTTCGACTCAATCTCCAACAAGGGTAACTGGGACAAATTTTTACACGACGGTTTTCTGGCTGATAGTGCACCGAGCACGGTGTTTGCTGAGTTCGACGGCGATGCCGCTTCCGCAGCGTGGAAAGAGGGCGTTAAGAAAATCAATTTGCCGACTCGGGGCAATCTGGAGGTTACCTTCTTCCGCGATCACTGCGTGGACGATGGCCGCTGGGGTAACAATGGTTGGCTACTTGAGACGCCAAACCCGGTGACACGGATCACTTGGGACAACGTATTGTTGGTGAGCCTTAACACGGCTAAGGAATTGCTNGGGGACGAAGCCAAGGAGTTGTTGGATTTTGAACGAGTCGACGGTGAAGCCTACGATAAAAAGATGGGTAGTTTGCCGGGGCGTTTTGGCTTTCACTCCGAGTCGGGCCGCTTTTTCCAAAAGGAATATGAGNTGACCGTCAATGGTAAGAGCGTGAAGGGCGCGATTTGGTTGTTGCCTGGAATGGCGGATCACACCGTGGGTGTTGCGCTTGGTTACGGCCGGGGNGTTGGCCGGGTCGGTGGTGCCGCCGGGTTCAGTGCATATGATGCCCGCTCGACAGGGTCACAACATTTCGCCTCCGGGGCCAAGCTGGAGTCCAAGGGAGGAAAGATCGAGATAGCTTGTACGCAGGAGCAGGGCGTCATGGATGGCCGNCCGGTGATTCGAGAGTGCAACGCCGAAGACTTCGACGCACACAAAGATTTTGTTAAGCACTTTGACTTGGACAGTATTCACCATACNACTCACATCCTAAAGGGAGATGATCGTGGTTATGATTGGGAAGATGATATTAAAGACGAGTTGCCTAAATCGCCTTATAGAAATAATTTAAATGAGGGTGAGGAAGGTTTAAAAAACATTAATGGCCCTAGGTTGATGGATCCCGAACGTCAGCAGTGGGGTATGGTAGTCGATCTTACTACTTGCGTTGGNTGTAATGCTTGTGTTGTAGCCTGCCAAAGTGAGAACAACATTCCAATAGTAGGTAAGCATCAGGTGGCTCTTGGCCGTGAAATGTCTTGGATGAGTATTCATCGTTATTTCTCTGGTGATGAGCACAACCCACAAGTCACCTATCAAGGTGTTTCCTGCCAGCATTGCGAGGATGCCCCATGCGAAAGTGTTTGCCCGGTTAATGCAACAGTGCATGATGAAGAGGGTTTAAACTTAATGGCNTATAACCGTTGCGTGGGTACGCGTTATTGCTCAAATAACTGCCCGTACAAGGTTCGTCGTTTCAATTATTACGATTACAACCGCCGTCCGATGGGGGTCGAGGANGGCGAACGCAAACCTGGCAGATTTTTTAANGATGACAACGATCTTAATAACAGTCCATTGCATCCAGGTAACAAAAGTTCTAATGGAGAGTGGGAACTGATTAGATGGTATAAAGACCCAACGCGAGGAAGTGTTCCNGGTTTAGATGATGGTAAAAAGGACGATGGCGAATTTGATCCAGAATGGGATTTGGTGAAGTTGTCCAAGAATCCTGATGTTACTGTTCGTATGCGAGGTGTAATGGAGAAATGCACCTACTGTGTTCAAAGAATTCAGAACGCTAAGATTCAACAGAAAATTAAGGTCAGGGATTCTGTGAAGTCCTTGAGTTCCAAGGAAGAGAAGATTTCTGCTTTGGATGTTCCTGATGGGACTATTATTCCNGCATGTCAACAGGCTTGTCCTGCTGATGGAGTTAGTTTTGGAGATATTTCAGACAAAAATAGTGAGGTCTACAGGCTAAAGCGTCAAAATAGAAACTATGCAGTATTGGGTTATTTAGATACCAGACCGCGGACTACTTATTTGGCTAAGTTGCGTAANCCAAATTCGGCAATGCCGGATTATTTCGACGTTCCTAACACTGTTACTGAGTACGAGGATAAAAATCACGCGGATGTATTCGGTAGGGATAATTATAAAAATAAAAGCAAGGAGGCTATCGATTAATGGGNCACGGATCTGTTCCATCTTCCGTTAAGATTANNCCACCTCCTCAGGAGTTGGAGAGACCTGCATTAGTCGAAAACAACCGTTCGATCGGTTGGATTTCTGACACNGTGGCTGGTNTAATTGAAAATAAGACGCCTGCCTGGTGGAAANTTATTTTTAGTATAAGTTTGGTNGTCTCAATTGGTTTACCAATTGGTCTGGTTTACCTCATTTCGACTGGTGTGGGTGTTTGGGGGTTAAATCATCCGGTCGCCTGGGGGTGGGCAATTGTGAACTTTGTTTGGTGGATCGGTATTGGACATGCGGGGACGCTAATTTCGGCCATNCTGTTTTTGTTNNGACAAAAATGGAGAACTTCCATTAACCGGGCTTCCGAGGCAATGACGATTTTTGCAGTGATGTGTGCGGGTATTTTTCCGGGAGTACACGTTGGCCGTATTTGGTTTGACTGGTGGTTATTCCCGATACCGAACGCAAACTCAATTTGGCCGCAATTTCGGTCGCCGCTTTTGTGGGATGTTTTCGCGGTATCCACTTACTTCACTGTCTCTGTATTGTTCTGGTATATGGGCTTAATTCCCGACTTGGCTACGATGCGTGACCGATTTCGTAAGGTCGCTGGCAAAGTAGTGAAGCCGGCGGCGCAAATGCGTAACAAGGTTGCGCAAATACTTTACGGCCTTTTTTCGCTTGGTTGGACCGGGTCGAACCGGCATTGGCGCAACTACGAAAAGGCGTACCTGCTTTTAGCAGGTCTTTCGACTCCACTGGTGTTGTCGGTGCACTCCATTGTGTCCTTCGACTTCGCTGTGTCGCAGTTGCCAGGTTGGCACACAACGATTTTCCCGCCCTACTTCGTTGCGGGTGCGGTGTTCGGTGGATTCGCGATGGTGATGACCCTGATGATTCCATTGGTATCACTCTACAAGGGATTGGACGAGATTGTTACCATTCGCCATCTGGAAGTGATGTCTAAGGTGATCCTCGTTACCGGCTCCATCGTGGGTTATGCTTACGGTATGGAATTTTTTATCGCTTACTACGGAGGCAACCCCTACGAGTTGTATGCGTTCAAAAACCGTGCGTTCGGCGACTTTAACTGGTCCTACTGGTGGATGATCGGCTGTAACGTATTGGCGCCTCAGTTTTTCTGGTTTAAGTGGTGCCGGACAACCCCTTGGTTTATCTGGATTGTCTGCGGATTTGTGAACATTGGTATGTGGATGGAGCGTTTTGTCATCGTTGTCACCTCGCTTCACAACGATTTCATGCCCGGTAACTGGGGCTATTACTCCCCGACTTGGGTGGACATGATGACCTACTTTGGTACTTTCGGATTTTTCATGACACTGTTCCTGCTGTTTTGCCGCTTCCTGCCGCTGATTGCGATATCGGAAGTAAAGGGCGTCACGCCGCAAGCGGATCCACATCATCCACTGGGAGGGGCGAAACACTGATGGACACTTTGGACGACTACCAGATTCCTTACGGGTTGATGGCTGAGTTTGATACCCCGGCCGATGCAATGCATGCGGCTGAAACGGTGCGCGATGCGGGCTTTACCAGATGGGATGTTCATACTCCATTTCCGGTACACGGGATGGATGAGGCCATGGGCTTGGGTAATTCCAAGGTCGGCTGGTTTACTTTTTTTTGCGGATTATGCGGATTCTTCGGGGGCATGCTGATGATTTGGTACATGAACGCCTACGACTACAAAATCCCTGTTGGAGGTAAACCGAATTTCAGTCCTTTTGGATCTTTCCCAGTAGCTTACGAGATGACGATTCTTTTTGGNGCGTTTGGTTCNCTTTTTGGCATGCTCTTCCTTAACAAACTACCAAGATTGAATCATCCGCTTTTAAAAAATCTGCGATTCGCTGATGTGACTCATGACAAGTTCTTCTTGGTGATCGAGGCAGACGACCCAAAATACGAAGAGGAAGAAACACGCGCTATACTAAAAAAAGCCGGTAGCAAGCACATTGAATTAGTTAACGAATAATGCGCTATTTTATTACAGGATTTGGGGCGGTCATTTTCCTTGTTGTCTCTTTGGCAGGTTTCCAAGGTTCCTTAACCCGTAATCGTCCTATTGAGATTTTTCCTGATATGGATCGTCAGGCAAAGGTTAGACCTCAGGCTTCAAATCTTTTTAATAAGACTTACGGGGCCAAAGATGGTATTGGTTCTAGGCTTCCTGTCACTGGNTCAATTGCCCGNGGGACTCCATTTGAAGATGTTCCCCGTAATACTGGTAAAAAAGAANGAACAGAGGGTTGGTTGGAGGTTAATCCTTTAGAAGTAAATGAAAAAACCCTGAAACGAGGACGTGAGAGATATGACATTTATTGCACCCCATGCCATGGTAAGGCTGGTGACGGCAACGGAGTCACTTCGCAGTACAATCTCGTTGCAGCAGATTTGCACCAAATGAGGTTGGTTCAAATAGAGGATGGTTACATTTTTGATGTTTTAAAGAATGGTTACAATCTAACAACGAATTCAGTAGGTATAGCTTCGTACAGGATGCCCGCTTATGATTCAAAGATGAGTAATGAAGATCTTTGGCATATTGTGAGTTATGTTCGTGCACTTCAGTACAACCAGTTGGATAAAAANGGCCAGTAATCGTCAGGAGTTTATCGTTTAATGACTGCTAAGAAAAAATCCAGCGCTAAAACCGAACNGGAANGAAAAATACCAGCATGGGCGAGCAAAATTCCTCTGGTTTTGATTGTGCTNGGNGCNCTNNTGGCNATTGCGGGGATAGCNACNNANANGGTGCANTTCACCCACGCNTGGCTGGTCTCCTTCATGTTTTATNTGAGCNTCTGTCTNGGNGGNTTCTTTNTGGTGCTNCTTCACTATCTCTTNGATACACATTGGATCGTTCCGATTCGAAGGATAGCGGAGCATCTNTCCTGNCTGNTNCCGTTNTTGGCGGTGTTNTTCATNCCGATTGCCATCTGGTCCGGCANTGAGTTNGTGACNGTNTCCGATGGAGCAGACAAGCAGGCNAAGGCGCAGAATGAAAAACTGGCCAAGGCNGAGGAAAACGCNGCCGAGGCNCATGGNGAGAAGGTANANGNCAAGGCGGCCGCNCCCAACCACGGCNAAGAAAAGAAGGNGCGTGCNTTTTATGCNTGGATGCAGTCTGANAGTGATTANTANNAANATGGNGAAACAACTCACGATCACGCTTGGTANGCCAANAAGGNTTATCTNANNACNGGCTTTTGGCACATCCGCTGGATCGCTTGNTTNNNGCTTTGGGGTATCTTTACTTGGTTGATCCGGAAGCACTCTCTGGCGCAGGANAACGATGGGGNNGCNAAGTGGAGNNGNTACAATCGNAAGTTGGCAGCAGGNGGNATNTTNGTNTTTGCNACNACACTGACAGTTGGNGCGGTGGACTGGATGAAGGGGCTTGAGCATCAATGGTTCTCCACCATGTACGGNGTCTACTATTTTGCCGGCAGCGTTTGGGTGTCATTGATCACAATTTACGTGATAGCGTTGANNATGAAAGACTACGGACCACTCAAGGACGTGGTTCAAAAGAAAACACTNAAGGACAACGCCACGCTGTTTTTTGCNTTCACGGTATTTTACGCTTACATTCATTTTTCTCAGTACTTCCTGATCTGGAATGCCTCCATCCCCGAGGAAACATTCTGGTATGTGAAACGCGAGCANGGCCCTTGGTGGAACGTCGGNATGCTGATCATCTTCGGCCACTTTTTNGTTCCGTTCCTNGCTTTGTTGAGGCAGGACGTGAAGACCAAGCCGGAAATCATGATCACTGTGGCTGTGCTCGCTTGGTTCCTTCACTTCTGTGACATGAGTTACAACATTATGCCGTTGATTCATGAGACCGGCGGCTGGATGAGCCGAATTTGGATCGACTTGGGTTGCTTGGCCTTCATGGGAGGCTGTCTGTCGATGGTGTTTCTCCACTTTTTCAAAAAGAGTCCGCCTTATCCGCAGAAGGATCCCCGTATCGCGGAGACGATGGGTGTTTATGTGCAACTGCATTCCGAAGCCAAGGCGGCTGGCAAATAATGAGCGACGAATATTACAACCACGACAGGGAAGGCTCCGGTTTCACAGGGTTGATTCTCTTGCTGGTTTTCATGCTGGGCGGCTTCGTGGTGGCCCGCGTTCATGAACCGGGTAAGGCAGTGGGCTCCGACATGGCGCAGGAGCGCTTGGCTAAGCGCGAGAAAATAGACTCGGCAAGCGAAGCCAAGATGGCCGGTATCGATGAGGCCTTGGCCAAGTTGGCCGACTACAAAACAGGTCGCGATAAGCTAATCGAACTCAGCATTGATAAAGACGGCAAATACGAGCCGCCGAAGGAAGTTTCGGAAGTCAATCTCGCCGATACGGAACTCATTGCCAATGGCAAGTTGCTTTTCCAAACCAAGACCTGCTTTACCTGTCATCAGGTTGATCCCGCCATCCCAGCTCCGGCCGGCTTGGCCATCAAAGCCCCGGCGTTCGTCGGAGATTTTTGGGGCAAAGAGCGCGAGGTGCATATTGGATATCAAGGCCCGGTCCAAAAGGTGGTTCGGGATGAAGCTTATTTTATTGAGTCCGTCATGAAACCGATGGCCAAGGTGGCCAAGGGAGCACTAGCACCAATGGTGTTGGCCCCGGGGTTGGTGAATGACGATGAAGTATTGGCTCTCATGGCTTACGTAAAGTCCCTTAGCAAAACAGATGATTAGCAAACAGAAAGAGGACGAGGTGAAGAAAGATCCACGCGAGGCAGTGGATCTTTCCTGCCGGGGTCCGGTTTTGTTTTTGGCATTTAGCGCCGTCGCTTGGCTCTTGGCATACAGTTTGTTTGCCATGTTGGCCGGGGTGAAGGTGCACGCTTCTGGTATGATGGCTGACAGCGCTTGGCTTTCGTATGGTCGGATTTTGCCGGCGGCCGATTTGGCGTTGCAGTTCGGCTTCCTCGTGCAACTAGGCTTGGCGGTTTCGACCTGGGTGCTGAGTCACCGAGGCAAGACAGTTTTGGTGGACGGCGGGTATCTCTATTTCGGAGGCATCGTTTGGAACGTTGGCGTCACACTTGGTTTTGTCTGTATCCTTTCCGGTAACGCGAGTGGGTTGTCTGGTTTGGCGTTACCGGGGCACGTGTTGCCATTTTTGTTCACAGGATTTGTTCTGATCGGTGTGAGCTTGGTTCAAACAANCAATCGCCGGACGGATATGGAAATGAGCGCGAGCCAATGGTTCATTTTCGCGGCAACNCTTTGGTTNCCATGGATNTTGGGTGCTGCGTATCTNCTNATTCACTTTTTCGATGCCAAGGGCGTGATGGCAAACATCGTCGACTGGTGGTTCGTNCATAACTTCACCAAAATNTACCTNACGTTCATTGCTCTGGGTGTGATCGGGCATTTTTCAACTTCGCTCACTGGACGAGAGGCAGTCGGACGGGGCCATGCAACGTTCGCTTTTTGGGTGATGCTGCTTTTCGGTNCAGTNGGAGGCGTGCCCTTGGGCGCNCCGGTTCCNGCTTGGTTGCCGGCGTTGAGCACAGTTTCAGCGGTGTTTTATTTTGTGGGCGCAGTCGCCATTTGGCACGCGCTTTGCCAAACTCANAAAGGAGCGAGTGTNCTGGACGAGGCTGACCGAGGCAGCTTCNTGNTAATGCGCTTGTCNCTNATCATTTTTGCAACGGTNGCCTTGTTGGATGTGTTCTTCGCATTCCCNGGNCCGGGNAGCAGTGCCGAATTCACCACATNCGNTNCGTCCATCAGNAAACTGTATCAGCTAGGCTTTGTTGGNTTNGTGTTGGTGTCAGCGCTGTATCACATATANCCACGTTTGGCNGGACTNAGCTTTTGCTCGCGAATAACAAAGTTACAAACGTCGGCACTCATTTTGGGNGTNTTCGGAGCAACATTACCCTCAGCACTTGGTGGTTTGATGTCCGGTGATGCAGTGCTGGGATCNGGATTTTATTTTGCCAGTGTCGGNGATCTGCTGCTGTTACTGGCTAGTTTGCTTTTGTTTGTGAATTTTCTTGGAGCCACCGTGATTGCGATAAAACGNTGTGAATGCCTAACCAGCCTGTTTGGCAAGGGNGAAGAAAAGGAGGCCAACGCATGACGATCGGATTGAGTTTTCTATTGGGCCTGCTGGCCGGTTCGGTTTCCTTCTACATGCTGGGGCTNTGGTGGCCAATCGCATTGTTGGTNGGGCTTGTTGCTTGGTTGGCGTTTGGCCTGTTCGACGTCAAAATGGATAGTGCNTTTACTCTGCTAAGTGGGGCGCTGTTGGTTTTCTGCATCTCAGTTTCCGGGATGCTTATGCGGGCGAACGAACAACTTGGTGGGTTGCAGTATGCCGATACGGTTTTGGAGGACGGAACACAAACGCGCTACCCAATTCCACTGCTGGGCAATGCCCGTTATGGAGAAGAGGTTTATCGGTCGATTGGCTGTGCAGAATGTCACACTCAGCAGGTGACTCATGAGGGTGTTGAATTTGATATCAAGGCACTGGCGACAGAGAAAAATCACGCGGCCGTTAAGGATGCCGTTGATCGTTTTTATCGTGTTACCGGTAGTCCAAGTTCTGGGGGAGCAGCACACGGATTACCGGTCGGTGAGTGGGAAACTATCGCCCATGGCGTNAACACAGCCGACGCAGCCAAGGCACGTGGNTTTCTTGCCGCGGCNGGGGCATCGGTTGACGTGCAGGTTCGTTTTCATGGTGAGGACTTGGACAATGACGAGTTCAGNAATCCCGATGGCCGCGGNTGGGGTAAGCGCCGTTCCGTGGCTCGGGACTACCTGTTTGCCGAACNCCCGATGCTCGGTTCGGTTCGTATCGGTCCTGATTTGGTCAACGTGGGGACGCGTTATTCCCGCTCAACGCTTATGAGGATTTTGCTGAATCCNAAGATGATTCGCAAAGACAGCAAAATGCCGCAGCACCGATTCCTCTTCGACGAAGCTAGCAAGGGTGACGAAGGTGAGTTAATTGCTGTTCGCAATGGCAAGGAAGAGGTTTACTACAAGCCAACGAAGGACGCCGAAGCGCTTGTGGATTACCTGCTGAGTTTGAAAGGGGCGAATTATCCGTTGCAAGAGGCACCCACACCTCAACCGTACACCTCGTCGTTGCCCAAGCCGGCAACACCGGCTGAAGAAGCCAGTGAGAAGAACCCTGCCGAGGTCGGCAACTAATCCCTAATAAAACGAGCAACATGGCGGTAAAGAAAAAAGATCAAATCAAAGAGAGCAGCCCGGCTATCGGAGCCCCCAAGCCTTGGGTATTCGTGTTGCTTCTCTTTCTGGTTTATTGGGGGATCAATTATTTGGACGGCCACAGCGGTGGCTTCAATGCTCAGGTCTACGCACCTCACAAAAACGTCAGGGCAGTTGAAAATCTTAGAGTTGTCAAATCCCCAGATGAATTGGCCTATGAAAAAGGTCAATCCATCTATTCGAGATGTGCAGCTTGCCACCAACCTAATGGTTTAGGTAATGCAAATGTGGGTTATCCTCCTTTGGCAGGATCAGAATGGGTATTAACCGAATCTCCCAATTGGGTAATAGCTATTGTATTAAAGGGGCTAATGGGCCCCATTGAGGTTAAGGGCGAAACTTACAACAACGTTATGGCTGCGCAGGGGGCTGGTCTTTCCGACGAAGACTTAGCTAATGTGATTACTTATGTCAGAAGAAATGCTGATTGGGGGAATGATCCTAATTTGCCGATTGTTACACCTGAACAAGTGAAATCTGTTAGAGAAGAAATCGATTCAAGGCCTTCTATGTTTACAGTTGAAGACTTACTTGAGTTGTATCCAAAGAATTAAATTATATAGGAAATGACTCTGGCGCCATTTAATGGCGCCATTTTTTTTATATATATTAAATGTAGCTTGGTTCTGATGGTGGTTTCCGTTTGAATTCCGCTTTACGAATGATTTATCGCTATCTAGCAATCGACCTTGGTGCCGAAAGTGGCCGGGTGATGTTGGGTACACTTCAGGAGGGTCGCATCTCACTCGAGGAACTTTCCCGCTTTAGCAACACGCCCATCCGAGAGGGGGACGCGATGTATTGGAACATTCCGTCATTACTCGACGGTATTCGTGCCGGCTTGACCAAGGCGGGGGCACTTGGCCAAGTGATCACCAGCGTGAGCGCGGATGCGTGGGGGGTCGACTACGTTCTTCTCGACGCGGAGGGCGAAGTCATGGAACCAGTTTTTCACTATCGGCATCCCCGAACGGCTGAGGGTGAAAAGCGTGTCTTGGCTAGGGTTGATTGGCCCACGTTGTTTGGCGAAAGTGGCGTTCAGTACATGCTACTGAATACGAGTATCCAACTTAGCTCGGAGGAGCCACAGCGCTTGACCAAGGCCAAAACCATCCTGACCATCGCCGATGCGTNCAACTATCTGCTAAGCGGNGTTGGTCGAATCGAAGTCTCGATGGCCAGCACCACCCAGCTTTATAACCCTCGATTGGGCAATTGGAGTGATCGGCTGATTCAGGCATTGGAACTGCCAGCCTCGATATTCCCGGAGGTGGCTCANCCGGCGACCACGCTTGGACCACTGAAACCCGAATTGGCTGGGGAAAGCGGCTTGGCCGACTTGAACGTGGTGGCGTCGTTGTCGCACGACACTGCATGCGCCGTTGCGGCCTGCCCGACACAGAGCCAGCGCTGGGCCTACATTAGTTCCGGGACGTGGTCACTCATGGGGCTCGAGTTGCCGGAGCCAATCGTCACCGATGCCTGTCGTGACTTTAATTTTACCAACGAGATCGGCTACGGCGGATCCATTCGCCTGCTCAAAAACATCATCGGATTGTGGCTCGTGCAGGAGTGTCGTCGCGCTTGGGTCGCCGAGGGCAACGACTTCAGCTATGCCGAGTTGGCGGAGTTGGCCGCTGCCGCAGAACCGCACAGAGCGGTTTTGAATCCGTCCGACCCGCGTTTTCTTGCGCCGGACAACATGCCGAAACGCATCGCGGAGACGTGTCGCGAAACCGGTCAACCGGTGCCTGAAACCCCCGGCGCGATTCTGCGGTGCGCACTCGAGAGCCTTGCGTTG
>NZFR01000104.1 GCA_002689335.1 Verrucomicrobiales bacterium
CCTGGAGGTCTGGAGATTGCTTTCTAATTGACTGTCGGATTGGATGCGGCTCAAGGTTGGAAATCTAGAGATTGCTTTTCATTACATTCTTCTTCATTCCCTCTAATACGATGTGAAAGACAAAACTTTGGACGCCAAGCAAATCTTTGAGGCGGCCAAAAAAGCGGGGCATAATTTCGGAGGCAAGAATCCGATGAATTCTCTTCGGGTCATGCTTTATACGAACAAAAAGCTCTTTAAGAACAACAAGGGNAAATTCACTGCNGCATAATCCTGNNTCGGCCTCGTTCGCCAAACTTGAACGACGGCTTGATTAAGGATATTTCATTTCCCGGCGGCATGAGTCGCCGGGTTTTTTATGNTAGCCAAACGAGTCATTCCCTGTCTGGACGTTCACGATGGANCNGTTACGCGAGGTGTACANTTTGGTCGCGCCGAAGAGGGTGGCTTGNGNAACGTCGGCGACCCAGTNGAGTTGGCTGTTCGTTATGATGAGCAGGGCGCCGATGAGATGGTNTTTTTCGATATCACCGCTAGCGCGCATGGTCGGGCGACGATGGTTGACGTGATGGAGCGGGTGGCGAGTCGCTGTTTTATGCCGCTGACGGTCGGCGGAGGGATACGGACCGTGGATGATATGGGCGTTATGTTGAAGGCNGGGGCTGACAAGATTAGTATNAANAGTGCNGCGATCGCCAATCCGGATTTAATCNGTNAGGGAGCAGAGAANTTNGGCAGCCAGTGTATCGTNGTATCGATTGATGCCAAAAAAACAGGCGATAGTGAATGGGGTGTNTTCTCGCATGGCGGCCGGAAGGCGGTTGGATTGGATGCGATTGAATGGTCGACTCGTGCTGTTGAGTTGGGTGCGGGGGAGATTGTGCTAAANAGTATTGATGCCGACGGGACCAAGGCTGGTTATGATCTGGAGATTACGAGGCNAATTAGCGAATCGGTGGATGTACCTGTGGTCGCCAGCGGGGGGGCGGGTTGCCTNGATCACTTGGCGGAGGTGTTGCACAAGGGCAAGGCGGATGCAGTNTTGGCAGCGAGTATTTTTCATTTTGGTGAATACACGGTTGCNGATGTGAAAGATTTTTTGAAAGCGGACGGGATTCCGGTTCGCACCATTTAATTTGAAGTTCATTGAGAAGTTGAAGTTTAACGACGACGGGTTGGTCCCGGCGATTGTNCAGGAGGAGAACACTGGTCGAGTGGTCATGATGGCTTGGATGAATGAAGCCTCACTGANGTCGACCNTCGAAACAGGTAAANCGCATTTCTGGAGCCGCTCACGCCAAAAGTATTGGATGAAAGGTGAGTCCAGCGGNCATACACANGAGGTGAAAGACATCGCTTTCGATTGCGACGGCGACACNTTGTTGATTCAAGTGGAGCAGCATGGGGCCGCCTGTCATGAGGGCTACAAATCCTGTTTTTTTCGNTCGATCAATGAGGGNGGNGCATTCGATGTTACCGAGGAGCGTTTGGTGAACCCAGACGAGGTTTANAAAAAATAACCCCGCTTGGCCAAGCNCTTGGCCTGTATTGTGTTGGCGTTCNGGGAGGGACGCCGTTTAGANTGTCCGCCNCATGGAGTTTTGTAGCCCAACAAAAGANGAGTTCTGCCGCTTGGCNAANCAGGGAAACCTGATNCCGGTCACNCGGCGGCTGTTGGCCGATCAGGAAACTCCTTTGNCGGCCTACCGCAAGATTCGCGGACAGGGNGAGTCGTTTTTGTTTGAGTCAGTCGAGGGGGGCGAGCATCTGGGGNGATATTCNTTCGTTGGTTGCAATCCGCGCGGGATGNTTCGCCAGACTGGAGATNAGGTTGAGTGGATTGACGGCGGTGAGNTNCTNGAGACGTTCAAAGTNGTTGGCNGTNGNGGAGAGCCAAANGAAGGTGAAGTTNNTGANGGCTTGGCCGTNGTCGAGANGGTNTTNGCNAATTACAAGCCGGTGGATGTTCCGGGATTGCCCCGATTCACTGGAGGGGCACTGGGTTTTGTTGGACACGAGTTTATTCACGATATTGAACCGGTCGTGCCGAGACCTCCGGAGGATGAGTTGGGGACTCCGACGGTTTGTTTTATCATCGCNGACGAATTGTTGGTTTTCGATCGGGTTGCGCAAACGNTGACCATCATNGTGAATGGGATNGTTNCANCAGAAGCCGATCCTGCAGAGGTTTACGAGGAAGCGGCTGCAGAGGTGACGAGAATCGTGTCTCTGCTTGAGCAGTCCAGCGAATACAAACCGGTCTCTTTTCCTNCGGAGTTGCCGGAGAAGGATTTTGAATCAAATCAGGAGAAANATCGCTTCCTTCGNAACGTTGAAAAGGCCAAAGATTACATCAACGCAGGTGACATNATTCAAGTGGTNGGTTCCCAGCGGTTTTCCGCAGAAGTGAACGCTTCGCCGCTGGATGTTTATCGCGCAGTACGATCGATCAATCCTTCGCCCTACATGTTTCTTTTGGAGTTTGNCGGATATTCACTGGTNGGCGCGTCNCCGGAAATTCATGTGCGNTGCGAAGATCGCAGGGTGGAGATTCGTCCCATNGCNGGAACTCGCCCGCGNGGGAANACTNCCGCCGAGGATTTNGCTCTTGANAAGGAGTTGCTTGCGGATCCGAAAGAGCGCGCGGAGCATGTGATGCTGGTTGATTTGGCTAGAAACGATATCGGGCGNGTNTGCGAATACGGTTCAGTCGNAGTNAAAGACCTGATGATCATNGAACGTTACAGNCACGTGATGCACATTGTTTCNCAGGTCGAAGGTNATCTTACGAGNGACCGTACNCCNTATGATTTGATACGTGCGACATTTCCGGCAGGTACGCTTTCCGGGGCTCCGAAAATTAGGGCGATGCAAATCATATCCGAGTTCGAACAGACCACTCGTGGGCCGTACGGAGGGTGCGTGGGGTATTTTTCATTCAACGGTAACCTTGACTGCTGTATCACCATTCGGACTGCGTTGTTGAAAGACGGCAAAGCTTATGTGCAAGCGGGTGGCGGATGGGTAGCCGATTCTGTTCCGGAAAGTGAATTTCAGGAAACGGTCAACAAATCCAAGGCGATGATCAAGGCTCTTGCCCTCGCCGAGAGTTTCAATACCCAATAGGCCTTGGCCAAGCGCGGTGTTACGGCCCGGTAAACAATTCGATGTGGTAGCCGTCGGGGTCAGCTACGTAGATTTGAAAAGCCCCATCCGGGCGTGTGCGGCGCGTTACATATTCCTGTTCGATGCTTTTGAAGTATTCCTCCCACTCGTCCAGGTTGTCTGCTCTAAGCGCGAAGTGGTTGCTGCAGGGACGCGATATCACAGCATCTTCCCTTCCACCGATCAGGTGTAGTTCCTGAAATTCCCCCAAGCGAAACCAAGCGCCGGGGAAGTCGAACGCTGGGCGTTCCATTGGCTCGAGCTTGAGAACGTTGTTGTAAAACTCGCAACTTTTTTCGACGTCGGCGACATGGAGCGCCACGTGATTCAGTTCGTAATGTGTCATGCTGTGGGTTGAATTTGTGTTTTTTGAAAAAGCGTTTGACGCCTCAATGCGAATCCATACAATAGTTGTCCCTCTGGTGGGGTCGTAGCTCAGTTGGTAGAGCACCACAATGGCATTGTGGGGGTCGCTGGTTCGACTCCAGTCGGCTCCACCATTTTTCTTTTCTCTCGTTCATTTTTTACCAGTTGCTGAGTTTTTAAGACTTCAGCGGTTCGGAAAACTACCCCAGCTATTGGGCTGAATAAAGAATGTCCTGCAACTGACTTTTGACAGTGGAGCTGTCGTGCAGCATTATTTCCCAGCTCGTTACCATGTGTTTTACATCTTTCATCACTCGCTTGGTTGATTTTCGCGCAAACATAGGCCTTTCGAAGATCGGCATCTTACCTGTTGGGTTGGCCGTTCTTTTGTTTGCATTTTCCGGGCAGACAGCGGAGCGGGTGAACGATGGTCTGTTGGNNTTGTATGATTTTCGTTTGACCAANGGNGCAACNGTTAAAGACCGNTCTGGNGTCGGGNAACCTCTCGACTTAAAAATCGAAAATCCCAAAAACGTGCGNCGNTCGGAAGGGNCGCTGGAGGTGANGGGGCAGACGCTGATNCGTTCCGATAAACCTGCTTCAAAAATTTCCAACGCAGTAAAGCGTTCNGGANANATNACACTTGAGGNTTGGGTNAAACCCGNAAATAAAAAACAGGANGGNCCNGCGAGGATCATNACTATTTCNGGNAANANCACGAATCGAAATNTTACNTTGGGNCAGGAGGGCGNCCATTATGACGCCCGTTTCCGNACGACAGAGACGAGCAACAATGGNTTACCTTCGTTGGNGGCCAAGTCGAANAGCGTCANCCTCAAACTCACGCATGTCGTTTTCACTCGCAGCAAAAGTGGCCAAGCGAAACTGTTCGTGAACGGCAAATTGAATAGCAGTAAGTCGGCAGGCGGTCGAACCGGAAGGTGGGATATCTCGTATCGATTGGGTTTGGCGAACGAATTGTCCAAGGGACGACCTTGGTTGGGGACGATTCACTTAGTTGCGGTTTACGGCCGGGATCTATCGGCAACTGAAGTGCTGAATAATTTCAAAGCNGGGTTGGACGGTGAGAGTGTTNAACAGGAATTCGCGGCNAAGCTNCTTGCTGAAAAAGAAAAGTTTTTTGACGAAGAAATCGTTCCGATTCTCTCNAANCACTGTCTGGAGTGTCACGATACAGCCACCCAAAAAGGCAAACTGGATCTCTCCAGAAAAGCGAAGGCGTTTGCGCTGAGCAACGGCGATAAAGCGATTATCCCGGGTAAGGCGGCAGAGAGTTTGGTTTGGGAAGTCGTCGAGTCGAATGACATGCCGGACGAACGTGAACCNTTGACGGTTGGCGAGAAAAAACTACTTCGCAAATGGATTGACGATGGCGCCGTTTGGACGACCGAGGAGATCGANCCTCTCGCNCATACGTTCGACCGGAGGGCGACGGAAAACTGGGTTCGCCGTCTGACGGTTTCGGAATACATCGGTTCGGTAAAAAGTATGACCGGTGTCGATATTGAAAATGAGGCGCGGGAAAATTTACCGGCCGACATTCGTGCAGATGGATTCAGCAACACAGCNTATAACCTCAAAGTCGATCTCAAGCACATCGAGGCCTATTCCAAATTGGCNGCCATGGTTGTTGTGAAAATGGATGTNANGGCNTTCATCAATCGCTANAACAAACGACTCAACACGACNGATAATTCAATGCGCGGGTTCATCCAAAANATGGGAAGAGATTTTCTCCGAGGANAGTTGAACTCATCGGAAGTTNCGGCGTTTCGGGGCGTTACGACCACCGTGACCAGCACCGGGGGCACGCTTGANGAGGGNGTCGCATTGATNCTTGAGGCGATGCTGCAATCGCCGCGTTTCATTTATCGGNTGGAGAATCAGCGCGGAGATGGCGACGTCTGGCCGGTGAGCGAGTACGAGTTGGCCACGCGGATGAGTTTCATTATTTTGGGAACAGCGCCGGACAAGCAATTGCTCGAGTTGGCGGAAAGTGGAGATTTGTTTGCGCTTGAGACGATGGACAAACAAATCGACCGCATGCTTGCGGACCCGCGCGCTGTCCGGCGTTCAGTCGAGTTCGCGAACGAATGGCTGAACTTGAATCGCTTGGCCAACATGAGTCCCAATGCCAAGCGATTCCCGGGTTGGAGCCGAGAGTTGGCACTGGATNTGCAGGCCGAGACGTTGGCNTTTTTCGAGGAGGTGGTGTGGAAACAAAAGCGNCCGCTGGCTGAGTTGCTGAACGCCNATGTGACATTCGCGACACCNCGCTTGGCCAAGCACTACGGCTTTACTCCGGTTGNGGGTGAGCGCTTGGCTAAGTACGACANATCAGCCGTACCGGAGCGCGGTGGATTGCTNACGCAGGGNAGTGTGCTGACGATCGGCGGCGACGAAGCCTCGATGGTCACGAGAGGATTGTTTGTGCTGCACGANCTNTTGAGGAGCGGTGTGAAAGATCCGCCGCCTTGTGTGGATACAACGCCTGTGGCCACGAAACCGGGATTGACGCAACGCTCGATCGCGGCCGATCGCGTGGCGAACAAGTCGTGCGGTGGTTGCCACGAGAAATTTGAGCCATTGGCGTATGGATTGGAGATGTTCGATGGAGTAGGGGCGTTTCACAAAAAAGACGAACACGGAAATAAGCTGCGCGAGGATGGTGAGATTCTGTTTCCGGGAACAGCTAAGCCGGTTCCGTACAAGACTTCGGCTGAGTTGATGGACCTACTCGCGGGCAACGACCGAGTTAGCCAATGTCTGACGTGGAAGGTCGCTCAATTTGCGCTTGGCCGACCGCTTGGCCAGCCGGATGCCCTGTCCCTTGACAAGATACATCAGGCGGCGCAGAAGGGGGGAGGAACGTATGCCAGTGTGATTCGCGCCATTGTAAAAAGTGATTTAGTTCAGAAAACACAAACAGAACCTGACGATGAATAATAATCCCATTAATCGACGGATGCTGCTCAAGGGGTTGGGTGGTATCACCATTGGGCTGCCGCTGCTTGAAGAAATGGCGCTGCCGACGGCTCGCGCTGCGGCGAAGGATGTGCCGGTTCGTGCGTTCAACGTGTTTTTCGGATTGGGTATTCCGGCGCCGCTGCAAAAAGAAGGCTACGAAGGGGTGATGGAACCGCTCAAGCCTCTGCGTGACAAGCTACTCATCATGCGCGACGTGGATCAGGTGCGCTGCGATGTCAGTGGCATCAACGCACACTTCGATGGGGCGACTGGTTCATTTACGGCGATGCCGGCAGGCGGTGAAGCCAAGGCAGGCGGTCCGTCGATCGATCAGGTCGTGCGTGAGGCGCATCATCCGGACGGATTGCCAGCGGGCATGGTACCGACATTGATCGGAGGAACGTATTTCCGCCGCAGTCGAGTGGGGCGCTACCTCCACAGTTACAAACTCGATGGCACCGTCGCCGGTACGATGCAGGAAAAACCGCGTGATTTGTTCGATCGCGTTTTTGGAGCCGTGAACGCCGGTGCTGACGGGGATGTCCGTAAGCAACGATTAAAACGTAGCGTGCTCGATTCCGTGGTGGATCAGTACAAATTTTACACCGGGGCAAACTCGCCTCTTGGTAGCGCGTCCAAGACTCGTGTGGCGGAACACCTCGAACGTATTCGTGAGTTCGAACTGCGTGCGTTCGAAATGAAACACAGCAAATCCAAGGGGCCGAAGCTGCCGCCGCGGTCGAAAGTGTTGCACGGTGGGCAAGCCGACCCGGGAGGGCAGGGCATTGACATCACCCTCGAGGAGTTGACCGCGGAGTGGCACCTGATGGCTGATTTGTATGCGCTCTCGGTTCAAATGGATCGTGTTCGTTTTGGCTCTATAACGTTCCTTGCTGCTGGCGAACGGATTCGCTTGGTCGGGGATTACGAGTACGACGGGCGCAAGGTGTTTGAGTTTAATGATCCCAAACATTTAAACGCCTCGGGAGATCAGGGCTGCAGTCACGAGTGGTGGCACAAGTTCAGCGAGAAGAAAAAGAACGAGCAGCTTCGAGCTCACGCGCATATGAAAATGCGCGAAGTTGCCTACTTCCTCAATCGCTTGGATGCGGAGAAGGAAGCCAACGGGAAATCAATTTTGGAAAACTCGATGATCACCATCTCGACCGAATCGGGGGATGGCCGCCACAATGATTCGAAGCGTGAACTCTCAGGTGTGTTCCACGCCATTACCGGAGCGAACGGCCGATTTAAAACCGGAGAAATCATGGATGTTGGAGCGGAGGGAATCGATGTTTACAACACGATGGTGAATGCCATGGGGGCGAAGTATCATCTCGGTCCGTCGAACCGCGAGAGACGTTACGTCAGCTCGATTTTGGCTTAACGTTTCGCGAGCAATTTCTGATAGAGCGAGTACTGTGCCTCCACCAACCGCTCAACGGTAAATTTATCCTGAACAAACGCTTGGCCTGCTTGGCCAAGCGTTTTCCTTTCCGCATCGTCCTTGGCCAAGCGAACGAGACTTTTCTCCAGCTTGGCCAAGTCTCCCGGTGGTATGATGATACCGGTCCGATCGTTGAGGCAAACTTCGCTGGCTCCATCGCAATCGAATGCTACCACCGGTTTGGCTGAGGCCATCGCTTGAGGAAGCGCTCGAGGCAATCCTTCGCGCTGAGAAAGGTGAACGAGAGTGTCCATCACGCCTACGAGTGAAGGAATTTCAGAAGGTGGAACCAGACCAGTGAATATGAAATTCTTTTCGCAGCCGATGCGCTTGGCCAAGCGCTCGTATTTTTCGCGCCACACGCCGTTACCGACGAGCAGAAAGCGAATGTTCGGAATCTGCTTCGCCAAGCTGG
>NZFR01000105.1 GCA_002689335.1 Verrucomicrobiales bacterium
GTTCCGAGACTTCGAGCAGGCCAAACGAAAGCGACACACGCTCCGGGGCTTCGGCGTCGAAGGCGATCACCGGCGTGTCGATGGCCAAGCGTGGCTGCACCCGACCCGACCCGGTGCGGGTCTCCGGATAAGGCTGATCGTTCTCATCGCGAGTTTGAACGGTCGTGTTCATCATCGCCGCCTTGATTGTATTGGGCGGCCAGTCTGGATGACGCTCAAGCAACAGGGCAACGACTCCGGCAACGTGCGGTGCTGCCATTGATGTGCCGCCGGAGAGTAACGGTTGAGCGCCGCCTCCAGCTTGAGCGGAATGAATATTGAATCCGGGCGCCGCCAAATCCGGCTTGAGCCGATGCACCTCGTACACCGGGCCACGTGAACTGCTCGGCGCGAGTTGATCGGCCAACTCCGGGCCACCGATGGTCACGTCGCCACCGAGTTTTACGGACACCCCGAGTTCAAGCTGCTGTTTCAATTTCAGACCGTCACGACGGGTAATCATCACCGCCGGAATGTCGACCAGTCCTCCCGTCGTTCCCATGGCAATCGGTGGGCCGCCCTCGTTGTTGACCACGATAACCGCGCGGGCACCGGCCTCCTTGGCTCGCTTAATTTTATCGAGAAAAAAACAAACGCCGCGATCGATCATCGCGATGTGGCCATTGACAGCAGCCGCGTTTTTCAAAGGCTCACAGGCTTGCGGCGGATCGGCATAAACGATCTTCCCGGAGATCTCNCCGGTCTCCTCCAGTTTGCGCGTGAACCCGGCCTCGACTGCCTCGTAATGCCCCCGCAACCCCGGAGGAGCGGTCACCTCGATGCTGTTGTTTTCGATGCCGTCGTCCATCGAGTTGGCCACGGTGATCTCGCGGTCATCAAACGCCATTAGCGCATAGAAATTGTTCCCGCTGTTTCCGGCCGCTCGGACGACGGCGCATCCCAGTTTTGCCAATCGGGCGGCGGCGTTAAACTCGAATTCCGGATAGGTGTACGACGAGCCCAGTGACAGATTCACCACGTCGAGCCGGTCGTCAAA
Organism: Verrucomicrobiales bacterium; assembly: GCA_002689335.1. GTDB lineage: Bacteria > Verrucomicrobiota > Verrucomicrobiia > Limisphaerales > UBA1096 > UBA1096. The sequence continues at coordinate 1,037 of NZFR01000105.1, forward strand.
ATCGCCGTCCGCGTTCGGATCGGCAGCCCATTCCATCGCATCTACAGACAGCCCGGTAGTGCCCTCGCAACCGAATACTTTGAGCGCGTACAGTTTGGCCTCCGGGGCGACTCCCGGCCCGATGAGAAACTTACCCAAATTCAGTGGNTTGCCGTACCCTCCGTTNTAGGCCACACCGTTCGTCAACACNCCCACGCCGGCTGCNATACCCGCGACGTGTGAACCGTGGCTGTTTTCCGCGCAATCGAGCGGATCCTTGTCTGGTCGAGGGGCGCGGGTGCCGTCGTAATCGTCTCCCGCGAAGTCGTAGCCGCCGACAACTTTTTCCGTCGGGAACGAATTCTGCTCAATCAGTTGCGGGTTATTCCGGTTGTAGTCGCTGGTCTTGCCGCTACCGCCAAACATCGCGTGCGNGTAGTCGATACCCGAATCGATGATGCCAATGCGAACACCCTTTCCCGTGGCGGAAAGCTCACCGCGATTCCAGACGTTCGTCACCCCGATGAACGGGACGCTCGTCGAGGTCAGCGCGTGAAACTGAACGACCGGTTTGACGTCNATCACACCATCGAATTGCCGCAGGCGCTCTACTTGGCCAAGCGGCAGGCGAACTTTCAAGGCGTTGGCCAAGCGGGAAAACTGCGCCTCNACCGCGCCCTGCACATNGCCTANCNGGGCNATAAACACCTCCTGTTGCAGGGCAATCTCCGCGATTCGATGCCGAGTGGCCTTGGCAATCTCAGCAGCGGGGACACCCTGAGCGCGTAACCGCACGGCAACATCGGCTGCCGGTTCACCTCGAAGTTCCACAAAAACCAAGCGCGTCGCCAGTTCGAGATCGGCACCGTGCAGTTGGCCAAGCGGAAGTCCCGCCAAAGTCAAAATGGAGAAGATCAGTCGAACGATAAAATCTCGAATGTGCCGCAGTGGCATGACCCAAAACATGCCAGCTTCCCCGCTTTGCGGCGAGATTAGTTCGAGTTTTGTTTAACTGGGGTCGTAATTGAGGTTTGGCGCCAGCCAACGTTCCGCCTCGGCTTTATTCATCCCTTTGCGTTCGGCGAAGTCTGAAACTTGATCCTCCCCGATTTTACCGACAGAAAAATACTTGGCCTCCGGATGCGCGAAATAAAGTCCGCTCACCGAACTGGCCGGCCACATGGCACAACTTTCGGTCAAGCGAATGCCGGTGAGTTTTTCAACCTCAAGCAACTCCCAGAGCAATTGTTTTTCCGTATGGTCGGGGCACGCTGGATAACCGGCGGCCGGGCGAATGCCTCGATATTTTTCGCGGATTATCTCGTCGTTGCTCAGGGCTTCGTCGCGACCGTAGCCCCACTCCTCCCGCACCCGTTTGTGCATATATTCCGCGAACGCCTCAGCCAAGCGATCGCCTAGTGCTTTGGCCATGATGGAGTTGTAGTCGTCATCAGCCTCTTCGAACGACTTGGCAAATTCATCCACACCATGACCCACCGTCACAGCAAACGCGCCGATGTGGTCGGCCAAGCNGGACTCCTTCGACGCAATAAAATCGGCCAAGCTGCGATTGTCCCCACTCGATTTATTGTTTTGCTGTCGTAGAAAATGAAACTTGGCCAAGCGCTTGGACCGTGAATCGTCGGTGTATAACTCCACATCGTCTCCCACCCGGTTGGCAGGAAACAACCCGTACACGCACTTAGCCGTGAACCGCTTCTCATCAAGGATTCGTTTAAGGAGGTCCTGCGCGTCGTCGAATAATTCCTTTGCCTTTTCGCCAACCACTTCATCCTCAAAAATATTCGGGTAACGACCACGCAACTCCCAAGCATGAAAAAATGGAGACCAATCGATGTATTCCACCAGCGTCTCCAGCGGGAAATCGTTCTCGATACGAATACCGGTGAAACCCGGCTGCGGAATATCCGCCGCTTGCCAGTCGATTTTAGTGGCACGCTCACGTGCTTCCCCGATGCTGAGCAACGGCTTGGCTTCGCGTTTTCCAAAATGTTTTTCGCGCAAAACTTCCTGTGCCTCGGCGTTTTCTGCGACAAACGGTTCGCAGCCCTCCTCGCTCAGTAGTCGACTTGCAACGCCGACCGCTCTTGAAGCATCAATCACGTGGATGATCGGGTTTTGATAGCCTGGAGCAATTTTCACCGCCGTATGTTCGCGACTGGTCGTCGCTCCGCCAATCAGCAGTGGCAACTCAAATCCTTCGCGCTGCATCTCCTTGGCAACGTATTGCATCTCGTCAAGTGAAGGCGTTATCAAACCGCTCAAGCCTATGATATCGACGTTTTCCTCGCGAGCGGCCTGCAAAATCTTGTCGCACGGCACCATCACGCCGAGGTCGATCACCTCATAGTTGTTACAACGCAACACCACACCGACGATATTTTTGCCAATGTCATGGACGTCGCCCTTAACGGTGGCCATGAGAATTTTACCTTGCGCCGAGAACCCGGTTTCCGCCTTCTCCTCCTCCATGAATGGCTGAAGGTAGGCCACGGATTTTTTCATCACGCGGGCACTTTTCACGACTTGCGGCAAAAACATTTTTCCGGCACCAAACAAATCGCCGACGACATTCATTCCGTCCATCAACGGCCCCTCGATGACATGGATCGGGCGACCGTACTTGGCTCGCGCCTCCTCGGTGTCTGCCTCGATATGATCGACGATGCCTTTGACGAGCGCGTGGCTGAGTCTCTCTTCAACCGTTCCTTCACGCCATGCGTCGGTAACTTTTTCCGATTTACCCTGCTGCTTAACAGTCTCGGCAAACTCAATCAAACGCTCGGTCGCATCCGGTCGGCGATTGAGCAAAACGTCCTCAACTCGCTCCAGCAATTCCGCAGGCACCTCCTCGTAAACTTCAAGCATCCCGGCGTTGACAATGCCCATGTCGAGACCAGCTTTGATTGCGTGATAAAGGAACGCCGCATGCATCGCCTCACGCACGGTGTTGTTGCCTCGGAACGAAAACGAAATGTTACTCACCCCTCCGCTGACCTTGGCCAACGGCAACGTAGATTTGATGATGCGCGTCGCCTCAATGAAACTAACAGCGTAGTCGTTGTGCTCCTCCATTCCGGTCGCTACCGTGAGAATATTCGGATCAAAAATAATGTCCTCAGGAGGGAAACCGACCTTTTCTGTAAGTAAATTGTAGGAACGCGTACANATCTCCACGCGACGGTTTGTCGTATCCGCCTGACCTGTCTCGTCGAACGCCATCACGACCACAGCGGCGCCGTATCGANGAATCTTTGCTGCCTGNTTAAGNAACAGTTCCTCGCCTTCCTTAAGGCTGATCGAGTTGACGATCCCCTTGCCTTGAATGCATTTCAGCCCGGCCTCGATCACCGACCACTTCGAACTGTCGATCATGATCGGCACNCGGGAGATGTCNGGCTCGGAGGCGATAAGATTNAGGAACCGTGTCATCGCCGCCTCGGAGTCGAGCATGCTCTCATCCATGTTTACGTCGATGATCTGCGCNCCGTTTTCCACCTGCTGCCGAGCGACTGCCAGCGCCTCTTCGTACTGATCATTTTTGATGAGCTTGGCAAAACGAGGAGAACCGGTGACATTCGTTCGTTCCCCGACATTCACGAAAATGGAATCCGGTCGAACCGTCAGCGCCTCCATGCCGCTCAACCTCAACCAAGGTTCAGGCTTGGCCAAGCGACGAGGCTCGCAGTCCCGAACCGCTTCGACAATCTTCNGAATATGCACGGGCGTNGTTCCGCAACACCCCCCGACAATATTTAGCCAGCCGTTCTCCGCCCATTCTCGAAGTTGAGGGGCAAGNGTCTCGGGCGTTTCCGGAAAACCGGTCGGCAGCAAGGGGTTCGGAAGACCGGCATTTGGGTAGGAACTGACGTTGACCGGTGCGATGCGGGACAACTCGTCGATGTACGGACGCATCTCCTTTGGGCCAAGCGCACAATTGATACCCACGCTGAGCAGTTCGATGTTTGAGACTGAATTCCAGTATGCCTCCACNGTTTGGCCGGAGAGCGTGCGCCCGCTTTGGTCCGTGATGGTGAATGACAACATCACCGGTAACCGTTGGCCAAGCGAGTCACACAACGACTCCAGCGCAAACAACGCCGCGCGGGAATTCAGTGAGTCGAAAACCGTTTCCACCAAAAGCACATCCGCCCCNCCCTCAACCAAGCCCTTGGCCTGCTCGAAATATGTCTCGACCAATTGGTCGTAGTTCACCGCACGAAANGCGGGATTATTTACGTCTGGCGAGATCGACGCTGTCCGGTTGGTCGGGCCAAGCGCACCAGCCACAAAACAACGCCGCCCCGGATTAGCCGCCATCACCTCGTCCGCCGCCGCTCGGGCGACCTTGGCATTTGCCAAATTCAACTCATTAGCCAANGACTCCATCCCATAATCCGCCAAGGCGATGCTGGTGGAGTTGAACGTATTGGTCTCGATAATATCGGAGCCGGCTTCCAAATACTCACGGTGGATCGACTGGATGATCTCCGGACGTGTCATACCCAGTAGATCGTTGTTCCCTTTGAGATCGCTTGGCCAATCGGCAAAACGTTCCCCCCGGTAATCCTCTTCATCCAGTTTATGCTGCTGGATCACCGTCCCCATCGCACCGTCCAAAATGACGATACGTTGGGCCAATAGATCACTCAGTGTTTGTTGCGCGACATCGCTCACAGAAACTCAGAGTAGAGCGGAAAACAAAGGAGTCAAGAATCATATCAACATATCTTGATATGTTGATATGANTCNNTTTNNAAAAGAAAAACGCCNTTTCCGGCGTTTCCAAATCCTTCNTTAGTTGACCNTCTTATCGCTGGGCGATTTTGATTGGCACCATCCGAAGAGTAAAATCCAGTGCGTTTTCAAGCTCGCCTCCGATGGAATCCAACTGCTGCTGGTAAGGCTGCGTCATCCACTCGGTCAGCATTTTGTCTGAAATCAGGTTCGCAACTTGTTGGTCGCTATGGGCTGCGGTCGCAATCCATTCCCCAATCAATTGCGACCCGGCGCGTTCTTCTGCGGTCGGCACGTTGAGAGTCAGAGCGAAGAACAAAGCCAGTCCGGCCACACCGCTGGCCAAGGCCAAGCGAGCCCAGTTGAAAATCACCCACTTGGGCTGTGCCTTACGTTGCGCTTCCTCTCGGACGGCGGCCATAATGCGCCGATGCAAAAACGGCGGAAACTCCCCGTCCCGCTTGGTTTCCTCCCGGAGTTGCTCTTCAATACTTGGCCAATCGCTTGGTTGCTCTTCGTTTTTCATCTGCTCGCTCACTTGGTTTTGTCGATTTTAAATTGGCTGGGCAAATCGTCCGCCAGTTTTTTTCGGGCCCGATGGAGCAGTACCTTCACCGAACCCACACTCCTATTCATTACACGCGCCGTCTGCTCAAGGTTTCGGTCTTCACCATAAAAAAACCAGAGAGCGTCGTACTGCGCAGCCGACAGGAGTTTACGTACCCGAACCCAAAGTTCCTCAGCCTGCTCGGTGGCGATCAGTTCCGTGTCCGGCGCTTCCTCGACCACCCGGTCGGCGTCCTCCGAATCGAACGGACGCTGACGGCGAAAGTGATTGATCGCCTGTCGATTGGCGATGGTGTAAATCCAAGTGGAAAAAGCGTACTTCGGGTTGAACCGGTGCAGCTTCCGGTAGGCGATCAAGAAGGTGGTTTGTAGCAGATCCTGGGAAAGGTGATGATCTCCTGTTTTCTTGAGCAGAAAATGGAACAACTGCCTCTCGAAACGAGAGACCAGTTGTTCGTAAGATTCCATACAGCCGCCTTGCGCGGCGAGTGCAACCTCGCGCTCCTCGGCGATCGATTCCGCCCGACTGGGCGTTTGAGAAGCCTCTTCCCTTGATTGCTCGGCCCTCACCGTCGCAACCGCCGTCATCGCCGGAATGGCGACACCGTGGATCACTTGTCCTTACTCTCTTTGCCGCCGCCCAAAAGATCGATGTCGAGATCGACATCGAGATTCTCCAAGGCGGGATCAACGGCTTCCAAAATTTTATCGACTGGCATATTGAAATCGACCGTGATGGTTGATTCCTTACGGGAAACTTTCAATGCCTTGATCAAATCCTTCAATTCCGGATTCTCCTCCTGGCCGAGGGCCGCGAAACCGATCAGGCCGTTAACCATGTTGTGCAGATGCTCAGCAGTCTCCACGCTTTGCGCGACGATTTGAATGGATAGAACCAAGTTTTCCTCCATCTCGCCGACTACGATCGCGACTTCGCGGGCCATGTCGTTGACATTCGGATCCTCGATGACTTCCTCAAGCCCGTCGACATCGGCGTAGGCGACCAAAAACGGGGCTTTAACTTTCTTCGAAATCTCGTCGATTTGTGAGGGCAACTTTTTGGCAGCACCCTTACCTCTCACAAGATCGATCCCTCCCTGGGCCAACTCGCGGCTGGGAGCGATCACTGCGGTGGTTTTGTTCACAAAACTGATGTAACCACGCTCGCCCACCTCCCCCACACTGTGAATCGTGTGATCCTTGTACTCGGTTGGGCGGTAGTCCTCTTCCAGTTTGATGAACGATAACACCCGCTTGGTTTCCGCTTTATGCTTTAGTAAGATTGCTCCGTTTTCCTCTTCGCCGTTCCCAAACATGGTCGCACTGTTAAGCGCGGTAAACGGATCAAAACCGATAACATCAGTCAGAGCCTTGATGCGCTCCTCACCCTCTTCCTGCCGAGCCTGTTTGATCACGGTCGATCCCAATTGTGAAGTGAGTAATGCATCGAAGTCCATGTGCAACACGAACTTCGAGCCCTTAGCCACATTGGCTTTCTCCACCTTGGCCGCCTGACCGGAAGCCGAGAAAAGCGCGAAGCCCATCATCAAGAATACGATCTGTTTCATTTTTAATTTCCGTCGTCGGTTGGACGATTTGTTGCTGAGATGTACACGCTTTTTGCCGGCTAGGTTACCCTTGTTTTGGAAAAAGTTATTCCCGAATCACTTGAATGAAGCCGGCATCGCCAGCCGGTTCCAAATAAA
>NZFR01000106.1 GCA_002689335.1 Verrucomicrobiales bacterium
TCAAGACGGTTGGGAGGATATACTAATCTCCAACGGACAGGGGGGTACGCTTGATTTATATATAAATAAGAAAGGCACATTTTCGCTAATTAAAGATTCTGATATAACAAAAAACACACGCGACGGTTTATCAGTTTTGGTGAACGGCGGGAGTATTATCCAAGCATTTTCAAACCTCGAAGATGGGCTGGCATTTGGAGTTATGGCCAAGATTCATACTTTTGGTACCGATAAATCAATTCGATTGTCTGCAAAAGGATCTAGTATTGGTCATCTAGCGATTGCTGATGTTGATTCTGATGGTGACTTAGATTTGTTTTTGGTCGGGCGCTCAATGCCAAGAAAATATGGGGTGCCGGTCGGTTCGTGGATTTATCTAAACAACAATGGCGAATTCTCTGAAAGTCAAAGTTGGTCTGATGCTTTCGCTCAAGAGGGACTGAACTCGACTGCTGTTTTCGCTCAAATAGATTCCGATGATAGGCCTGATCTGTTTTTTGTCTCTGAATGGGGGGCTCCAAAAGTTTTCATAAATAGAGGTAACGGTTTCGTGGATAAAACGAGTTCATTTGGATTGAATAAGTTTACCGGTTTATGGAGAGGGGTTGATGTTGGAGATTTTAATGGTGACGGGGCGATCGATTTCATAGCGACAAACAGAGGTCTTAATTCTTCGTATCAAGCCACATCGGAATTTCCCCTCATTGCCTATCATGGAGACATTCATCAGGATGGGGTTTGGGATTTTATTGAAACAGAGTACGGTAACGACGGGAAGCTTTACCCAAGGCGACATCTTTCGACTCTGGCAGCGTCTATGCCATGGATTACAGAGCGATTAACAAGTTACGAACAGTATTCTCGCACAACGATTGAAATGCTCATTGGGGAAACCCAGTTAAATCAACTGAACCGACTTCAAGCGACTACTCTTCAAAGCACGGTGTTTATCCGGGAGGGAGACCGGTTTAATCCGTATCCTCTTCCAGCTGAAGCGCAGTATTCCAGTGCATATGCCCCTGTGGTAGCAGATTTCAACAATGACGGACACGAAGATATCGTGATCAGTCAAAACGATTTTGGAGTCCATCCGGATGAGCCTCGTGAAGACGCTGGTCTAGGTTTGCTTTTGCTCGGAGACGGTAGCGGGCAATTTAGATCCGTTAGCATTTCTGAAAGCGGGCTGATTGTCCCTGGGGAAGGGCGAGGGGCGGCGGTTGCTGATTATGACCATGATGGCCGAACTGACCTGATAGTCACGCAGAACGGTACTACGCCAAGATTGTTCCAAAATCGGACCAAGCGGGTTGGTTTAAGGGTTGTACTTGTTGGCGGCGATAAGAATCCGCAGGCCATTGGGGCGACTATTNGGCTAAAGCAAATAGANGGGATTGGCCCTAAGCGAGTCGTTCGGCTGGGTTCCGGTTATCTATCGCAAAACTCGCCGGTTCAAGTATTGGGAAATGCCGAAACAGCTACAGGCGTAATTGTCGCTTGGCCAAGTGATAGTAATGGGAAATCTGATATCGAACTCTTCAANCTGAGCACAGGCCAGAATGAGATTAGAGCAGTAAAGGGGGAGGGTGCCGCTTGGCCAAGCGCTACTNGATCGCGTTAAGTGAATCAACTGCTTCGCTCCACTTTGAATTACAATCGTCCAAGTCGTCGTTGATCGTCATCAACTCTCGATTTAACGCGGGGGCTTGCCCTCCTGCCGCGTAAGTTTCAGGTTGTTCTAGCAATTCTGTAATTTCTTTTTGCCGTTTTTCCATTACAGTGATCCTAGTTTCGAGCCTGTCGATCACAGCTTTATTCTCGTTACGCTTTTTAGACAATGCTTGGCGTTCCTCTGCTTCTCTGCGTTTACGGCTTTTGGGGTCTTCACGTTTGGCTTTAGAGGTGTTTTTCGTATTGGTGTCGTTTGAGAAACTTGCCTCGGCAGAGCGATTTGAGTCCTGATTAGTTTTATCCAAGTAGTATTGGTATGGTCCCGGGAAATGGCGNAGTTTTCCNTCCTCAACATGGATCACATATTTTGCAATCTTTCGTATAAAATGAACATCATGGCTGATGAANACCATGGTGCCACTGTATTGAGACAGGGCGTCGATCAGGGTATCAATACTGGCCATGTCTAAGTGTGTCGTGGGCTCATCAAGCAGCAGTAAATTCGGTGGGTTCAGGAGCAGTTTGGCCATGGCAAGTCGGCTTTTTTCGCCACCGCTGAGAACCGCTANTTTTTTGAAAACATCGTCCTCTGTAAAAAGAAAGCATCCGAGCAAAGTGCGTACAGACTCTTCAGTAACGCTTGCTGATGTGTCGAGCATCTCTTCGAGTACTGTTCTATTCACCTGAAGCACTTCTGTCCGATGTTGTGCAAAATACCCCGNTTGCACATTGTGCCCCAACTCACGCTCGCCGCTGTTGAAGGGCAGCACTCCAGCCAAAATTTTCAGTAACGTAGATTTGCCGGCACCGTTTGGGCCGACCAAAACAATGTGTTTGCCTTTTTCGATTTCCAAATCCAGCGACTTATATACCTCTAAATCACCATATGATTTAGACAAATTATCCAATCGGATGATTCGTTGCCCGCTACGCATCGGTTGAGGGAAACTGAATTGAACTCGCTTTCTGGTGAAATATGGAGCCTCAATTTTCTCCATGCGCTCGATTTGCTTTAGCTTACTTTGCGCTTGGGTTGCTTTTGTGTTTTTCGCGCGAAATCGATCAACGAACTTCATGAGTCGTTCGATTTCTTTTTGCTGATTTTCGTAGGCAGCAATCCATTGTGCNTGGTTCGCTTCCCGTTGGACGAGATAGCGTTCATAATTTCCNGTATAGCGATTTAGCTTGGTGTTTTCCAACTCAACAATGTGACGGGCCAAATTATTTAAAAATTCTCGGTCGTGCGAGATAAGCAGAATTGCGCCGGGGTAATTTTGCAAATAATTTTGNAGCCAAATAAGCGAGTGTAAATCCAAGTGGTTGGTAGGCTCGTCCAACATCAGCAAATCGGGTTCCTGAACCAGCAGTCGGGCCAAGTGGGCNCGCATGATCCACCCTCCGCTCAACTCCTTGGCCAAGCGATCGAAATCGGCTTCCTTAAAACTCAGNCCGCTTAGAATTTGTCTGGCTTTGGCGATTAATCCGCCTCCTCCTGCATTTTCGAAAACCTCGTAGTCTTCGCTGTTTGGTTCATCTTCGAGCGCTTGGCCAAGCGCTCCTAACCGTTTGGCAGCTTGGATAAATTCAGGTGAAAAAGAGCAGGCGAGTTCAAGCACAGTCTCATCGCCCGTAGGGGCGCTTTCCTGCGGGAGAAAACCAACTTTGGCTCCTTTTTCAATCGCGATCTCTCCGGTATCANGTGAGGTCTCTTTTAGTATAATCGAAAACAGAGTTGATTTTCCCGCGCCATTTGGACCGACTACACCAATCCGATCACGCCTGTTTATCTGCAAACTTGCACCGGAAAACAATGTTCTGCCAGCGAAAGATTTGGAGATACTTTTAATGGAAAGCATTATGGTTACGCTCTACTTGCCGGCAAGCGGCGAGGTTCAAAATTGGTAGCGAACCCCAATTTTGAAGGATGGTGACGCCACGGAATTCCGCTTTGATTGAGAAAATGTACCGTCTCCTTGGCGAGATTCCCATAGATGGTCACATTAATNGCGCCATCGGCAAGTCGATCATGTTCTTTTAGATAGNGCTNCAATTGTGGGTTGTTGAAATNTNCGATAANAGCGGCGTCATTTTGATATACTTCAGTCCATGNAAANGAGCAGGGATCANCCGGAGACACATCNAAAGTATGCAGCAGCATGCCGGGTTCGGAATACCGNACGGCGTCATCTGCTNTTTGTGCGATTTTCAAATACTCTTCCACTTGNTNCGGCTTCACCCGCAACTTGGCAATCAAAACGAACNGCGTTTCCGCGTTTGGCCTCTCATTCACTNCCACGTGCAAATCAAAAACCAGACATNCCTGAAAACCAAGAGCGGATTAANTGAAGTGTTTTTGAAAAGTGGTAGCTGCGGCTGGATTCGAACCAGCGACCTCNGGCTTATGAGTCCCACGCTCTAACCAACTGAGCTACGCAGCCATCCTAGTNACAGGTTGATACTGTTTAAGGCGATACCCGAATTGGGCGTNGGAGAGGTGANCAAAAACCAACTTNGGGTGCAAGCAATTTTCNGCATTTTGTTNGCGAGTGCAATTGACAGGGAAGGATTCCAAAGTAAANTTCCCNCNCCTTTTATGAAAGAGGATTTACATATTGCGATCGCTGGTGCCACGGGAGCCGTTGGTATCGAAATGCTGAAGACTCTCGAAAAGAGAGATTTTCCGGTTGGCAAATTANCCNCACTGGCATCGAAACGCTCTGCCGGNAAAACCCTGANCTTCCGTGGTGAAGAACTTGTAGTGGAGGAGTTGACCCCTGATTCATTCAAAGNGGTGGATATNGCATTGTTCAGTGCGGGAGGAGNTACATCAAAAGAATTTGCTCCNGCTGCTGTTGATGCGGGAGCGGTGGTCGTNGATAACTCGAGCGCGTTTCGAATGGANGACTCGGTGCCNTTGGTCGTGCCGGAAATCAATGCGGCAGACGTTGCAACTCACAAAGGCATCATCGCCAATCCAAATTGCTCAACCATCGTTACCGTGATGGCGCTCAATCCGCTGCACTTGGCGTTCGGGGTGAAACGAATTTTCGCTTCGACTTACCAAGCCGTATCCGGCTCGGGTGCGATGGGAATAGTCGAATTGGAACGCCAAGTTGGTGAAATCACCTCCGGCAACGAGGCGACCAAGGATGTGTATCCGCACCAAATTGCCTTTAACGTCCTTCCTCATGTCGATGTGTTTTTGGAAAACGGCTATACAAAGGAAGAGATGAAAATGGTCAACGAATCTCGGAAAATAATGGGGATTCCTGATTTTCAAGCGAGCGTTACATGTGTGCGTGTCCCGGTTTACCGCGCTCATTCGATAGCCGTTTGTGCCGANTTTGAAAGACCGGTATCTGTCGAGGGAGCGCGTGCNGCCATCGAAGCAGCTCCAGGAATTGACCTTAACGATGACGTTGCGAGAAACGGTTACCCTTTGCCCCTTAAACTGGCGGGCGCAGATAACTGCGAAGTCGGACGCATTCGGAAGGATAATGCTTTTGAAAACGGTCTAAGTTTTTGGGTTGTCGGCGATCAGCTTTTAAAAGGGGCCGCTCTGAATACGGTTCAAATCGCCGAGGAAGTNGCGAAGCTTTAATCCAGCTTAAAACCTTCGCNTTCGAGCATCTTCAGCATTTTTTTGTTGAACGAGTCGCGGAACCATCGGCGTATGGCTGANGCTGAATCTTCTCCAATTCCTTCGATNGTTGTCAGANGATCCGGTTTCGTTTCTCGAAGTTTTGAAATAGAGGCGAATCCTTCGGCCAAGCGCTTGGCCAAGTTCTGGTCGATGCCTTTGATTCGAAAGCCATATATCAAATCGCTTGAGGTAGCTGATTTGCTTCGATCAAGTTGCTGTTTTATTTCAGCGAGCTGCTCTTCGCTAACGCTCTCAACCCGTTCCCAATCGCCATCACTCAAACCGTAGAGTTCCCCCGGATGAATGATCATTCCTAATTTGGCCAATTGAGAGGCGATCGCTTGGTCAAGTGCTGTAATGTCCATTGCATCAGGGGCGCACCATTGGATCACCCATTCGGCTACTTTTTCCGGACAATCCATGTTTGGGCATTCAGATTCGGTCAAAACCGACTTGCACTCAGGGCATTTGGGACCGCTAGGAGCTTTGAAGAGATCTTCGAATAATTTGAAAACGGGAAACACGGATCGTTAATCGTGTTCGTCGTAACGATTTTCCGGATCGGTGTATTTGATCGTCGCCGTCTCCTTCAACTCATCTACGAATGACTGAAGTTTCTCATTCTGGCGTTGTGCAATCAGTTCTTCTTGGATAACAGATTGCACCTCGTTGAATGGCTTAGGCTCACCGACTTTTCGCTCGGTTACCTTGGCTAAATGAAAACCGTGTGGCGTGTTAAACACCGGACTCACTTCCCCGACATTCATGGAAAAAGTGACGACCTCAAACTCATCCATCAACTCCCCGCGTTTAAAAAAGCCAAGATCAATTTCTTCCTCAGGTTTGTCAGAATGCTCCTTGGCAGCCTCATCAAAATCACTGCCACCGACCAGTTTGCGGCGCACTTCGCAAAGTTGATTAAAAACATCCTCCCGTTTTTCCACCTCACGAACTGATTTGAAAATATGCGACGCACGGACTTCGTCTTCATCTGCGAACTGATCTATATTTCGTTCGTAGTACTCTTGGCAATCTGCGTCGGTTGGTTCTGGCAATCCGGTGAAAACATTTTCCCGCAACGATTCGACTTGAAGATTGAGGCTGAGATCATTCCTAATCAANTCATCCTGCTCGGCCGTTAATCCCATTGTCGCGTAAAACTGTGATTCGCCCCCATGCTCCTCTTTTAGTTTAAGGAAAGCTGCATCGATTTTCTCAGTAGAAGGTATTGGTATGGACTTCTCCGCTTCCTGAGTCAGGAGCGCTCTAAATGTGATATTCTCACGGGCAAACCCACGAAATTCATCATCACGATCGCAACAGGAAATTGACCCCATACTTTCGTAGTGAGCCTTGATTGCTGAAAATTCCTGATCGATTATCGCGTCGTCAATTGTCTGATCATTAACCACCAACGGCATACACGAATCTTCCGGTGACTTGGCTTGAATGGCAAATGCTTTCGTCGTTACGGAAATTTGCCGCTATTCGGTGAAACTTTTTCATGGCACAACCCGTTTATGTATTGTCTGGCCTTGGCAGACATCTCAATTTGAAACACTTAGCTCAATCAGTTTCCGCCTTGCTGATCCTTTTGGTTTTCGGCGTTGCGATATGGATGGCCAAGGAGCAATTGGGAGGCCGACTGGAAGAACAGGTGCTCGCGCGACAGGCAGAAGTTCTCCAGGCCATCTTGTTGATTCATCAGGTCAACGTCATCGAAGCGTACATAGATTTGTCGATTGAAAACCCGGCAGATCAACTTATCGTCATGGAAGAAATCAGCGAACTAAGCGGGGCACTTGGTTTTCGGCTTTTCACCGCTGAAGCGGATTACTTGTATTCATTTCCCGAGATCATCACCGAAGGGTTGCTAAGCGAAACCCAAGTTCAGAAGGCGAATCAATTCAACCCAAGCGCAACACTCTCACCAAGCGCTAAACTTACTGACTGGTTTGAATTTGTCGACGAAGGGGAGGAGGGTGAGATCATTCCTGTAACTGAGATCGTGCTGCCACTGCACTTTGCTGACGGAGATGATTTGCTTGGTATTGCACAACTGATTTTTGACGGAGGGGACACCCTTGCCGATATCAATGATTTGAAAAATCAAATCAGCTCACAAAGCATCTTTGTTTTTATCGTCGGCAGTGGGTTGATTGTTTTTGTTTTGGGGATTTCGTTCAATTCGCTAAATCGAAGTCACAACCGCTTGGCCAAACGTACAGTTGCGCTCAACGAGGCTAATCAAGCCTTGGCGCTATCAAGCAAAACCGCTGCGATCGGGGGAATCGCCTCACATCTCATGCATGGATTACGCAATCCGTTGATTGCCTTGAAAACGCATTTAGCGAACACGAATGAGAAATCGTTCAACCTCGAAGAAGCGCGAAACACGGTGTCTCGCATGGAGGAATTGGTGGGGGATGTTGTCCGCACGTTGCAAGATCAACAGAGCGGCATCGCATACCAAATTACCTTTCGTGAATTGCTTGAGTTGTTCAATAATAAGTTTCAACCGACGGCGAATAGGTATTCCGTAGATCTTCAATTTGAAGTGGATGTTGACGCCGAGTTGGACAACCGGGAGGCCAGTCTAGTTTTACTTATCATCGAAAACTTGGCCCAGAACGCTGCTGAAGCTTGCCGAAGCAAAGGGGAGATCTTGGTGCATGCAAAAATGGGCGGTGTGATCGAAATTTCAGACAACGGGACTGGATTGCCTGACTGTTTAAAAGAGGATCTTTTTCAAGNTGGNCGCTCGTCAAAAGANCANGGAAGCGGACTTGGCCTCGCCATCAGCAAGCAACTGGCCATGGCGATTGACGCNGAGTTNANCTTGGCCAAGTCGGATGAACACGGNACAACNTTTGAACTGCGCTTGGCCAANCGCGNTGCTTGATTAACGNACTGCGTCAAACACGCGCACCAAGCTCTTGAGGGTCNATTTCATTCGCCCAAGNGGGATCATATTNGGNCCGTCACTTGGGGATTCCGATGGCTCAGGATGAGTTTCGATNAACAATCCATTCGCNCCGGCNGCCAGTGCCGCTTTGGCTAGCACAGGTGCGAATTGNCCCTGACCGGAAGAGCAATCGCCGCCTCCNCCGGGNAGTTGCACGGAATGGGTGGCGTCAAANACCACCGGATACCCTTGCNACTGCATGATCGGGATCGATCGCATATCCNCCACAAGATTATTGTAGCCGAATGTGGNACCNCGCTCNGTGAGGATAATNTTTTTGTTCCCTGATTCAGCTGCCTTGGCTGCGACCTGCTCCATCTCGGGAGGNGAAAGGAATTGCCCCTTTTTNAGGTTAACAATTTTCCCGGTCGNGGCCGCGGCCAGTACAAGGTCAGTTTGGCGGCAAAGAAATGCCGGTATCTGTAAAACNTCGACCACCTCACCGGCGATCATTGCCTGNTCTGGNGTGTGAACGTCTGTGATAACGGGCACACCNATTTTCTCTCGGACGGAAGCCAAAATCGCCAAGCCATCTTCNAGCCCTGGNCCTCNTTTTGATTTTCCCGAAGTGCGGTTGGCNTTATCGTANCTNGCTTTGAAAACGTANGNNATGCCCAGNCCNTCACAAGTGCGTTTTAGGGATCTNGCTATCTTNAGGCAAAGCGATTCCGACTCNATCACGCANGGCCCGGAAAACAGGAACAAGCGATTGGGCTTGTTNAACGTCTTCCAGNTNTGNGCCGATGTCATTTTATTTNCTGACGGATGCTTGGTCNCTTTGGTGATGCTCAATCCGGACAATTTGCGTNTCCTGATTTTTACCCCAAGCGGTACCCCATTCGATGACGTAAAGACAACCATCCGGGCCAAGCTCCATATCCATGGGGCGCTTGAAAGTCATCTTCGGACAAAACCGTTCCATCCCGGCGACGTTGTCGTTTTCATCCAGTTTTACGTTAACGATCCAATTGCGTGACCATTCGTAAATGAAAAGTGAATGGTCGTAGTTTTTGGGGAGTTTGTTGGCCGACTCGATGTTTTCATCAAAGTAATAAACCGGACCGGCCATGGCTGTTCGACCGCCACCTGAGTTAAGTGTCTGCCATTTGACGGACGGGAAATGGGCNTANTAAATNAACGCGGATTGCGCNGNTGGCAGTTCCTNTATNCCGNTGTTGTTCGGTGATTTGTTTNGCGGTTTGGCGGGAGCAAATNGATCAAGCGANTTTTTCCCNGCGAAATCGTACCTGTTGTAGGNCTTATTGTTGGCGATGAAATGCGGCCAGCCGAAGTTTCCGGCACCGCGCGCTTGATTGATTTCATCGTAACCGGCAGGGCCACGGCCATCCCGGCGNCCGCCCGCATCCGGGCCAACTTCTCCCCAATAAAGAAAACCGGTCTTCGGGTCGACCGAGATACGAAAGGGGTTTCGGTTGCCCATCACGAACACCTCGGAGCGGGCACCGTCTTCAACACTGTCGAATAGATTACCTTCAGGAATTTTGACTGAACCGTCAGGTTGCGGGGTAACACGGAGGATTTTACCGCGTAAGTCATTTGCATTGCCNGATGACTTTTGNGCATCCCAAGCAAAACGACCGTTGCGTTCGTCGATGGGGGCGAACCCATCGGAGTTGAACGGATTCGTGTTATCGCCAACCGAAGCGTACAGGTTGCCTTTGCTGTCAAATGTCAACGATCCGCCTGAGTGGCAGCATTGATCTCGCTGTGTCTTGATCCGAATCATTTCCTTTTCTGAGGAGTGATCCAACTTNCCATCTTTCAGCGTGAACCGTGAGACTAGGTTGTAGCCTTTNTTTCGNGGCTTCCGATTGACGTGTTCGACGACCGTATGTGGGTGGGCGTAAAAAAGATACAAATGGTTGTTTTCTTGAAAGTTGGGATCNAGCGTGATGCCAAGCAACCCGTCTTCGAGTCCNGTGAACACATCCAGTTTGCCGACCATNGTGGTTGCGCTCGTTTTCGGNTCCCAAAAATGGACTTCGCCGTTTCGCTGTGCCCAAAAAACACGCCCATCCTTCGCGATGGAGAGTTCCATCGGATCCTTGAGATTNTCCTCGGTCTGGTTGTCNCCGTTCGTATCCTTATCAGAAACGAGGATGACCTTGCGAAACGATCCGTCCGCCTGTGGCCCGGAAGGCTGGGGGGCGGATTTGGCCAAGCTTGCGAAACTCAGCGTGACCATTAGGCCAAGCGGTAGAAATTTTGAGCGAACTTTCATTTTTGATTGAGGCTTGGCCAAGCGGGTAGCCAAGCATTCGGAGCGCGGAAATTAGCGTTTACTGGAATTCTGTCGAGGAAATAGTCACAAAACCCGGAGTGTGAGTTGCCCTTCTGAGCGGCGCACGAAGAAGCCTCTCTGCCGCATATGCACTACGTTGAAAGTTAATTCGTCTCCGGTTTTCTTTTTGTGCACGAATTTCGCTGCATCGATAATGTCGTCGAATTGTTGTCCGTCTATGGCGGTGACGACCAATCCGGGTTGCAATTTGGCCTTCCCTGCTGGTGAGTCGCGATCCACTTGGCTGATCACAAATCCGTCGGTCAAATTGAAGCGCAGCGCCTCTGCAACCTCTGGAGTGAGTCGCTCTAGGGTGGCACCGGTTTTTTGTCGAATTAGCCCAGAGTTGAAAACTGCATCTTCCGGAATCAGTTTGATCGTGCGATTTAACTTCTCTCCGTTTCGGCCAATTTGGAGTTTGACCGTTCTGTTTTTCCCGAGACCAACCAGTAAATTTGCGAAATCGATAAAGGTATCGGTTGTCTGACCGTTCACGCCCATTAACTCGTCCCCAGTTTTTAATCCGCCATTATCCGCAGGGCTGCCGGTTTCGACTGAGGCGACCTTGGGGGGGCGTAAACTAGCGTCGATTTTTGCCCCAAACCAGTTGTCATCCAAGAACTCCGGAGTGAAAAAACGAGACAACGACTCGTTGACGCGCTTGATGGGAATAGCGAAACCGATCCCTTGCCCCTCCTTGAGCACGGCGACGTTGATTCCAATCATTTCTCCGCTCAAATTGATCAGTGGGCCACCGCTGTTTCCGGGATTGATCGAAGCATCGGTTTGAAGCCAGTCGGGAATCTCCAGTCGTTTTCCGTCTGTCTCCGTGCGACGACTTTTGGAACTCAAAATCCCCTGACTGACGGAACCTCCGAGGCCAAAGGGATTGCCTAACGCCATCACCGACTCGCCCAGCAATAAATCGTCGTTAGCAGCAAATGTTGCAGCAGCGAATGTTTCGTCCTTTTTTGATGGGATAATCTTCAGCAGCGCGATATCCGTGGTAAGACTGCCGGCGATGGCTTTGGCTTGATAAACCTTCTGCTCACCGTTTTCGTCGGTCAGTTTGACCCAAATTTCATCGGCATCCCGGACGACGTGAACGTTGGTTAAAACATGGCCGGATTCGCTAACAATTACGCCTGANCCGGCGCTTTCCTGTGGTGGCAATTGTTGTGCGTACGGCGTCCAGTTGTCTCGCCACCAATTGTACAGATAGCCGACCCGCTGCACCCGGGTTTTGGTGGCGATGTTGACGACGCTTGGCATTACCTTGGCTACAGCATTGACGGTCGGGTTGCGTCTCTCAGCCTGATCGGCTTGGCCGAGTGCAGGGGAATGGACCAAACAACTGACCATGACGAAGTATTTCAAATTGATTCCGATTTTCTTCATATCAACCAGCNCTAAGACAACCAAGCGCTTGGCTTTGTTCATTCTCGCATGGCCAAGGGCAACAACTTATCCACAATCCTCTCAAATGGCTTGACGGTCAAACCGGTTTTGTTTGGGATGACGGCCATGACTTTTCGCTTAGTCCTGCTAGGTTTGGTGGCCGTTTTGGCTGGTGGAACCATCGGTTGTGTTAGCACTCCCGGCGGTAATAAAATCGGCGTCCCCGTTATGCGAGACAAAATCACCAGCCGATATGAGCGTCCGCTGGATCAGATTTTAAACTCTGCNCGTGAAGTGCTTTCCCGCACCGGCACTGTCACCAATGATGATGTCGTTACCAACACGCTTACGGCGCGCATCGACAAACGCACTGTTTTTGTCACAGTGAAGGAAGTGGAACCGCTCGTGACGGAAGTGGTCGTGCAGGTTCGGACGTCACGGGGCACTGCGGACTTGTCGGTTGCATCCGAGATCGACAAGCAAATTGCGCTTGGCCTCGTGCTACCGCAAAACTAAGAGCTACATCAACCCAAAATCTTCTTTGCGCCGCTCGAGTTTGAGTGGCGTGTTTTTTTTGTTTGCAGCCCGAATTTCGATCGCGAGATGCATCATGCGGCTTTTGGCACGGGTTGCTCCGGCCCTGTCCTCGCTTAAATCGACGATGCGCAGCAACGTTTCTTTGGCTTCATCCTGCGTGCAGCCGGATTTCACCTGAATGTCTGCAATCTTATTAAGCCAAGCAACTTGTTGTTTCTCGGTCGCTCCNGGCATCCCTATCAAATACTCGTATTGAAAAATAGCTAACTCCGGTTCATTCGAATGCTTGAAATAAAGATCGGACAATTCCTCTCGGTTGATGATCGAGTTGGGGTGTGCCTCGACTCGATCGATGCATCGTGCCAAAGCCGTCTCATTGGCTAGGGCCAAGTCTTCGACTGACGCAGTCGGAATACTCAACGGGCCTTTGAGTTCGTTGTTATTTTCGGCTTCAGCTGTAATTTCCTGATACGTTTCACCCAAGTCAGTGGCTTCATAGCTTGCCGCCTCGAACGCGTCCATCGATGCCAAGCGTTGAGCCGCCATCTGCGCCGCTTTTGAATCTGGATACGCTTCACTAATTTTCTTCAACGCGTGGCGCGCCTCATCCGGATCGTCGAACAAGTTCAAATGCCAATCGGCTAATTTATTGTACACGACCGGAAGGTTGAATCTTCGTCGTTCATCTTCGGTTAAAATCTCGTTGAGGATTTGTTTCGCGGCATCCAAATCTCCAAAGTCTTCTGCCTGAATAGAGGCCTTCAGCATTTGCCCTTCAAAATCACCNGGATGTTTTTCGAGTAACGCCTCAACCGCCATAAGCGCTCCTTGATAATCCCCACGATTTCTCGGCGTAATCACCGGCCCATAAGCCGGTTTCTTCCAATGCTCATCGAGTCGACCTTCCATCGCGTCGGTGATTGGAGACGCCATCAAATTTGAAATATACGGTGTCAAGATTAACGCGAGAATAATACTCCCCGGGACTAACACTGCGATAAGAACACCAATTAGAGCGTATCCACCTCCCGCATACGCGGAAGCAACCAAAATGAATGCGCTAACGAGAAAAGCCCCCATCCATTTTGCGATTAACCCATCGCGGGAATAACGCGCGGTGGAGGTGAGTGTTTTTCGGATGCTATACCAAGCGATCGCCGTGTAGATCGGACCGATTACGGTAAACGCAATTAGCATGTCCTTGACAGTGACACTTTCGCCTGTTGCCGCAAGTAGAGTCATGTTTACTTCAAATGAAACCGAAGCCGACTGCGGGTGCGGCCTTCGACATCGATCATTTCCATCTCCTCAACCTGCCACTGACCGTCCTTTTTTGTGAGGCCCTTTACGGAAAACCGTTTTTTGGCCTTGGTTGCTAATGAAAAGAAATCAGCGGCGAGAATTCCGCCAGACTTTATGTCGACCCAAGTGACAACCCGTAAAAACCCTCCGTCGTCAGCGCTTGGTCGACTACTCTCCAGCACATGGCATGCTCGGCTTTTGCGTCGCTGTTTCCGGATCGTCGTTTGATTTGGCCAATGAAGAAACTCCAGGCCAAGGTCTGCCAATGTGAACGCAGATTTGGCCAAGCCAACATGCTTCTCAGCCGGCTTGGCCAAGCGCTTGGCTTTTTTACCAATCCGATATCTATTTGGCTTGGCTATTGTCCGGTGAACCTCCCAATGAACACCGGCGACTTTTGCCGGATTCGTTTCGTACGTCATCAAACACTCCGCTTGGCCAAGCCGTTTAGTTTGAATCTTTAGCGAAGTTTTCACACGTGTTCGATCTCGAAGCGTGACCTCCATCGTTGCGTCAATTATGGCATCTTCAATGGGGAGGGCATCCCGGATCGAGCGCGCCAATGCCTCGCCGGAGGGAAGGGGGTCCGCTGCCCATGTAAAGCCGCAGAAGATGAAATTGAGGAATAAGAGTGAAAAGCGGCGCGTCATCTTTAAGGAGNCGAGCTTGCGCCAACAGTTATTCAGCGCAAGCAAATAGAATCATTTAGCGTACTCAACGAATCGGTTCTCGCGAACCATCGTTACGCGTATATGTCCCGGATATTGAAGTTCGTCTTCGATTTTTCGAGCGATTTGTCGTGCCAAATCGTAGGAGGCCTCGTCGCTGACTTTTTTGGGATTCACCAAAACGCGAACTTCCCGTCCCGCCTGAACGGCGTAGCACTTTTGTACGCCATCAAACGAAGAACCAATTCTCTCTAGGTTGCTCAGGCGCTTGAGATAAGTGGTCATGGTTTCTGAGCGTGCCCCCGGGCGGGAAGCACTAATCGCATCCGCGGCACTGACGAGAATTCCCCAGATGAAATTGTAGGGAACTTCGCCGTGATGNGACGCCACACCATTCACAACATCCTCGGGTTCGCCATNTAGCTTGATAAAGTCGGCACCAACAATTGCGTGAGGCCCNTCNACNTCCTGCGTNATNGATTNGCCANTGTCATGTAACAGTCCNATACGCTTGGCTTTNGCGATATCCAACCCCATCTCGCCGGCAAGCAGGCCCATCAAATGAGCAACTTCCACGGAGTGAGCGAGTACNTTTTGAGAGTAACTGCTCCGNTAACGAAGTTTNCCGAGCATGGTCAAAATTTCCTTATTGAGGGAGGTCACNCCGGCCTTATGAGCTGCTTCTTCCCCTAGGTTTGCCATNTTGTAATCGTTTTCCTCTGTNACTTTTTTAACGACTTCCTCAATTCGAGTGGGATGAATGCGGCCGTCCTTCACCAAACGAGTCATNGTTTCTCGNGCGATCTCGCGTTTTATNGGATCGAAACCGGATAGCACGACTGAGTTAGGTGTGTCATCGATGAGCACAGTGACGCCCGTGGCCGACTCGAACGCTCGCACATTTCTGCCTTCACGACCAATGATCCGCCCTTTGATATCTTCGTCGCCATTGAGAGAAACTGTAGCGGTGGTNGATTCGTAAGTGTGTTCGCCGGCGTAGCGTTGGATGGCAAGACTGAGNAACCGCCGAGCATTTTCTTCAGCACGATCCTTTGCCTCATCTAAAATNCCCTTACCCAACTGGCTCGCCTCCATCTGAAACTCGTCCCGTATNATTTCGAAGAACCTNTCTTTGGCCTCNTCCTGACTCAGNCCCGTGANTNCTGAGAGCGCGGATTTGTNTTCTTCGATCAAACGGCTTGCGGNGGATTCCTTCTCGGNAAGTTCCGCTTTTAGGGCGTCCAGTTCGGAGCGTTCCNGTTTTAATCGTGACTCGTTTTCGAGAACGATTTGAAGTTGTCGGTCGAGCAGGGCTTCTCTTTCCTCAAGCCGTTTTTCGCGCTGCCTGATCTCCTCACTTTCGGCTCCGATCGTGTTTTCCAGTTCGGCACGAAGCCTCTTGGTTTCCTCCCGGGTCAACATCCGAGCGCTGCGGGTGAGCACCTCTGCTTCGCGTCGGGAATGTTCCTTAAGTGAAGATTCCGTGCTGTGAAGCGCACGGCGAATTTGGCGTTTCTGATCTTTCCGAATCCAAACCATGCCCACCAGCACGACGACCGTGACGATCGTCAACGCGATCCATAGTTCGGCCGTTGCTGCGATGATTTGCATTGGGGTTAATACGGATCGCCGACAAGCCACTCGTCGGGTGTGGCGACCAAATCCATTCTGATATCGTGAGACTCCTCCGCTACCTGAGGCAGCACTTGCTCGCGAAAGCAAACACCACACATCGTCGCCGTCAAGCTCTGCAACAGGCGATCGTAGTGGCCTCCACCACGGCCCAGTCGGCGACCAAGCACGTCGAAGGCTACTCCGGGGACGATCGCCAAGTCCAGTTGGTTTGGCTGAATTTTAGCACAACTCATCGCTGGTTCATTTACGCCAAAAGCGCCAGAAACGAGTTCGTCGACATCTTGAATGATCCCCAGAGCGTACCGTTGAGTCTTGGAGTCGTATTGGGGCAAGGCGACAGTCTTTTTCTCCAGTAAGGCATTGGTTAAAAGAAGGTTAATATCGACCTCGGAAGGTAAATGGGTATATATTAAAACCTGACAACTGCGTTTCCAGATTTCCGAATCAGCCACTCGATGGCAGACCTCTCGCGATTGCGCTGTTTTGCTGTCTGTTGAAATCCCCCGCTTGGCCAAGCGGACTTGTTCCCTTAACGCCTGTTTGGCCAAGCGCGTATCTGATGGAGAAGGGGCGTCGCTTGATTGGCTCATTTTTGAGGTGAATCAGGAGACGCTTGGTCGCGTTTAACTTTTGCGAAGTGCTCACGCCAGTAGTCGACACGGGCTTTGATCTTCTTTTCTACGCCCTGTTCGGTTGGATCGTAAAACCGTTTATCAGCGCCCAGATAATCCTGCGGCACAAAATGGCCAGGAAAGTCATGCGAGTACTTGTAGCCTTGGCCGTGTCTGAGCTGATTGGCTCCCGAGTAATGGGAATCTTTCAAGTGATCCGGCACGGAAAGCGTCTTGCCGGATCGGATATCCCCTAACGCAGCGTCGATGGCTTTGACCACGCTGTTGCTCTTGTTTGCACACGCGATGTAAATGGCGGCTTCGGCGATCGGGATGCGCGCCTCTGGCCATCCGATGAACTCAGCTGCATGAAACGCCGCATTCGCCAAGACCAACGCCATTGGGTCGGCCAACCCAACGTCCTCCGCAGCATGAATGATAATCCGACGAGCGATAAAACGCGGATCTTCCCCGGCGTGAATCATCTTCGCCAGCCAGTACAGGGTTGCGTCGGGATCGCTGCCGCGCATAGATTTGATGAATGCAGAAATAGTGTCGTAGTGCGCATCCTCGTCGCCATCGTAAACCACTGCCTTTTTTTGGATGCATTCTTCTGCAATTTGGATGGTGATGTGAATAATCCCATCGGCATCAGGCTGCGTCGTCAGTGCGGCGATCTCGAGCGAGTTCAGAGCCTTGCGAGCATCCCCGTCCGCAACCTTTGCCAAGTGCCTAATCGCATCAGTGTCGACGCTGAATTTCAGGTGGCCAAGCCCCCTTTGTTGATCCGCTAACGCTTGCTTGAGTAGAGATTGGATTTCCGGTTCGTTCAGAGGCTGCAGTTCGAAAATCTGTGATCTAGATACAAGCGGGGAGTTAACGAAGAAAAACGGATTGTGCGTCGTCGCTCCGATTAATCGCACTGTCCCGTTTTCAACGTCAGGCAAAAGAATGTCCTGCTGCGCTTTGTTGAATCGATGAATCTCGTCGATGAAAAGCAGTGTGGGGGCACCGGAGTTGGCCAAGCGGTTGGCCGCTGAGGCAAGGACTCGCCTCATATCGGCAACATTCGATTCAACCCCGCTCAAACGTTCAAATCGGCTTTTGGTTTGGTTGGCGATGATTTGTGCCAGGCTGGTTTTCCCGGTCCCCGGTGGTCCGTAAAAAATTAGCGACTGAATTCGATCCGCTTCGATGGCTCGGCGCAGCAACTTGCCCGGTGCGAGAATGTGCCTTTGGCCATGATACTCTTCAAGATTCTGAGGCCGCATCCGTGCGGCTAGCGGTTGGTACACTTGGTTTGACAACG
>NZFR01000107.1 GCA_002689335.1 Verrucomicrobiales bacterium
GGCCATTGAGACAGCCATTGAGGCTTACAACAACAAGTTTGGCCATTACCCGCCGGACAATCCGGATACCCCGACGCTCAACGCGCTTTACTATGAGTTGACCGGTGTGCTGTACAGTTCCACACGGGGGACGTTTAAGGATCCGATGTCCGGGAATGTGATGGCCCCGAAATTGATCAAGGAACACTTTGGCGTGGATGGGTTTGTCAATGGCGGCAAAACAGAGAGCGCGTTGAAAAAGTTTTATGAGCCTCGCCCGGAAAATGTGCGTCACATCAGTGAAGAGCATGACGACGAAGATGCGGGTCACGGTCACAAGAGCCATCATTCCGACGAAGTGCATATTCTTTGCGTGCCATCGCCTTGGCCTTTGAGCCGAGACGATCAACCAGTTCGGATTGATGGCAAAGCGGTCAAGGGTGTGAACCCGTGGCGCTACGTTTCCAGCCAACCAGTAAACAATGTGCAGCAATACGACCTTTGGGCGGAGTACGTAGTTGGGGACGAGGTTTGGGTGATCGGTAACTGGAAGAGTGAGCCGTTTCCCAAGGCGCGACTTTCCCGCTACTACAAAAAGAGAATGCGATGAGGATACTTTTTATGAAATCAAAAAAGATGCAAACCAAGCGCTTTTTCAAGCGCGGTTTTACGTTGGTGGAACTTCTCGTGGTAATTGGGATCATTTCCATTCTGGCTTCGCTTCTGTTGCCGTCGTTGAGCAAGGCCAAGGACAGCGCGAAAAAGGCTCAGGCCAAGACCGAGATGCAAAACATCGCGGGTGCAGTTCAGGCTTACAACGCGGAGTACAATCGTTTTCCCATCCCCTCCCAGATTGCCAAGTCATTGACTGCGGCATCGCCGGATTACACCTTTGGCACCATGCATATGAACGGCAGTCGCGCTAGGCTTTTGAAAAACCGGGAGGGAGGCAACCTGCCAAAGATCGCGTCGCCCGGCCGTTTGCAGGTCAGCAATGCGGAGTTGGTGGCCATCCTGCAGGACGTGGAGGTGTTTCGAAACGGTAGGCCGACCTCGAATCGGAATCATAAGATGAACACCCGCAAGGTGAACTTTTTGAACGCCAAAAATGCCACTTCGGAATCTGAGCCCGGCGTGGGAGTGGACGGCGTTTACCGCGATCCCTGGGGTAACCCCTACATCGTGACGGTGGACGGCAATTACGACGGAAAAACGATTGATGTGTTTTACGGCCAAGGGGGCATTTCGGCGGCTGGCAAAGGTGCCGGCTTGAACGGTTTGACCAAGACCAAGGGCGGGTATCAATCCAACAAAGCGGTGATGGTTTGGTCGCTTGGCCCGGATGGTTTGGCCAGTGCGGATGCCAAGGCGAACGCTGACGTGAACGCCGACAACATTTTGAGCTGGCAGTAAGGCTTGGCCAAGGAGGTCAACGCGGTGAACGACATGCAAAACGAACCCCAACGAAAAACGACACTTGGCCAAGCACTTGGCCAAGTGCGGCGTGACGGGGTGAGCGCCTTTACGTTGTTGGAGTTGTTGGTCGTTATCGCAATCATGGCTATCATTGTAAGTACGGCATTGCCGGCTTTGAAGGGGCTGGGCCGTACTGGCACAAACACCGGAGCGTCTCGCCAGCTACTGGAGGATCTGCGATACGCCCGACAGGTGGCGCTGCGAAACCGGTCGGACGTGTACATGGTTTTTACCCCTTCCAACATCTGGAGCATCATCCGGAATGTTGACCGCGAGAGGCTGCCGCCTCGCAAAAAAGATCCGCGCCTTTTGTCTCTGACAAACATGATCGAGAAACAGTTTAGCGGATACGCGATTGTCTCGATGCGGACGGTTGGAGATCAGCCGGGGCAAAAGTTTCCCAACTATCTGACGGAGTGGAAGAAGCTGCCGTCNGGNATGTTGGTTGCGCCTCACAAAATCACATTAGCCGGTCGCGCGGGCGGGTTTGGATTGCAGACGATTCCGTTCCCGCTATCGGACAGCAACCCCGCGACCTTGCCGGTGGTGGGCTTCAACTCGCGTGGGCAACTGAAATCCGGCAGCGACGAAGTCATCCCGCTTGTGACCGGTAACGTGGTGCACGATTTGGATCGTTTTGGGAATTATNGTCCNTCGATGGCGGATGTGCTGGTCACCGGTGGGTTTACGGATGTGGTTGAAGCCGGGCAAATGAAGCCGGCGTATCATCATCAGATCCGGATTAACCGCATGACCGGCCGTGCTCAAATTGNAAAGTGGGACGGCGAAGAGGATCTGAAATGAAGTTGATGCGTTCCAACATCCAGCGACAGAGCCGNCGCGGCTTCACGATGGTGGAGTTGGTGATCTGTCTTGGGATCATCGCGTTCGCGTTGATCGCCATCATTGGTGTNTTGCCGGTGGGCATCAACGTGCAAAAAGACAATCGCGAAGAGACGATCATCGTTCAGGACGGTATGTATTGGATGGAGGCGATCCGAAGTGGGGCCACTGGGTTGGACAACCTGACAAATCACGTGGACTACATCCGTATCGATGAGACTTCCAATCGCGCCGGTTACCGCTGGGAGCCGACGCCTTCGGGTGCGGGAAGCAAGCATTTGTTCCTGCCGGGCGGCGCGGAGATTATCGGGCTGTTGAGCATGCCGGTGCAGGCGGATCTTGTCGGGCCGGTGACAGTTCGAAACTGGCCGCAATTGGACACCGGCTCCGGTGAATACAACCTCATCCGGGCGAAAGTGCGGGCGATCACCGGCAGTGCGGTGGATCGGGCCGAGTATGCCCGCGACATGGCGTTTGCTTATCGACTGACCTCTGAGGTTCGGCCGGTGCGAACGGTGGAAGACTGGGGCGGCTACGATGGGACGCTGGTCGGCAACGTGAACAAGTTTCGTAAGTTGAATTTTTATGAGGTCAAACTGACGCTGGAATGGCCGGTGTTCGAGTTCGACGGCAAAGAGTCGGTGGGCCCAAACAAGCGAGTTTTCCGCTCGATGGTTTCTGGGCGATTGGTGAATCGTCAGATCAACCGCTTCGTCGCCGACCGATTCACGGGCCAGTTTCCCGAGAACCCGAACTCTCCGTTTTTCTTTTTCGAGCCGCTGAAATTCAGCACGCCAAAGTACGTTGCGCAGTAGATGAAGTTCACTTTCACCAACCGGTCGTTGCGGGCCAGATTCAAGCGGGCATTCACCCTGCTGGAAATGCTCGTGTCGGTGTCCGTGATGACGATGATCGTCTACGTGCTTTATGCATTGTTTGATACCACTCAGAGTGCATTGCGTAAAAACGCCGCGCAGGTGGATGTGAATGAGGGGGGGCGCGCTGCGATGGAGATGATCGTTCGCGAGCTGTCCCAAATGGAAGTCAGTGGCTATCCGCCGGTGATGGATCCACAAAGCAAACGGGTTTGGTCCGGTAGCAAAAGTTTTCATTCCNGGCANACGCCCGGTACCACGCCGTTGTTATTGGCNTACGAATCNGATGCGCTGACAACGGAAGGAACGCCAGCGGATTTGGCACAGGGATTTCGTACGAATATTTTGCAGGACTTCACGTTCACCAGTCGAGGCGAGCTTGGGTTTGATATCATGAGCTATCGCGTTGTGAATGTAGAGAATGGCATCGGGACATTGGGGCGCTACGCCACAGCGGGCTCGCTTCATTTCGCCGATCCGCGCGTATCGTTGGTCAACAAGTCTTTGGCATTCAATTTGCACTTTGACGGGGCGGTCGCGCAGCAGTCGGATTCCGGTGCGTTTCAAACGATCACCGACGGTGTGATTCATTTTAGTATTTCGGCGTTCGATCAGTACGGCCGTGAACTGCTACCAACAATCTCTTGGCCGGATCCGCTTGGCCTGAATCTCGAGCGCCTTAACGCGCAAGGCAAAGCGCTGTTCGGTGAGCTACCCGACCTCCCGGTGGACGGCACGCTGGTGCAGGAGAAAAGCGGCCAACATCACGCTTGGTTTTATGGAGCGTTGCCTGCGTATTTTGATGTGGAGATGGCGGTGATCGAGCCGGATGTGCTCGAGCAGGTCAGGCAGTTGCCGCCGCAGTTTCAGGCGAATTTCTTGGGTCAGAAAATCAACAAAGTCACGCTGTTTCGCCAGCGTGTTCCGATCAGGCAAACACGGTGAAGTTTTTCAGGGCAAAACGCGGCGCGGCGCTGGTTATCACCCTCATCATGCTGGGGATGGTCACCGCGATGGCGGTGGTGTTTCTCGCGATCAGCCGCCGTGAGCGAGCCTCGGTATCCGTGATCACCGACCAAGCGGGCGCCCAGTTAATGGCCGAGACCGCCACAGCCCAAGCGCTCTCCAAGGTGGTTAGCCGAATGGTGACGGCGCAGAACCCCTTGGCCTACGGGNTCTCCGTTTCTACGAATTACATCAGCCGCGGAGGCTATTTACCGGGGAACTTATCCGCGACGAACGTGGGGTATGTTTACCCGAACGGCAAGCCCCTGACGCAAAATGACTTACTGGTCAGCTTGGCCAAGCTTCAGCACCTCCCGCGTCCACCAGTCTTCGTTGACACCAATGCGCTTGGTTGGCGGCCGAAAAATTATAAGACGATTGATGATTTTCGATTCTTCCTAGATATCAACCGCAACCGCGCCTATGAGCCAACCGGCTTGCAGATAGTGACCAACTTTGCGGGTCGACCGGTAGTTGGGCAGAATGGTCAATTCATGACCGATTATTTTGTGGGAGACCCGGAGTGGATTGGACAACTCGACAACCCGTCCTCGCCGCATAGTCCGACCAACAAATTCATCGGGCGCTACGCCTACATGGTGCTGCCCACTGGCCGTTCGCTGGACATTAACTACATTCACAACCAAGCGCGCGAACCGATGAAGCGGAATCTGGATCGGCCCGACGGCCGGGGNAACCAGTACCTCTATATGCGCAACCAAGGCGTGGGTTCGTGGGAACTGAACTTGGCTGCTTTCCTCGCTCAGCTTAACCCGATTCAATGGTGGTATTATTACGATTGGCTGGGAAGGCCTGTGAACGTGAATGGATTGGAGTATCCGAGAGCGGATCGACTGTCGTTTTCCGATTCGCGGGATATTCTGATGCACCGTTACAACGGCTCACGCCGTGACTGGGCGACGGGGGACAACGTTCCGCAGGGCTTGGCCGGCATGGTGCCCTCGCTTGGCTTGCCGTTTAACCAAGCCCCTCGTTTTGGATTCAACATGGTAGACGATTATTCCGACGGTCCGCTGGTGTTGAACGATATGCCGATGCTCGATAGCGAAGACGGTTTACGAACCGATCCGGTAACGGCCCCTTGGCCGGGCGCGGACAATCCCCGGCGGTTTACCGATGTGCAGCAGTTNTTGACATTCCAACAGTACATCGACCCCCCGATGCGAGCGACCAACTTTGTCAGCCGGTTGCGTCAGTCGATGGAAGTGCGCCCGAAGAATTTCCGTGCGAGGAAGCGTTTGGATTCTTACGACCGCTACACGTTCTACCGGTTGCTGGGGCAGTTGGGTGTCGATTCCGCTCCGGCNTTGCGAGGCAAGATCAATATCAACCACGCNAACGATTGGAACACCGGCTACAACACACAAACCAACTGGACGGCGAATGAATTTATCAATCGAGCCGCCCANGCGATGTTGCGAGCGAGTGTTTCATCGCAATTTTTCACGAACACCGTGACCGGAGATGCCTACAACACATATCGCATCGGAGAGACATTGGTGAACCCCGATATTGGTATCGCTGGGTTGCGGCATCCGAAATTTCCCGTTCCGCAAAACTACCTGTTTTTTAGTCCGACAAACGCTGTTTCAACGGGTATCCAGCTTTNTCCGACCAACGCCTACTCTGCGAACGTGCACCGTTTGATGCAGCTTGCGGCGAATATCTACGACTCAACGTCCAACCGTATCGATCAGTNGGCGTCAAGCAGGGTGGGGCCGTTTATGCCGACGGTGATGCGGCCGGTGTTCCGCAAATTCCGCAATCCCACCAACGGACCGCCGGGAGTGTTTATTTCCCATTACGCCGAGGTGACGAACGATTGGCGCAACTGGGCGAGGCCACAACGGTTCGTCGATCTCACCAACGTAGTTTGGTCGCTACGTTTTCCATTCTATGATGGCACCCCGGCAACNGACATTAATTTCAGTNTCCACGGTGTGCCGTGGATCGTGGGTGCNAAAAAAGGGCTACCAAACTTTAACGAGTACTCAGTGGAGTCATTGATTCAGGTGTCGCGCCGGCTCGAGGTCAACAAGCAGCATATCAATAACGTTCATCCGTCGATGAGCGCCAACTGGCGTACGAACCAAATGTACACGTTGGGCGTCACAAACGTTTTTGGANTGGAAGCGTGGAACTCGTATACGGACACTTATCCACGGCGGTTGACGATGGACGTCCGGCACTTTTACCAAATCGGGCTGTGGGATCACGGGATCACCAACCGTGCAGGGCAGGTTATTCCTGTATTGGTTACAAATCTTGTGTCGAGGCCGAAACGCACGGTGACCAACCTCCGGAGTAATTGGCTGGGCGGTGAGTTNAAGGTGCCGCTGCGCTCAGCGATCACCACGGTGNCCAACTCNATATATAGCACAGCGCGGAAGCGGTTTTTCCCGGCGAACCGGGCATTCACCAACGTGTTCGAGTCGGGTTTTGCTCTGCCGGACTGGAAACTATACATCACGAACCGTGTGCAGTATTTCCTCATTGACAGGGTTTTGAATCGCGTGGTCGATGTGGTGAACCTCGACGACATGGTGACTTCGATGGATATCACCATGCAACTCAGTGGCCAGCAACCGGGTTCGGCCGGGTTGTTTGCCGGTGGCGGTTTTGACGAGGGCACGTTTTGGAAAACCAATCGCGTGAATCCGTCTCAGGGAATCATGAGCCCCACGTTTGGTGTGGTGGATCAGATTCGGGTTTCCCGAGGTCACCGGCAGGTGAGNCAAGGNNTTTGGAGGAGCTACAACAACGATCCGTATGCCGGCCGNAACAAAGATAAGGCCATTCAGGATTTCGAGGACTTTTTGCAGGGACGCAACCGTCCCCGTCGTCCATCCGATCTTATCCGGAAGCANGCCCCGTACACCCCGGCCCGGAAGTTTTACAAACGCACCTCGTGGCAGGCCAACGATCCATTGGTGCACTATACGATCAACGACCTGACNGACCCGTTGGTGACGGATGCAAANAGCACNAACAATGTCATTCAAATCCGGCCGCCGAGCCTTTCGTCGACCGACGTCATCGCGAAAAACTCCAACCTCGGTCGCTTGAACGAGCGGTATCAGCCGTGGGGCGGTGGGGGGCAACTGGCCGGCATCAACGCCTTCAACTACTACGTGAAAGATCCGCTTGTTGTGAACAGCGATGCGTGGAAATTTCCGGCGAATAAGTTCCCGGGCATCGGTTGGCTGGGGCGTGTGCACCGTGGAACTCCTTGGCAAACAATGTACCTCAAGTCCGGTACGGCTTCGTTGACCAACTGGTGGGCGTGGGCCGGCAGTGTGGGGACGCACCCGACGAACGACTGGCGGTTGCTGCAGCTATTTACCGCAGCCCCAAATGACAACGCCGCGCGCGGATTACTCTCCGTCAACCAAACCAACGCAGCGGCTTGGGCGGCGGTTTTCAGCGGGATCCCAGTGTTGTCCAACTCCCTGCCGGATAGTCCGACACTTGGCGCCTACGTTGCCATGAACGGCACGGAAGAAACGCCGCACATCATCCAGCCGTCGATCCCGCCGGATTACCCGCAGCATCCGCAATTAGATTGGATTTTGCACGGCACGCACGGGTTGCCCACCATGTGGATCAACGGTCAGTCGAACGTAATCAACGGGCTTTACCAACAGCGAGCTGCCATAGGTGGGTTCCGTAACTTGGGCGACATCCTCTCGACGCCGACGCTTACCGAGTTTTCGCCGTTCCTCAACTTGGGCCGCGAGCAGTTGGCAGTCAGCGGCGTGCCGACTGAGCAACAAAAATACGCCATCCATGAAAACCTGATGGAGTGGTTGCCGCAGCAGATTTTGTCCCTCGTCAAGGAGGATGAACCGAGGGTTACGGTGTATGGTTTTGGGCAGACGCTCAAGCCGGCTGAACGATCGATCGTGACCCGACCTGGAGCATTTTACGGAATGTGCACCAACTACACCATCACCGGCGAAGTGTTCACCAAGACCACTTACCGGTTGGAGGAACAGTGGGAGGGGACGAACCAAGTCTATCGCGCCGTAGTGGAGGACTATCAGGTGTTGGACGAGCTGTAGCGCAAAATGAAAAACAGGCAGACACTCTCCGCGGTTTTGTTGACGATGGTCATCGTCGGCTTGGCGTACTTGAGCTTCCGACATGGACCGGAGGAACCGTCGATCGCGTTGCCGGCCAAGCCGCTTGGCCAAGCGCAGTCCGGAGAGGCCGCGGTTCTGGCCCGCCTGGCCAAGCCGGTGAAACTCCCGGCAACTGCCTCTGAATCTACCGACACAAAACCGGAAGCGAATCCTTATCCGTTCCGGCTCCGCAACACCCACTCGCCCATCGGCGAGCTGGTTCGCAATGAAAAGGCGGTGTTACTCCGTAACGCATTGATCGATACGTCTCTTGGCTTTGGGTTGGACATACCGGAAACGCTGAAAGCCGGCGATGATCCGCAGACGTACATCGCTCAGGCGCGCGGGCCGGCCACGGCCGCGTTCCGACGTCACATTGCCTCAGCAGGAGGACGAATTGTTTCCTACATCCCCAACAACGCTTATCTCGTTCGCTTGAACTCAGATGGCGCGGATCGCTTGGCCAAGTGGACCGGCACACAGTCGATTTTGCCATTCGAACCGTACTACAAGCTGGAGATGAAACTGCTGGAGATGGTGGTCACCGGGCAGCCGCTGCCGGAGGATGCGCTGCTCAACGTGGTGCTTTTCCCGGGTAGCGAGCCAACAGCAGCCAAGCGCTTGGCCAAGCTGGGTGTCGAGGTGCTGACACAGGATCGTACGCCGTTCGGGCCCAAGCTGGTGGCGCGAGTGCCAAGCGAGCAGTTGACCGCCTTGGCCCGCCTCAACGAAGTGCAGGGTTTGGAACGATATCGGCCGCGCCGCTTGGCTAACGACCTCACTCGGCCTCGGCTGGGGNTGNAGGTGCTTGAGGCGGAGATGGCACCAGACGGCACAGTGACGGGTGTTANTCGGGAGGATCACCTCGGACTGAATGGCCTCGGGATTACTGTCAACGTCAACGATTCCGGAGTGGATGACAAACACGCGGCGTTCGGCAAGCGANTGAAGGGTTCTGGGGCCGGTTCGGATCCTGAAGGACACGGCACGTTTGTGGCCGGGGTCATCGCCGGCGATGGGGCGGGTTCGGATTCCATCACCGAAAACCCGCCANCANGTTCGTTTGAGAATCCGGATTTNAAGGGCATGGCACCCAGCGCCCGTCTGCACGTGCTCAAGGTCGACGATGACAAGGTGAACGATTTTGTNTCGGAAAACTGGTTGCAGACGGAGGCCGCCGATTTTCACTTTCTAACTTCAAAGGGGAAACCAAAACAAAACCAGCCGGCCCTNATCTCCAACAACAGTTGGGAGTATGAGGATCAAAACGACTACACTTGGGCGGCGGCAAGTTATGACGCCGCCACGCGCGACGCGCTGCCGGAACACGCTGGGGATCAGCAAGTGATTTACGTGTTCCCGGCCGGCAACTCCGGCGCTGGAACCGATAACGGCCTCAACGCCAGCCCGGGAACAATTTCCGCGCCGGGCACGGCGAAAAACGTCATTACCGTGGGAGCCATTGAGAGCGCTCGTAACATTGAGGGCGAGTCGGTCACCAGNGTGACCAACACGGTTACGGAAGTTGATGACGAAGGCAACGAGGTCGAGAAGGAAGTGGTCACCACCACGACCAACACGCCGTTCGCCGGCATGACGGATTCTGACAATCAGGTTGCCGCCTTTTCGAGCCGAGGCAACGTGGGCATCGGGGTCGAGGGCACTTACGGTCGATTCAAGCCGGACTTGGTGGCTCCCGGTACATTTCTCATTTCNACCCGNTCAGGCGATTGGAAAAACGATATCACTTCCACCAACGCGCAGAGCGACGCCGATGCGCTGGAAAAACTAAANGACACCCTCGGCAGCCAGTACCGTTACGAGTCAGGCACCAGCGTGGCGGCCCCGGCAATCAGCGGCATGCTAGCGTTGATGCAGGAATTTTACACCAAGCGCCTCAAGCGGACCAATAGCCCGGCGATGATGAAGGCGTTGCTGATCAACAGCGCTCAGTCGGTCGACCGGCGTTACAACCACGACGTGAACAGTTCGGCGAACCATCAGGGTTGGGGCCTGCCGAATCTGCAGCGCGCTGCCCCAGCNTTGGTCGATGCCAACCGGACGTTGGANAATATTTGGCCGATGCGGATGATTGATCAGAGCCTGACCAACGCCTTGGCCACTGGCCAAAGNCGTTCGTGGGAGATCACGCTNGGCGATGAAGCGATGTATTATCCGCTGCGGTTCACACTGGCTTGGACGGATCCGGCCGGAAACCCGAATGCGGCCGTNAAACTCGTCAACGATCTCGATTTGATTGTGANNCCGATTTCCGACTCATCGTCNGGCCCCACAGAACNGGGAGGCAGTGATCCTNCCGACGATGAGGAAACGGAGGGGGTCTATTACGGAAACAACATCGGGCCAAGCGTGTACAACTCGATGGGTGCAACCAACGACGTGATCAATAACGTCGAGAATGTGTTTCTTGAGCAGCCAAGCGCGCAAAAGTATCGCGTCACAGTTTATGCCCGCCGCGTGAACGTCGATGCGCTTTCTGGTTTTTACGATGCCGAGTCGCCGAAGGATCATGTCGATGTGGTACAGGATTTCGCGTTGGTGATGTCCAGTGGNAACCCGGACGTGTCCAATGCCTTCAAAATCAAAACTGATAAGCCGGAGGCGATCGATCTGCCGCCGATCACCACGCTGACCAACGGCATGCCGATGCTGGGCCAGCACGTGGGTGCAAACTCCGCCTTAGCCAAGACGGTCGACCCCAATCTTTCCGTTTACGCCAACCGCCGCGGCATNACCAACCAGTGGCATTTTTTCACATTCACCAATGCCCCGCCAGAGAAGAAGGACGATGCGAGTGATCCCTCCGACCCAACCGGTGCNCCNGACAGTGGCGAAGAGGCGGACGAACCGGACTTCGGGCAGTATGTGGCGTTTATCACCTTCATGCCGCCGAATCTCTCGACACCACGTCAACGCGAGGCGGATATCGATCTGTACGTGTCGCGTGACCCGAATTTAACCAACCTCGAGCCAGCCGTTCTCGATGCGGCGTTTCGCTCAACCGAGCGGGGAGGCTCCGAGTACATCACGTTTGATGATGCGAAAGTCGGCAAGGATGAGGTGTTTTACATCGGGGTGAAGTCAGAGGATCAGATGGCGGCTGAGTTTGGTCTGGTCGGTTTGTCGAGTAGCAGTCCGTTTGGTGGATTCGACAACGGTGGCAACTTGAACATGATGCCGCTGCCGGGAGTGATTCCGGATGGTTCGGCAGCGGATCCGGGAGCGGTGTCGATTTTTGGTATTTACGTTGGTCAACCGCACGATTCCATTCGCAAGGTCACAGCTGTCAGCACGATTTATCATCAGGAGATCGGGGACCTTTGGGGGCAATTAACCCACAACCGCAACGCTGTGGTGTTGAACAACCACACGCTGGCATACCCATTGCCAAGCCAACCGTACCCAACTAATTTTGTTTTCCAGTACGACGATGATCCGGATGTAGTCTCCGATGAAAGCACCGGAATCGTCCGCACGGATGGCCCCGGGAACTTGAACGATTTCAAGTGGGAACCGGCCATGGGCGTCTGGCAATTGGACATGGTCGATAGCGCAATGTCGTTCACCGGTGTGGTACAAAACCTGTCGCTCATCGTGGATACGGCCAAAAACCTAAGTTTGGTAGGCAGTAGTGGTATTGATGTTCAGATTGATGAATTTGATGAGGAAGTCTTTTTAGTTGAAGTTCCATTGAACGCAACGAATATGATTGTCGAAATTTCCGATATGACCGATCCGAATACGAGCGAGATGCCTGGATCGATCGATTTGTATATTAGAAAAGGTGAAGAACCCGACCTTGACCC
>NZFR01000108.1 GCA_002689335.1 Verrucomicrobiales bacterium
CTTTGTCATTCAACAGCTTCTCGGTTTGATAGGCCAGATTGTCGGCACTGTTTCGCAGATCAACTTCTTCGCGGCGCTTTTTATCCTCGTCGGCGTGTGATTCGGCGTCCTGTTTCATCTTCTCGATGTCTTCATCGGACAACCCACTGCTCGCCGTGATGGTGATCTTCTGCTCCTTGCCTGTGCCGAGATCCTTGGCGCTCACGTTCAGGATGCCATTTGCATCAATGTCGAATGTCACTTCGATCTGCGGCATGCCACGCTGTGCCGGGGGAATCTCCGTCAGCTGAAATTTACCAATGCTCTTGTTGTCCTTAGCAAACTCGCGCTCGCCCTGCAGCACGTGAATGTCCACCGCCGGTTGGTTGTCGGCTGCCGTGGAAAATACTTCCGACTTCTTCGTCGGGATGGTGGTGTTGCGATCGATGAGTTTGGTCATCACCGCACCCATCGTCTCGATGCCCAACGAAAGCGGAGTCACGTCCAGCAGTAACACATCCTTCACGTCGCCCTTCAGCACGCCGCCCTGAATGCCGGCACCGATTGCGACCACCTCATCCGGGTTCACACCCTGATTCGGTTTTTTTCCGAGGATCGCTTCGGCCGTTTCGACCACCTTCGGCATGCGGGTCATGCCGCCAACGAGAACCAGTTCGTTGATTTCGTCAGTGGCCACTTCCGCGTCGCGCAAACAGGCCTCGACCGGCCCGCGTGTGCGCTCAAATAAGTCGTCACAAATCTGCTCCAGCTTGGCTCGGGAAAGTTGCGCGTTAATGTGCTTCGGCCCGCTGGCGTCCGCCGTGATGAACGGCAGATTGATGTCGTAGCTCTGCGAACTCGACAGTGAAATTTTGGCTTTCTCCGCCTCTTCTTTGATACGTTGCATGGCATCCGGCTGACTGCGGATGTCCATCCCGCTCTCTTCCTGAAACGTCTCCACGATCCAGTCGATGATGGCGTTGTCCCAGTCATCGCCGCCCAAGTGCGTATCGCCATTGGTGGCCTTCACCTCAAACACACCGTCGCCGATTTCCAAAACCGAGATATCGAACGTACCGCCGCCCAAATCGTAAACCGCGATGTTTTCNTCGGCCTTCTTGTCGAGACCGTAAGCCAGCGAGGCGGCTGTCGGCTCGTTGATGATACGCAACACTTCCAANCCGGCGATCTTNCCGGCGTCCTTCGTGGCTTGACGCTGTGTGTCGTTGTAATAGGCCGGCACGGTGATCACCGCCTCGGTGATGGTTTCGCCCAAGCGCATCTCGGCATCTGCCTTGAGTTTGCTGAGGATCATCGCAGAAATCTCCGGCGGGCTGAACTGCTTGTTTTCCCCCTCCACATCGACCTCCACAGCGGCGTCGCCATTGGACGCCTTCACCACCTTATAAGGGATGCGCTTAATCTCTTCGCCGATTTCTTCGAACTTGCGCCCCATGAAACGCTTCACGGAGAAAATTGTGTTCTGCGGATTGGTAACGGCTTGGCGCTTGGCAGCCTCGCCGACCAGTCGTTCCCCATTTTTGGCGAAAGCCACCACGGATGGAGTCGTGCGGCGGCCTTCGGAATTCTCCAGCACGAGCGGCTCNCCACCGTCCATCACAGCCATGCANGAGTTCGTCGTTCCTAAATCNATTCCTAAAACTTTGCCCATAACAAAAATCTTGCNCATCATAAGCAACCAGAATGCCAACCAACAAAAAACCAACTTAAGTAACTTATATTCAGTTATTTAAAATAAAAAAAAATCGGAAGCTTGTTGCGNAAAAGAGAGACAACTGTGACACGATGTCGCTATTATCACTTGGCCAAGCGGTGTTGGTGTCACGCTTTTCTGAAATTTATGTCCCACTTGGCCAAGCTACTCAACCGAACGGATTGTCCGGCTTTGGGTTGTCCTCCTCCGAGACTCCGTCAAACGGATTGTCCTTTTTGTCCAGCTTGGCTTTTGGTATTGGATCCGGCTTGGACTTTTTCACTAGCTCGGGCGGTTTCGGGGCAAAGATCGGTGAGAAAAAGAGGTAAAACCAAGGCAAAACCAAATGGATCGCCCAAACGAAAACCAAGCCGACTAACTCAAGCTGCTTGAAGCCGTATAGTAATATACCAGCGCACATCACCAACGCCCCCGGCATNTGCGCTGCGGATGCCAGTTGCCAAGCACCGCGCCAGGACACGCGGTTCACGGAAAAGATTTTCACCGGCACCATGTAAA
The DNA here is from genome assembly GCA_002689335.1 of Verrucomicrobiales bacterium. Taxonomy (GTDB): domain Bacteria; phylum Verrucomicrobiota; class Verrucomicrobiia; order Limisphaerales; family UBA1096; genus UBA1096. Next base: position 2,213 of record NZFR01000108.1, read on the forward strand.
CCCGCCCCAACACGGNCCANGAGAGCAACAGGGCAATGATGATTAGCAAACCCAGTGCNGCCAAAACNAGATGCGAACGAGCGCCCCACCACGGCTCCAAATCGCTCTTGTTGAAAGGAATATCGACGCTAGGTGGGTAAGGTATCACNAGCAAACCCAGCCCAAGGCTGCTGCCCAGCANTACGCGATCGGCCTCAAANGCCACCACGAGATCGACGGTCTCCNCCACATTGGTGAGGCCGCTTGGCTGCACGTCCANCCGCATGAACGGCTCACCGGCGGGGCCTTCGACGTGCAGTGTGGCTCCGCTTGGCCAAGCTAGTCGTCCGTCCGCGATGGCTCCGNTTTGAGGCATANGGTNGATCGCCTCGTCGATCACCGGCATCCAAGCACGGTTTACGAACCAAATCGCGACTCCGGCCACAGCTATCGCGAAAAGGCACTGGACACCGAGCAACCTCCAGCGACTGGCCACCGCAAACCGGGCCACGCCGCCGATCGTAAACGGCTGCCAAGCCTCTGTGGATCGGTCATCCGCCATCGGGGCAACAACCTACTCAGTCCCTATGAGTTGGGAAACCTTAATCAGCCCAAAAATGCGCTTGGATGGTGTCGTTTTGGCGCAGTGTTTTTTGCTGCTTTCCGCTTGACGATACTTGGAAAAGGCGACTAAAGTTTGAGCAGGTTGTTGCCTTGCGGTGGCAATTTGACAACTCAACGTTACGCACGAGTGAAGTCCGGGAGCTACCTTCCGGCTTTTTTGTTCGTTACGAACGGTNTAGGCCTTGTCGAAATAACTAACGATGAATGCAGAATTTTTAGCCAGCATGGAGTACTGGGAGCGCGAAAAGGGTCTCGACCGGGAGATTCTCATCAGCGCTGTTGAGGATGCCCTACTCTCCGCAGCCAAGCGTGCCGTGGGCCCCGCCCGGGAATTGCGTTGCGAGATCGATCGCAAGGACGGCGACATTCGAGCGTTCGCGAAGTTAATCGTCGTCGACAACGTGGTCAACAAGCACGACGAGATCGCCCTCGAAGCAGCCAAGCGATTTAACTCCGACGCCCAACTGAACGAGGAAATCGAGTTGGAGGTCACTCCGAAAAACTTTGGCCGTATCGCTTCGCAAAATGCCAAGCAGGCACTGATGCAGGCCATCCGTCGCGCGGAGAAGGCGTTGATTTATTCTGAATTTCACGATCGCATCGGCGACATTGTCAGCGGTGAAGTGCGCGGGTTCGACCGCTCGGACGTGCTCGTCGATCTCGGACGTTTCGAGGCATTACTGCCCAATCGCGAGCGTGTTCCAACGGAGGAATACCAACGCGGCGAGCGCATTCGCTGCTACGTGAAATCGGTCGCCGGTGGCGGCAACGGCTCCGAGATTATCCTTTCGCGCAAAGACCCGGACTTCGTCCTCAAGCTGTTTCAACTCGAAGTATCTGAGATCAACGACGGCACCATCGAGGTCAAAGGGATTGCCCGTGAACCCGGCTTCCGCACCAAACTCGCCGTATATTCGCGCGACGACAAAGTCGATCCGGTCGGTGCCTGCGTCGGCCTGCGCGGACAACGCGTCAAAAACATCGTCCGCGAACTGAACAACGAAAAGATCGACATCATCCCGTGGGATGACGACATCGGAACCTATGTTGAAAACGCGCTCTCTCCAGCGGTCATCAAACGCATGGATGTGGAGACAGCCAGAAAACGCGTTCACATTTTCGTCGAGCCGGAGCAACTCTCACTAGCCATTGGTCGACGCGGTCAAAACGCACGCCTCACCAGCATCCTTACTGGATGGCAGATCGACATCGATACGGAGGAAGAAGTCAAAGTTGGCTTTGAGGAACAGGTCGCCGAGGCGGTCGATGCCCTCGCCTCAATCCCCGGCATCGAGAAGCCACAGGCGGATGCCATCGTGCACGCCGGCTTACTCACTTTGGATGCCTTGAGTGGCGTTGAGGCAGATGATTTGAAAGAAATTCCTGGTCTGGAAGACAGCGCGGAAACCGTGCTCGCCGCGGCCAAAGCCGAGATCGAGCGCCGTGCCGGCGGTAGCCAAGTGGAAAACTCTGCCAGTGAAGAAGCGCCGATGGTCGAAACCGAAACAGCCACCGAAGAATCCCCCGCCGAAGACCGGGAAGCAGAGTAAGAACCTTTTGACGCCGCTTGGCCAAGCGATCAACTCCGCTTAGCCAAGCCGCACTTAAACTACTTTTTTATGCCCGTTCGCATTTACGAGATTGCCAAAAAAGTTGGGATTCCCAGCAAGGAAGTTCTGGCGAAAGCCAAGGAACTTGGGATTACCAACGCGAAAGTCGCCTCCAGCACACTCGACAAAATCACTGCCGAGTATCTTGAGGAACAGATCGNCGGCAAACCGGAACCCGAAGCACCGGTCGAAGAAGCCCCGGCNGCTGCCGAGCCGGTGATCATNACCGCCCCCGCCGNGGAGCCTGAGCCGGAAGAANNCGAAGCCGACGAGGAGTCGACCGACGAACCGNTAGCCGAGGNACCGGCGGGAGNAACTCGAANCGACCGAGGAAGCCGAAGTTGAAGAGTCTGCAGAGGAAGCGGAAGCGAAGGAAGAATCCACCGAGGAAACTGCCGAACCGGAAGAGGAACCCAAGGCGGAGGAAAAAGATACCGACCTGGGCAAAAAAGTAGGCTTTATCGAACTGGGCAACATGCCGGTTCGCCCCGCTGTCCGTGATCGAAAAAAGAAGAAGGACAAAAAGAAGGACAAGCAGGACAAAAAACCGGTAAAAGAAGGCACCACACCTGCACCGACAACCATCGGCGGCGGCCCTCGGAAGCCAAAGTTTACTGCACCTGCGGATGGCCCGTTGATCGCACTCAAGCCGCCAATCATCGTGCGCGATCTTGCCGAGGCGATGAAGCGCAAGCCGTTCCAACTCATCGCAGACCTGATGTCGCTGAACGTGTTCGCGAACGTCAACCAATCGATNGAGGAGCCGATCGCCCGGGATATTTGTTCCAAAAACGGATTCCGCTTTCGCCTGGAACGCCGCGAACGCGGTGCAGGTCTCGTCAAGGCGACGACGAAAAAGAAAGTCGTCCTTGACGCTGAAGACAGCGAAGGGGATTTGCAACTCCGAGCACCGGTGGTCACGATCATGGGCCATGTTGACCACGGCAAAACCACGTTACTCGATGTCATTCGCCACTCGAATGTCACCGCCGGGGAAGCCGGTGGAATCACCCAGCACATTGGTGCGTACACCATCAATGTCCCCAACCCGGAGAAGCCGAAACAACTCGAGCAAATTACGTTTTTGGACACTCCGGGCCACGCCGCGTTCAGTGCGATGCGNGCTCGCGGCGCGAACGTCACGGACATCGTCATTCTTGTGGTCGGTGCCGACGACGGCGTGATGCCGCAAACTATGGAGGCGCTCAGCCACGCACAGGCAGCCGAGGTGCCGATCATCGTGGCAGTAAACAAAATTGATCACCCATCCGCCAACCCGACGATGGCCCGCACNCAGTTGCAGGAGAAAGGCGTCGTCTGCGAGGAATGGGGTGGCGAAACCATTTTCGTCGACGTCTCCGCATTGAAAAACACGAACGTCGACAAACTGCTCGAGATGGTGTTGCTGCAGGCAGAGGTGTTGGAGTTGAAAGCCAACCCGAACCGCAAGGCATTGGGTAACGTGGTCGAGTCGGCCATGGAAGCCGGCGGCCCGACCGCCACCCTGCTCGTCCGCAAGGGTACGTTGAAGGTGGGCGACATCATGGTCTGTGGCAACTACTTCGGCAAAGCGCGTGCGTTGATTGATCACGAAGGCAAACGCATCAAGGAAGCCGGGCCTTCCAGCGCCGTAAAGGTGCTTGGCCTCAACGGAGTTCCCGAGGCAGGTGCGGAATTCAACATCGTGCCTAACGACAAGGAAGCCCGGAACATCTGCGAAGAGCGCATCACAAAAGAGCGCGACGAGTCGGTAGCCCGCAAACGTAAGATGACGCTGGAGAGCTTGTTCAGCCGCACCCAGTCTGATTCCGATAAGACTCTCAAACTCATCATCAAGGCCGACACCCAAGGTTCGGTCGAGGCGATCGTCGACTCGATCAACAAGATCGAATCCGACAAGGTACAATCTGAAGTTGTGCACTCCGGCGTAGGATCCATCTCCGAATCAGATGCCACGTTGGCCAGCGCCTCGGACGCTGTCATTCTCGGGTTCCATGCCAAGATCGATACCGGCGTGGGCGAGGTGNCCAAGCGGGAGGGCGTGCAGATCAAACTTTACGCCATCATCTACGAGTTGATCGAAGAGGTGAAGGAGGCGATGGCCGGCCTGCTCGATCCGTTGATGAAAGACGTCGTCACTGGCCAAGCGGAGGTGCGCAAAATTTTCGAACTCAGCAAAGGCGGCAACGTCGCNGGCTGCGCCGTCACAAGCGGCAAACTCCTCCGGGGCAAGATGCGTGTTGTCCGTAAGGGCGATCTAGTTTACGAGGGCATCTCGCACACGCTCAAGCGCTTNAAGGACGAGGTCAACGAGGTGCGCTCCGGAATGGAGTGCGGTATCCGCTTGGACGGATTCGACGATTTTCAGGAGGGCGACATCATCGAGTGTTACACTCAGGAGAAGGTGGCCCAGGNACTGTAAACTCTTTTCCCTACCATGCCGAATCTGCGCCANATGCGCGTGCGCGAACTGCTCAAGCGGGAGCTGAATGNAATCTTCCGCCGCCATTTCCCGGTGGATCTCGGCATGATCAGCGTCAGCGAAGTGGGCGTCTCCAACGACCTCCACACGGCCACGGTTTTTGTCTCCTCCATAGGCGACGAAAAGGCGCAACACAAGGCATTCCGCGCCGTCCGTAAATCCGCCGGCAAGATTCAAAACGAGCTTGGCCAAGCGGTGGTGCTGCGCTACACGCCACGGCTGAAATTTGTCATGGACGAAGCACGAAACCGGGGAGATCGTGTGCTTCAAATCCTCGACGAGTTGGAGCAGAATTCCCCGACCGAAAACCCTGATGAAATCGACCCGACTGAAGATTATTGATCGCATCCTCGAGGTAATCGGGGACAGTCACACCATCGCGGTCTGCAGCCACATGCGACCGGACGGCGACTGCATTGGCTCATCGCTTGGTCTGTCGCTCGCGTTACTCGAATTGGGCAAAGAGGTCACCTGCTGGAATCAGGATGCCGTGCCATCCAAACTTAAATTCCTCGATCCTGACCAACTCATTCAAACACCGCGCCAGATCAATCGGGCATTTGACTGTGTTATCGCGGTCGACTCCGCCAGCATCGAGCGGTTGGGCACGGCAAAGGAACACATCGCGAATCGCAAAATGCTGATCAACATCGATCACCACGCCAGCAACACCCGCTTCGGCGACATCAATTGGATCGCCAGTCGCGAACCTTCCAGCGGCGAGTTGATCTATCGCCTGATCAAAGAGGCGGGCTGGAAGCTGACCCCGCGAATCGCCGACTGCCTGTTCACGGCCATCTCGACTGACACAGGTTCGTTCCAGTATGCAAGCACCCTGCCGGCGACCTACTACGCTGCCGGTGATCTTGTCAAAAAAGGAGCCGACTTGGCCACTGTCTGCGACGAGGTTTACCAATCATACCCGCTCTCACGCGTGAAACTACTGCAGCGCGTGTACAACAAATTCAAACTGATCGACGACAACCAGATCGCCTACTTTTGGTTGAAGAGAGAGGACTTCGACAAAACGGGCGCAACCGCCAGTGACACCGAGGGCCTGATCGATCACGTACGAGCCATCGAACCGGTCGTGGTCGCCTGTGTCTTCGAAGAACTCGAACCGGAACTCACCCGGATCAGCCTTCGGTCGAAGGACAAAAACGTAAACGTCAGCGACGTTGCCGGACTGTTTGGGGGTGGTGGCCATCAAGCCGCTGCCGGGGCAAGAATCAAAGGTAAACCCCTTGGCATACAGCGCCGTGTGATCGCCGCCATCCGCGATCAACTCCAGTCGCGACCGTCATGAGCCTGAACACATTCGACGCCCTCGACGGGGCGCTCCTCATCGACAAACCGGCCGGCCCCACCTCGCACGACATCGTGGATATTGTACGGCGCAGTTACCGCATCAAAAAAGTTGGGCACTGCGGCACTCTCGATCCTGCCGCCACTGGCCTGCTCACCCTCCTGCTCGGCAAAGCAACCAAGCTCTCCGAAAAACTAATGTCCGACGACAAGGTCTACGTCGGCTCGATCAAGTTCGGCGAAACCACCAATACCTACGATGCCGAGGGACAGGTCGACACCACCCAACCCGTGCCCGATCTCACCCTCGATGCACTGCAGGAAAAAGCGAACGAATTTCTCGGCGACCAGATGCAACTNCCACCGATGGTTAGCGCCATCAAGATCGACGGCACGCCGCTCTACAAACTTGCCCGCAAAGGCAAAGAGGTCGAGCGCAAGGAGCGCTTCATCCACCTCTACAAATTTCTCATCACCGCTTACGAGCCTCCGATCGCTTGGTTCAAAATCGCCTGCACCAAGGGNACCTACGTGCGCTCGCTCGCGCATGACCTTGGCCAAGCGCTTGGCTGCGGCGCACACCTCGCCGGGCTACGACGCACGGTCTCCGGCCAATTCAAGGTCAGCGGTGCCACCACGCTCGAGGCGTTGGCCACCTGCACCTCGGAGGACTTGGCCAAGCGCGTGATTCCCATGCTCAAACTTTCTGGCACCGCCTCGTGAAGCAACTTTCAAAACCAAGCGATCTGGTCAATGGCGACCAAAAAGTCTGCCTCGCCATCGGGATGTTCGACGGAGTGCACCTTGGCCACCAGCAGGTGTTGCGACAGGCGGTGAGCGACGCCACTCAACACGAGGCGGTTCCCGTCGCGGTCACCTTCGACCAACACCCGGCCAACATCGTCGCCCCCGACCGCGCTCCAGCCCTGTTGCAAACTCGATCGCAACGACTGCGCGCTATGGATGTGGTAGGCATCGATGCTGCGCTGGTTATTCAGTTTGACGAGTCGTTCAGCCAAAAGCCGGGCGAATCATTCATTCGCGAACTCGCCGAAGGGTTCGGCTCGATTCACAGCATCTGCGTCGGAGCCAATTTTTCCTTCGGCCACAAACGCGACGGGAACGTCGAATCGCTGCAAGCGCTTGGCCAAGCGCTTGGCTTCCGCGTGCACGGATTACAGGCGGTGTCGCTTGATGGCCAAGCGGTCAGCAGCACCCGCATCCGCNCCGCTGTAAGNNAAGGCAAACTCGACGAGGCCGGCCAAATGCTCGGCCGCACCTTCAGCATCGAAGGCCCNGTCGTGAAGGGNGATGGCAAAGGCCGGGANATCGGCTTNGCCACAGCGAACCTNGATACCGATGGGTTGGTGCTGCCGCCAAACGGAGTGTATGCGGTGCATACCCGGCTTGGCCAAGCGACCCACCGCGCTGTACTCAACATCGGCCTNCGACCCACATTGGCCAAGCCNGANCCNACGCTNCAGGNCGAAGCCCANNTGCTNNATTTTGAGGGTGACCTTTACGGCGANNNNTTGGGGGTCGAATTTGTGGAGCGGCTCCGCGACGAAAAACCGTTCANTTCACTCGACGAATTGACCGCGCAAATTTCCCGTGACATCGAGCTCGCACGAACCTTGTTTTAACTTCAAAAAATACAGATACTCCGCCGCCCATGAACGCAGGGATTACAGCCATCAATGAGGAAGTCGAACGCNCNAGCGCCTTCGTNCAGCCNCTNTTNGGNGAGATGGGCAANGTCGTNNTCGGNCANAAANTGCTCGTCGANCGNNTNATTATCGGNCTGCTNGCCAACGGNCANGTNTTGCTGGAAGGCGTGCCCGGNNTGGCNAANACGCTCTCGATNAANTCGCTCGCNCAGTGCATGGACGCCNACTTCNCGCGNCTGCANTTCACGCCCGACATGCTNCCGGCCGACGTCGTNGGCACCCAGATTTACAACCCNCAATCCGGCGACTTCAGCACNCGNCAGGGNCCGGTGTTCGCNAACCTCGTTTTGGCGGANGAGATCAACCGCGCCCCGGCTAAGGTGCAAAGCGCCCTACTCGAGGCCATGCAGGAGCGTCAGGTTACCATTGGCGAAAAGACATACAAACTACCCGAACCGTTCCTCGTGTTGGCCACCCAAAACCCGATCGATCAGGAGGGCACCTATCCCCTCCCCGAGGCACAGGTCGACCGCTTCATGCTCAAGGTGAAGATTACCCACCCTGACCGCGACGAAGAGCGCCAGATCCTCGACCTCATGGGCCGCACCAGTGCCGCTCCGGAAACGCAACAAGTCGTCACCGTCGAGGACATCCTCAAAGCGCGCGAAGTCATCAACAACATTTACGTCGACGACAAGGTGAAAGACTACATCGTCGACATGGTTTGCTGCACCCGAGAACCGGCCGCGTACGAGATTGACTTTGCCGACTTCATTCAACTCGGTGCCTCTCCCCGTGCCACCGTGGCGCTCACTCTCACGGCCAAGGCGCACGCCTTCCTGCGCGGACGCGGATTCGTCACGCCGCAGGATGTGAAAAGCGTCGCGCAGGACGTGCTAGGCCACCGTGTCTCCGTGACGTTCGAGGCTGAGGCCGAAGAGAAAACCTCCGAGACGATCATCCAAAAAATCCTCGACGAACTGCCGGTCCCCTAAACCAAGCGCTTGGCCAAGCGCACTTCAACTCACGCGGGAACGTCATGGAGTACGGCCTCCAAATCTCGATCGCGAATCCACCCTCAGAGCGTCTTGTTCAT
>NZFR01000109.1 GCA_002689335.1 Verrucomicrobiales bacterium
ATGTTGAGTGAAATCCACAGCATGCGTCACTATACGCTGGGCCAAAGAGTATCCACTTAGCGAGTCGCAGAAAAGCCTGCAAACGACGGTCGGTGTTTCGTGTCCTTGCCAAGGGGGGCAGTTTTCACGTAAGTTTACCTGTTTTCGGGATGAAGGTTTTTGTTAACGGCAAGTTTTATAGCGAGCAGAACGCGAAGATTTCGGTGTTCGACCACGGTCTGCTTTATGGAGACGGTGTATTCGAAGGCATCCGCGCCTATCACGGCCGCGTGTTCAAGCTCAAGGAGCACATTGATCGCTTGTTTTATTCCGCCAAGGCCATCCTGCTCGACATTCCGATGACGCATCAGCAGTTGATGGATGCCACGGTGGAGGCCTGCCGAAAAAACGGAATTACCGACGGCTATATTCGACTGGTCGTTACCCGTGGCGCTGGCACGCTTGGTTTGAACCCCAACCGCTGCTCCAATCCACAGGTCATCATCATCGCAGATTCCATCCAGCTTTACCCGCCGAGCCTATACAAAAAAGGTATGGAGATAGTGACGGTCGCCACCACGCGCAACCATCACAACGCCGTCAACCCGGCGATCAAGTCGCTCAATTACCTCAACAACATTCTTGCCAAGATCGAGGCGAACACCGCAGGCTACGAGGAAGCGATTATGCTCAACGCCGAAGGGTACGTCGCCGAATGCACCGGCGACAATGTGTTCATCATCAAAGGCGACCAGATGTACACACCGGCGCTGTCGTCCGGTGCGCTGCACGGAATCACGAGACATACCGCCATCGACCTCGTCAGCGATATGGACATCCCCACCTCCGAGCCGAATCTGACCCGTTACGACCTATACAATGCGGATGAGTGTTTTCTCACCGGCACCGGTGCAGAGATCGTACCGGTCGTGAAGATTGACGAACGCGTTATCGGCAACGGCAAACCCGGCCCGGTCACCAAAAAACTGGTGAAAGCCTATAAGGAATTGACTAAGGTGAACGGCGAACCGATCGCCAAACGCTGATGCTTCCCGCTTGGCCAAGCTGGGCTATTGTCTCCCGACAATTACTCGTTGCTTATAGCTCTGCCTTTATATCTTCACTCTGCGATTTTTCTCGGCCTCGCATTCCCCGCTTGGCTGGCTGCCGGCCCGATCCACGATGCTGCCTTTTTTGGAAAACTCGACACCATCCAAACCCTGATCGACAACGGAGCCGACATCGATGAACGAGACTCGTTCGACCGCACAGAGCTACATCGTGCCGCCGGCAAAGACTCGCCCAAAGTCGCGGAATTTCTGATCAGCAAAGGCTCCAATCTCGACGCCAAGGACAAACTCGGCTGGACGCCCATTTTTGTTTCCGCCAACGCCGGTTATGCAATTACCGCCGCTGCCCTGCTTCGCCACGGGGCCGACCCCGATGCCCGTGATGACGCCGGCAAAACGCCTCTGTTTCAGGCTGCCTTTGTCGGGTATTACGACGGGGTTAAAACAACTGGTCGAGTCCGGTGCGGACGTTCATCCCCGATCGAATTTGCAAAAGGAAAAAGCCCTGTTCACTACCATCAAATTTGGGCGGGAAACGATCGTGAAACTCCTCATCGATCACGGCGCCGACCTTCACGCAAAGGACAATCACGACAGCACACCGCGGCACGAGGCGGCGATCACGCCTCGGTTGGCTAAGGCGGAGGGGGCATCATCCACGGCATGCGGGGTAAATCGTATGCCATCGAATACCACACGGTAGCCAACCAGTGGCAACCAATGGAAACCTTTATACATCACCCCAACAAGCAGCTTTACATCGATCCAAACAGCGACACAAGCTCGCTCTTTTATCGCGTCCGCGTGATAGACTGATCGGCCCACCCAATCTCACATCATGGCTAACAAATATAGAGTCGGCGTCATCGGCAGCACCGGGCGCGGAAATTATGGTCACGGACTGGACACCGTCTGGCGTCACTTTCCAAACACAAACGTCGTCGCCGTTGCCGACGACAACCCAACCGGCTTGGCCAATGCGGTTAAGCGCTTGGGCAACCCAAGAGGATACGCCGATTACCGCAAAATGCTGGAACAGGAAAAACTGGATTTCGTAAGCATCTGCCCTCGTTGGCTCGATCAGCATCGGGACATGATAGTCGCTGCNGCAGAGTCCGGTGTTCGCGGTATTTATNAGGAAAAACCACTCTGCCAAACCCTGCGCCAAGCCGACGAAATGGTGGCCGCTTGCGAAAAGAAAAACATCAAGGTCGCCGTTGCCCACCAAACGCGTTACAGCCCGGTCCTGACACAGATTGAGCAAGTGTTGGCTGATGGCAAAATCGGACGCGTTCTCGAATATCAAATGCACGGCAAGGAAGACCGGCGTGGTGGCGGTGAAGATTTGTGGNTACTCGGCACGCATATTTTTGATCTCACCCAGCATCTCGCCGGGGCACCCCTCTGGGTGCAGGGTTACGCTCGGCAGGGCGGCGAGTCGGTTTCGCCCAAACACGTGAAACCCGGCAGCGAAGGGATCGGTTTGCTGGCTGGAGACAGCGTCGGGGCCACGTNCGCANTGCCCAACGAAGCGTTCGCCCACTTTCGTTCTGTAAAAAACGGGGCCGGCCAACCGAACCGTTTTGGACTGACCATCTTCGGCAGTTCAGGCGTGATCAAAATGACATTTGGCTACCTGCCGACCGCCGCATTGCTGGCTGATGGTTCATGGGCACCGAGTCGTACCGGCAAAAANTGGACNCCGATCACCTCCAATGGCCTCGGCCAAAAGGAGACGCTGAAAGACGGAGGGCTGCACGCCGGNAATGTGCTAGCCGTGCGCGACCTTATCGATGCTGTCGAGGAAGACCGAGATCCTGAAGCCGNCCTTCATGATGNCCTTACCGCGACCGAGATGATCGTCGGATTGTTCGAGTCACACCGGCAGGGAGGCGCTCGGGTTNCNTTCCCCTTGGCCAACCGCGACAACCCNTTGGCGAANCTNAAAAACTGACTATCTTCTTCGGCCGCTTGGCAAAGCGTTTGGCTTTGACAGGCAGAGGGCGAATTGGCAATGTCTCGCCCCCTTTTTGGGAGAAAACCGAACAACATGTCTGACACCGAAGATCAAAATCAGCCTGCGGGCGAACGCCTTATTTACGACCTAAACGCTGCCCCGGACNCTTCCNGCGGTTCCNNCAACAANTTGGTTGGGAATTTGTTGGTGGCCCAATCCGGCGGCCCGACTNCGGTTATCAATGCCAGCGTGGCCGGTGTCATACAGGAGGCAGGNAAGCATCTGGACAACATCGAGGAAATCTACGGTGGCCTGAACGGGATTTACGGCATCCTCCACGAAAACCTGATCGACCTGAACGAGGAGAAAGCCCGTTCGATCGAGGAACTTAAGCACACCCCCGGCGCTGCGCTGGGCACCTGTCGCTATAAGGTGCAATTTCAAAAAAACCCCGAGCAGGCGGCAAAAGACATGGACCGGTTGTTNGATGTGTTTGAGGCACACAACATTCGGTACTTTTTTTACGCCGGCGGAAACGACTCGCAGGACACCAACAATAAGGTGCATCTCGAGGCGCAAAAACGAGGNTACGAACTCCGCTGCATCGGCGTCCCGAAAACGATCGACAACGACCTGCCNCACACCGACCACACACCCGGTTNTGGCAGCGTGATNAAATACAACGCCACCACNGTGATGGAGATCGCNGAGGANCTNTCCTCAATGGCCACCGACGGNGGTTCCTGNTGCATCATNGAGGTNATGGGCCGCGCCGCAGGCTGGATCGCTGCCGGCACAGTGCTCGCCAAAGGCGACAACGACGACAACGCGCCACACATTATTTTGTTGCCGGAAATTCCCCTCGACGAAGCCGCTTTTCTCGACAAGGTCAAGCGGGTCAATGATCGGCTTGGCTATTGTATCATCGTCGTGGGCGAGGGATTGAAAAACGCCGAGGGAGATGAAATCGGTGCCGACAAATCCAAGCTCGACTCGTTTGGCCACCCGGTTCTCTCCGGTGCCGCTGACTCGCTGGCCGAGATTGTTCAGGAAAAACTTGATCTCAAGACTCGCACAGTCAAACTCGGTTATGCACAGCGTTGCGCAGCGCATCACGCCAGCAAAACGGATGTTCAGGAAGCAGTCGCCTGCGGCAACGCAGCTGTAAAGGCTGCTATCGAGGGCAAGAGCGGCTTCATGGTTACGCTCGAGCGCACATCGAAAAAACCTTACGAGTTTAGCACCGGGCTGCACACGCTGGGTGACATCGCGTTGGTTGAGCGAACCATTCCCGACGATTGGATTAGCGAAGACGGCTGGCTGCCAAACCAAAATTTCATCGACTACGCCGCACCGTTGATCGAAGGAGAAGTGGAAGTACCGACCGAACGCGGCCTTCCGAAATTCGCCAAGCTCAGCAAAGTTCCGGTCGAGAAAAAACTGCCGACGCGTGGGTGAACCAAAACACGCCTAGTGCGTGTTGCCGCAAGTGTACTCCCCTTCCTCCCAGCCGTCCCGGCTGTGGTAGGCCCACCAGTCGTGCTCCTTGGGTGAACCGTCCATTCGGGCGGCATGCCCATCGACGTACGTCAATACAATGCCCCGTTTGTGCGGCATTTGCTTGTAGTCCCAGTACGGCATTTCCCAGGTCAAAACCGAGAGAGTCGGATTTACGCAATCCTCGGCACGCCGCCCGCTCACCGGACTCCGCACCTCGTATCTGCTCCGGCTCTTGTTGAGGTAAATATGATTCCAAACATATGTGACGTAGTCGTTATTTCGGAATCGGTTTGACAAGTTTTTATCGTTGGTCCTGATCGCCACCGGACAGGCGAACACCGAGTGCGGCATCTTGGTTTGGTTGCGGTTTTTCGAGTCGGGCGCGCCGGTATTTTTCCCAATGTACGGCTCAAGCAGTTGAGGCATCCACACNGGGTCACTCCGGAGCGCATGGTCTCCGCCCCAAGCCTTGCCCCAGTTTCGGCAAAGTGGAATTCGATTATCGTACTCGGAAATATACATCGTCACAGCCAAACCCATTTGCTTGCAATTGTTGAGGCAAGCCGACTCCCCCGCCTTGGCTTTCGCCTTGGCCAAGGCCGGCAAAAGCAAGCCAGCTAGGATGGCGATGATCGCAATGACCACCAGTAGTTCGATCAATGTGAAGCCTTTGGCCAAGCGGAATTCGGGACGTTTTTTCATCGGGTTCATGGCTGTTCGAGATCGAAACTAGGGATGGATTTCACCTTGGTCAAGTTGGGAACGATCGCTATCCTCCAGCCCATGACCGCAGATTCCGGATCGAGTCAAGCGCCCTCCAACGCGAAGTTCCTCGTGCTTCTCGTANTCGTCGTGCTGGCTCCGGTGATCTTCACTTGGATCACTTCGTCCCCGGGTAAAAGTNAAGCCGACTTTGACCGCCTCCTTAACGCTGGGAAAACCTATTACGACACTGGCGAAGCTCAAAAGGCGATCGACGCCTTCTCGCAAGTGCTCCAGCACAAGCCCACCGAGACCGACCTGTTGCTCAACTTGGCCAACGCGCATCGATTGGCCAATCAACCCGCAGAGGTCATCAAATTTGCCAGCGAAGCATTGGCTATAGACAACAACATCGGGGCCGGACATTTCCTCGTCGGCTGCGCGCACCTACGCCTCAACCAAACGACCAACGCCATCCAAGCGCTGCAACAGTCGTACGACATCGACAACACAGTCGGAGCGGTCGGCTATCTTCTCGGCAAAACTAAATTGGCTGTCGGAAATTTTGAGGACGCCGTTTTGTATCTCGAGGAGGTTGCCTCGTTTGAGGAGGATCACCTCGGGGCCGCGTACACTTGGAGCCAAGCCCTCATGCAGGCCGGTCGCCCCGACGAAGCCAAGGCCGCGCTCGAACTGCACCAGCAGCGCATCGCCGATAAACAAATGCCGGACGACCAAGCGGCTTGGGAAAAGTGCATCTACACCGAAGTCAAAATCCCGTTCAAACTCGACCAACCATCCGACGCAGGCATCGCCGTGAAATTCGTCGATGCCACAGCAACTGCGTTCGCCGGAAACGCTGCTCATTTTACTGGGCCGTTTGGCGTGATCGACTTCAACCACAACGGCATCAACAGCCTGTTCGTCCGCACCCACACCAACACCTTCCGCACGCTGGCAAACACCAACGGTGTCTTCGCTGCGTTCGGCATGGAGTTTCCGACGCTAACCAACGCCAACTACACCAAATGCCTCGTCGGCGATCTTAACAACGACCGCTTCGACGATGTGTTGATGCTCAGCGATAAAGGCTCACACGCCTACCGGTTTGCCACAAATGGACTCGCCCGTGACATGTCCCGCTTCTCGCGGCTCTCTTCGCTCAAGGCCGTCGACGCGCTGATCGCGGATATCGATTTCACCGGAAAACTGGACCTGCTCGCCATACAACCCGAAGACGCCGGGCTCAAAATTTTCCGCAACCTCGGCAGCCTTTATTTCAAAGACATCAGTAAAACCTCCGGCATCCCCACACAGATCACCGGCGCACTCAAACTAGTTGCGGATGACTGGAACAACGACGACATGCTCGACGTCATCATCCCCCGCAAAGACGACGCGCCGACCTATCTTCAAAAACAGCGAGGCTCCGTGCATTCCCCGACCAACACGCTCCCCACCCAAACCGCCGTTCGCGCAGTGGCCACTGGCGATTTGAACAACGACCTCCGCATCGATCTCATCAGCTTGGTCGGCGAAAAAATTCAGATTCACTTCAACGGACTCGAGGAAACTCAAACCCTCAAATTGGCCAAGCCGGGAACCACCGATCTGCAACTGATCGACTACGACAACGACGGTTGGTTGGATATTTTCGCGCTTGGCCAAGGACTGCATTCGTTCCGCAACAAGGGCACCGCCGGCTTCGCAGACACATCCGCCGCGCTTGGCCTTGAGAGCGTGGCTGGGGCGATCAGCCAGATGGCCGCTGCGGATATCGACCGCGACGGCGACTCCGACCTGATTTTAGCGGACGACTCCGGTCTCAAATATTTGCGCAACGACGGCGGCAACAAAAATTTGCAGTTGAAGGTTCGCCTGTACGGCAACCGCTCCAACGCAAGCGGACTGGGCATTCAGGTCGAGGGCGTCACCGGCGGCCTGCGGTTTAAACGCACCGCCCAAACCCTGCCGGTCGAGATCGGCGTGGGGACCAACGCCTTGCTAAACTCACTGACCGCTCGGTGGTTCGATCTCTCGCTCAACAACGTCGATGTCGAGGTCAAGCGCGACGAGTCAATAACGCTGACAGAACTCATCCTTCCCACCGGTTCCTGCCCGTACCTTTACTGCTGGGACGGCGATCGGTTCCGATTCGTCACCGACCTGCTCGGCTCATCGCCACTTGGTCTGCCGGTGGCAGAGGGTGTTTACATCGACGCCGACCCGGATGAAATCGTGTGGGTCGGAGACGCGCGGAACTTCAAACCAATCGACGGCAAATACCGGCTTCAGATCACCGAGGAGTTGCGGGAGATTTTGTACCTCGACGAGGCCAAGCTCATTACAGTGGACGTGCCGATCGGCACCGAGGTTCATCCAAANACAAAACTNCTGCCGCGCGGCCCCTATCCGGATGCCGGGCTGATCGCCTTGGCCAAGCGCAAACCTCTCAAGCAAGCCAAGCGCANCGACGGCATGAACGTCACNACAGCNCTGCAGAAAAACGACGANGCTTGGCTCTCCCCCGTCGCCCTTCGCGAACCGCAACTCCGCGGCTTGGCCAAGCCNTACTCGGTCGAACTCGATTTTGGAAAACTCGAAACCACCGCGCCGTTGGCCTTGGCCATGACCGGTTGGCTTCACTTCGGCGGTGGCATGGCCAACATCTCGGCCTCGCACCGTCCTGAACTGCCCTTCCCTTTCCCCGTGCTGGAGGCCCGAACCGCCGATGGCTGGCAAAAAGTGGACGTTNCCGTGGGCGCGCCAGTCGGCAAAACCAAGACCATCGTCGTCGATCTCGAAAACAAACTCCCCACTGGGGCAACTCAACTNCGACTTTCCATGGCNTTCGAAATCCACTGGAATCGCATCGCGCTTTTCGAGAAAACCGATCTCCCNGCCANCACCACNCAGCACGCCTCAGCCACCGACCTACACTGGCACGGCTACGGCGCGTTCGAAAAACTGCCAAGCCACCTGCCGCTTACCCCCATCCATACCGAGACCTCGGACACGCCGAATTGGCGCATCACACCCTCTGGCTGGGTCACTCGCTACGGCGCTGTGGATGAACTCATCNGGGCGAAAGACAATCAACTAGCCATCATCGCAGCCGGCGACGAACTGACGCTCGACTTCGACGCCCTTACTCTACCNGTACAATCGAGCAACACCATCCGCCATTTTTATCTATTNACCAGCGGCTGGGACAAGGACGCCGATTTTCACGTCGCCCAAGGCTGGACCGTCGAACCGCTTCCGTGGCACGGCATGAACCATCAACTTTACGGACGCGAANNCCGACCAAAACTCGACGATGCGTGGCTAAANAAATACAACACTCGCTGGATAGGGCCGCGCACGTTTNGAAAACTNAACAAATTGACCCAANCAAAAACCAANTGANCCTTACCAAACTCANCANCCTCGTTTTCTCAGCTCTATTGNCCGTGTCGGCCGACGCCAANTCGCTGGATCACATCGCCAATGTTTCCTTTTCCAAGGGCAACAAACTGATCCACCTTGAGTTCAGCGTCACCGACAAGGGTATTATGACCCACGGNAACGGGGGGCGAAAGGTCGAGACGAAGAAGGATNCGTTTGGCGANCANCCTCAACTCTCTGACGGCCGAATTTTGTTCAAACCCACCTCCGACGGTCCTGCGCATAGTTGGGACTATAATGCCACTCGCCCTGGCAAATACTGGATGGAACTGGTCTATAGCTTGGCCAAGGGCGAGAGTACCGCTTCGCCCAACGTCAGNTCNTACCGTGTCGCCACCAAACTCGAAGCCACCGGGGCGGCCAACCGGTTTCGCAATGTCAACTTGGGTAAAATTTATTTCACCACAGCCGGAAAACAAAAAGTTGAGCTGAAGTTCANAAGGGAAACGCCTCAAGTGCGGGCGGTCATCCTTCGGCCCGCNCCNGAAGGCGAAGCGATTGGCCAAGCGCTCGACCGCTCGATCCTCCTGCACTCNCGCGACTCGACGATTCACGGCGTAAAGCTCCAGTACGAAAATAANCCTCACAAAAACACNGTCGGTTTTTGGGTCAACNCCANNGATCAGGTTTANTGGGATTTCAATGTCGAGAGTGGAGGCAATTTTGACATCGAGATTCATCAGGGCTGCGGTCGGGGCCATGGAGGCAGTCGAGTTGCACTCGTCGTCGAGGGCCAAACCAACGAATTCATCGTCGAGGACACCGGCCATTTCCAAAACTTCGTCCCCCGCAAAGTCGGAACCGTGCGCTTGGCCAAGGGCGAACATCGGTTCTGGATTAAGCCGGTCAAAAAGGCGCGCGGCGCCGTGATGGACGTCCGTCGCATAAGGCTCATTCCCGTCGAATAAATATTCATGAATCAAACCAACAGCATCACCCCGACCAATGTCGTCGGCAATGTGGTCGACTCCATTAAAGACTCCGGCATCAGTGGGCTGTTGGATTATTTCACGACGCTCAACTCGGTTCACTACGTCACGTTCGTCATCAACTTGCTGATCTTCATCTTCGGCAAGCAGATCATTAACAACCTCAGCGTCCAGACTATCGGAGTGAATCAGCCTCGATTGCGATTGTTGCGCTTGATCAACACCATCCTCTTTTTGACCTATCTGATAGCGGTAGCTTTTCAGCTCCAACTCGCCTCGAACTTTAGTCACACCGGATTGCTCATGCTGCTGATCTATCTCGGATCGCAATTCACTCATTCGTTGATCCTCAAAAAATATGGCCGCCAGCGGGAGGTCGAAGGCACCTCGCTCTACGTCGAATCCCACTCCTCACACAGTCTGCATTTGCTTTCGCTGCTGTTGCTGGGCGTTATGGCCGGCCTGATTTTCCTCAATATCTGGGGACTCGAAGACTGGCTGCAGACCACCAGTTTTCTCGGCGCGATCGCCGTGTTGGTTTTCACCACGAAGGATTATTGGCTGAAAGATTTTATCAGCGGCATCATGGTTATCAGCAACGGCAACATCGAACGAGGCGACGTCATTCGCATACCGAACGAGAACATCCTCGCGATCGTGCTCGAAACTCGCGGGACACTTACCCTCCTCCGCGACCTGATTCGCAACCACAATATCACCATACCCAACTCGCTCCTGCTAAACGAACAGGTGGAAATCCTCAACACAGAATCACGCAAGGGCGTCTCCGACTTCGTCGACTTCAACATCGGCTACGATACCCCCTCTGAATCGACACAGAAATTTCTCGAAGCTGTCCTGAAAAAAGCCTGCAAACTGACTAGCACGATCAACTCGGAGCGCAAGGGAATCATCAAACTCGTCAGCAACGGAGACCACGCCGTCACGTGGCGTTTGCTTTATAACCTGAAGGCTGTTCACGGTGTCGTCGAAGCGCGCAACTCGATCAACCGCGCCGCATACGAACTACAAAAAGAGTACGGCATCGAACTGGCCACCCCCCTCACTCACTCCTTCCCCACAGGCATCCCTGAGGGAAAATAACGACTAACGGAATGGGGTGCTTTTTGTAGGGCGGATGATTTGAGTTCAACACCGCTCACTCAAAAAACCCCAAGCGTTTTTAGCACGGCGTTAACGCGGGGGACTTCATGAGTGCGGATTAGGTCGGTTTTTCCCAAAGCGGCCAGCACGGAGAAAAACGGCTCAGCGCTTCTGACTTCCTCCCCAAAACACTCGAACGCATGCGGCAGCGCGTTGCAGACGGGCCAACCCAGTGTTCGCAACCGAAAGGCGTTAAGGAAGGTTTTCATTTGGTGTCGAATCCGCACGGAACTGTCCTGNAAATTCTTGTAGTAAAAACCCAGCCCGGGATCGACGAAGCCTTTGCGAAGACCACATCCGGTCGCCATCTCGATCTCGCGCTCAAAAAAGTCGTTCATGCGAGGGATCGGATCATCGTCAATCGGGATGTCCTGCACTTCCCTCACATTCTCTCCCGCNACATAGCAAACGATCACCGCTGCATCGTGATCGGCGGCTAGTCGATACATCTCCCCACTTTGCGCCGANCCGGTGAGGTTCAGTACTTTCGCCCCGGCAGCGAGGCAGGCTTTNGCCACTTCCAAATCGTATGTTTCGGCGGANACGACCACCCCGGCAGNACTCAGTTGCTCGATGACCGGTAACAGACGCTNTTGTTGTGCAGCGGCATCNACNCGATCCGCTTGGCCAANCGTGGATTCCGCNCCGANATCCACAATNNCCGCCCCCTGCTTCGCCAGCACGCNNCCACGTTGCACTGCCGAGTCTACCGTCAGGCAAACACTCTCGCGGTACCACGAATCGGGGGAAAGGTTGACCACCCCCATGAGGGTCGGTTGGCCATCAGCAACCGTCAGGGAATCCGTCAGATTAACCGGAGTAACCTTGGCAGCCAACGCATCCGAATGTTCCAAGGCAATGTCGGCCAACTCTTTAAGGACAAGCATGGTCAGGGGGCTGTCGGTTGTGGCGGTTTTGGGGGAGCCGGTGCGTTGGTTTTCCCGTTGAGTACGTCGAGCTTGGTCTGCCAGAGTGGCATGGTCGGCAGCTCCTTGGCCAAGCGCGTGTAGAGTTTGCGTTCCTGCTCCGCTTGNCCAAGCCGCTTNGCCAANCGACCCGCCATGAGGCCNGCCTCCTTGACCCAGTACGGATCCATCTTCTCGTTGGCCGAACGAAGGTTGCCGCCAAAAACGATGCCGAGGCAATGATCAAGCGATTGCTTCACTAGGCTCTCGGCCTGATCCGTCTCGCCGGTATTGTCCGCCTGCTCGACCAACACCCGGGCGAGGCCGAGTTGGGCCTGACTGCGGGTAGTGACATCGGCCCCGGACAATTCGGTAACGGTTTGGTATGCGGCCAAGGCTTGGCCAAGTTCGCCCAACTGAAGGTGGCAANCCCCCAAGCGCCCCCAAGCCGCAGCGTTCAANGGGCTGTTGGTCATCTCGCGAGCCACGCGTTGATAGTGCGTGATCGCCTCGACTAGGTTGGTCGGGGTACGAACAGTTTGTTCGGCAGCGACATCACCGAGATAAAACTCGGCCCGCGCCACCTCTTCGACGGGAGCATTGGTCGCGTTGACGACGGCACTCAACAACGTCTCGGCATCGGCATGGTTTTGCCGGAAGAAAGCCGAACGGCCCGCACTCAACCGTGCTTCCCAAGCCAAACTGCCGGCGAGTTCGAGTAGATTGGTGTTTTCGAAAAGCCGGCGATAGACCTGCTCCGCATCAGCAAATTTACCGGATTGAAAATGAAAATCAGCGATCCACTTTTGAGCCAGCGGCGCAAGTTGATTGGTCGGGAACCGCTGGATGTAATTGGTAAACAGTTGATACGCCTTAGCCGTATTTCCTGCCTGATGGTTCAGCCAAGCTCGATCGAACTCCGCCTGAGAAAGCGCCGTGTGCGAAGGGTAGTTGGTCACCCAGCGATCGTACTCAAGGATAGATGACACCCAACTGCCGTCCATGACATGCGTCCGCGCGACGGCAAGCCGCGTCTCCGGCAATAGCTGCGACTGCGGAAACTCCTTGGCGAATGAAGTGAGTACCTCTCGGGCCTCGGAGGGTTTACCCTGTCGATTGAGGGACTGACCGTAAAGCAACATGCTGCGGTCGCTGAAGAAACTATTGGGAAACCAATCGAGTAAATTTCTGACCGCCTGACCTGCACTGGGGAGATCCAATCGCTGCACCCCCGAACGCACAATTTGGTACAGCGCACGATCCACCAAACGATCGTCCCGACCGACGGTGTTCGTCGCGATGTTGATTGCCGCCCAATAGTTGCTGATCGCGGAAGCATGTTCGGAACCCTGAAACAGGCAGTCGGCCACCTTAAATTGTGCCACCGCCCGTTCGCGTGAGCGCGGTAGTTCGTGGACGGCGTTGGTGAACGCGTCCTTGGCCATGTTGATCTGAAACGCACGGCCGGAGAGGGTGCCCCATTCCCACAACGCCCACCCACGGCCCGCCCAGGATTTGCCCATCAAATTTTCGTCGGACTTGGTTTTGAGCACCACGTCAAAATGCCCGACCGCCTCACTGAGCAGATTGGTCGATCGCGGGCGGCCCGCCTCTGGCAAAGCATAAAACTGCCTCAAACGAAGCTCTCCGAGCGTCATGTGCGACAGGCCGGCCGCCGGGTCGTTGGGGTGCTGAATAAAAAAGCGTTCCAACCGCTGAACTGCATTGCTCAGTCGGTTTTCCTCTACATACACATCGGCGATTTTTAGTAGCGCCGAACGTCGCCAATCCACCGGCACGTCGGTGGTGAGATTTTGTTCGTACATCAAAATCGCTTCATCCGGTTTTTCCATTTCCCGCAGCAC
>NZFR01000110.1 GCA_002689335.1 Verrucomicrobiales bacterium
GGATAACGACGATCGTTACGCGTGGACATTTTCACTGATCGGCATCCAGCAGAACCGCAGCTCCTGATTCAACTATTTCTACGGATATCAGGAAACCATAGCCACGCTGCGTTGCCCGAGTAAGCCGTTCAAAACCAAGGAGACGCTGTACGACATCGAGCGGACGACGAACAACTACAGGGCGAACTTCCGGTTGGGCGGATGCGATTGGCCCGGTGCGTGGGAGTTCCCATCGATCAAGGAAAGTGCCGTGCGAAAACCCTCGACGGTTGTCTACAAAACAGACGTTTACACGCAACCGGTGAACACGGACAACCCGCTCAGGTGTGTCACAGAGAAATATCGCGAAAAACCGGTCTACTAGATCGTGCACGATCCCGGCAACATCCGGCCGTGTAATGGCTGTGTCACTTCAGGTGGCCCAAACTGGGGAGAGCCGCATCTCCGGAACAGCGGCAGAAGCAACGTCAGTTTCACCGATGGCCACGCTGAGGTGTTGAGATCCTCGGCGTGGTATTAATCCGGCACGCCGTGGCTTGACCCGGACCGGGGAGGGTAATGGAGTTTTGCGCTTGAGCGCGATGAGGGCAGGGGGGAATCTGGCGGCGTGAGCGAGACAACGGAGACGCCACAAACTATTCGGGAACGCAAGGGCCGCGAACCAATCGCTGCGCTGACAGCGTACGATTTTCCCATGGCCAAGTTGCTCGATGCCGCCGGGGTGCCACTGGTGTTGGTGGGCGATTCTTTGGGGATGGTTGTGCTGGGTTATCCCGACACCACCCATGTGACGCTCGAGGAAATGGAGCACCATGTCCGCGCCGTGGCACGGGCCAAGCCCCGCGGATTGGTCGTGGCGGATTTGCCCTATCGAACGTACGAGACACCGGAGCAGGCATTGACCTCGGCCCAGCGTTTGGTGACGGCCGGAGCAGAAGGCGTGAAAGCGGAAGGGGGGCGCGCGATTCTGCCACAGGTCGAGGCGATTGGTTCTGCTGGCATCCCGTTTCTCGGACACCTCGGCATGCTGCCTCAAAGCGTTCTCGAGGAGGGCTGTTATAAAATTAAGGGACGCGACGAGGTACAGCGTGAGGCGATGCTGGCCGATGCCCAAGCGCTCGGCCAAGCGGGCGCATTCGCGGTGGTTTTGGAGTTGGTTGATGCCCCGGTCGCAAAAGAGATTACTGCGGCCATCGGGATTCCAACCATTGGGATCGGCTCCGGTGCGGCGTGTGACGGCCAGATATTGGTGACGACGGATCTGCTCGGTACGTCGCCCGATTTTATCCCCAAACACATTCGCCCCGAGGAGTTGCTCCGCGACCGCATGATTGGCATGCTTCGTAGCTGGCATGATTCTTTACGCAGCCCAATAGAATGAGAGAGTTGACTCACATTGATGCCGAGGGCGAGGCGCGCATGGTCGATGTCTCCGCCAAGCCGGTGCAGGATCGCGAGGCGATGGCCCGGGGTGAGATTCGCCTGAGCGCGGCTACGCTGGATGCCATTGAACGCGGCGACACCGCCAAGGGTAACGTGCTGGCGACGGCGCGCTTGGCNGGCATCATGGCGGCCAAGAAAACGGCCGAACTNATCCCGCTTTGTCATCCGCTGCCGATCACCCATGCGGAGGTGGATTTCGAAATCCCGGCCAGTCGCGACCGCATCGTCATCTCTGCGTCGGCACGTATTTCGGNGAAAACNGGGGTTGAGATGGAGGCACTCACTGCGGTATCGACGGCGGCACTGACGATTTACGACATGTGCAAGGCGATCGACAAGGGGATGGTTATTTCTGAAATCTGCGTGACGTCGAAAACCAAGCGGTGAAAACACGCTGTGAATTGACTCGTAAAATCGATCGCATGAACTATAATTAGTCACCTGCAATTTTGCTGTTTCGCTGAGTCGATGATTGAGGAAGCAACCACTTTACAAAACGAATCTCCCTGCGCCCAACCGGGAGGAGGCGGGCCGTTGACGTATGAGTTTGATCGCTCGGAATTCTGGCGGACGATCCCCTCTTGGCGAGATGTGGACGCGGAGACGTTTGGGGATTTTCGCTGGCAACAGCAAAACTCGGTAACCTCCATCCACGGAATTCAGGAGGTGCTGCGGGAGTTGGCCACGCCGGCGTTGATCGCCGACATCGAGGCCGGCCTGCTCAAGACTCCGATGAATGTGCGGCTCACGCCATACGTCTTTTCGCGCATCCACTGGGGCAATGTGGAAAACGACCCGATCCGCCGCCAATTTTTGCCGCTTGGTTCGCAGTTCGAGCCGGATCATCCGCATGTGATGGATGACTCACTGGCCGAGGATAGTGACAAGGCGACGCCGTATCTCACGCATCGTTATCCCGACAAGGCACTGTTTTTGCCGATCACACTTTGCCCGGTCTACTGCTCGTTTTGCACGCGCAGCCGGGTGGTGGGCGGCAGTACCGCGGTGAAGAGTAAATCCACTTACGGCGCGAAAACTACCGAGTGGGATGCGACGTTTGAGTACATCCGAAATCACCCGGAACTGGAGGACATCGTCATTTCAGGAGGGGACGCTTTATTGCTGCGGCCGAACCAGATTCGCCACATCGGCACGACGCTGTTGGAGATCCCGACCGTGCGCCGGATTCGCATCGCAACCAAGGGTGTGGCGATTATGCCAATGAAATTTACCAGCGACACCGAATGGGTGGAGGCGCTTGGGGAGGTTTGCCAACTGGGCCGCGATCGGATGAAGGAGGTTGCGCTGCACACGCATTTCAACACCGACCGCGAGATCACGGCGTGGACATCGCGTGCGATGAAGGCGTTGTCCGAAACCGGCGTGCGGGTGCGAAACCAATCGGTGCTCATTAGCGGCGTGAACGATGCGTTTGACTGCCTGCACTACACGACCAAAAAACTTTCCGCGCAGCTCATCCAGCCCTATTACATATATTTGCACGATATGGTGCCGGGCTGCGAACACCTCCGCACGACGGTTCATTCGGCCGAAAATTTATCGCGCCGGCTGCAGGGTTCGATCGCCGGCTTCAACACACCGCGCATGGTTTGCGACGCTCCCGGCGGCGGGGGTAAACGGGAAATCTCCAGCTACACACTCTACGACCGGGAGATCGGCGTTTCCGCGTGGACCTCGCCCACAGCCAAGCCGGGTGAGATTTTCTATTACTACGACCCAATCCATCGCTTACCCGCAGAGGGCCAAGCGCTCTGGGCCAAAGAGGCCGAGATCCAACGCCGCTTGGCCAAGTTCAAGGCCGACGCTGAGGCCAAGGCCGACGCCACCCGACACTAACCCTCGCTTGGCCAANCGTTGCTTGTGGCCCCTNTTTCTGCAGAGTGACTNANTACTNAAAATGAAAAATCGGTTGGTATTAGCGTTGCTTGGTCTGCCCTCCATGTCGTCCTGTATTTTGGTCTCCGTGATCGCGAAGTTCTTTCAGGTCGAAAACTCTGGTTAATTGAATATTGTATTCTTTTTGTTTGGGGTGGCGGGCTTGGTCATGATCATCGTCTCTTTGGGCGGTGACACACCGCGTGCAGTTTTAGACGAGATACGATCACGGTCTATCCTGAAACATTTCTCCGAAGCGTTGAGTATTCTCTGCATTCTCGTAGCGGTGGCTGGAAGTCTTATCGCGATGGAATTGGAGGGCAAAACTTCTATGATTGGATTGGCGGCGGCGGCGCTTGGCGTNGNGGGTTGGTTAGGNTTTAANTATATATCAACACCCACTGCGCGGGAGTTGGCCAAGGTGTCNCTCCATNATGCCTGCCTGTGGGGGGATGTTGCCGAGATCGATCGACATCTCGAGATGNGGTGTCGACATCAACGCGNCCGANGAAACCATCCACGCATCGCCATTGCACTGGATGTGTCTTTCNGGAATCCCGGTCGAGGTGGCGAGACAGCAGGGCGGATATATTAAGGAGGAAAAACGACTGNAAGTCGTGNGGCATCTCATCGCCAATGGTGCCGATATGAATCAACAAATCANGGACGGGAAANCTGCAGGGGNNGACTCCGCTGNATTTGGCGAGGGAATGNGGCGANAACGAGGTGNCTGAATTNTTGGAACAACACGGTGCNCTCACCNAAGAATAGNTGGNTCGGCAGCCGGATCNNGAAAAGTCACGCGCTTGACGNGCTAATCGTGNGGCCGGTATGGTNGNGGGCCATGAGGGAANGCTTGGAGGTAAATAATTTTTTGGTCCCAATGGTCGTCGAGCAGACCGGCCGNGGTGAGCGCGGTTACGACATCTACTCGCGCCTGTTGGTGGACCGGATCGTGTTCATCGGCACACCGATCGATGACACCATCTCAAATCTGGTGATCGCCCAGTTGTTATTCCTGCAAATGCAGGATCCAAAAAAGGACATTCACCTGTACATNAACTCGCCGGGTGGCAGCATCACNGCNGGTTTGGCGGTGTNCGACACGATGCAGTTTTTGACCTGCGANGTGAACACCTACTGCATCGGGCAGGCCGCCAGCATGGGAGCCGTGCTTCTCTCTGCCGGCACCAAAGGCAAACGCTACGCGCTNCCGAACGCGCGCATTATGATTCACCAGCCTTGGGGCGGCGCGCAGGGCAANGCCTCNGATATCGAAATTCAGGCGGCNGAGATTCAGCGGTTGAAAGATNGGCTGAACGAAATTNTGGCNGAGCATACCGGGCAGAAAATGAAGAAAATCGTCGAGGACTCCGATCGAGACTTTTTCATGTCGCCCGATGAGGCCAAGAAATACGGTCTCGTGGATGAAGTGGTGAAATCCCGCAAGGAAGTCGCCAGCCTCAAGGACGAGAAANAGAAGAAATAATTTAACGCGCAAATGGCNCGGCCGAACCAAATCACCCTTTGCAGCTTCTGCGGAAAATCGCATNCNGAAGTGCGCAAACTCATNGCCGGGCCGGGCGTGTATATCTGCGACAATTGCATCCNCGTCTGCAAAAACGTTCTCGATAAGGAACTGCAGGATGAGGAAAAGAAAAAAGCGATCAAACTCAAGGTGCCTCGGCCGANGCAGATCAAGGCTGAGCTGGATCGCCACTGCATCGGGCAGGACGACGCNAAGAAGGCGTTGGCCGTTGCCGTGCACAACCACTACAAGCGGATACAATCCGGCCTCACGGTGAANACCGAGGGCGACGATAAAATNATCAACNCNGGNGCNGAGGACGAAAACGAGATCGAGATCGAAAAGAGCAACATCCTGCTACTTGGCCCGACCGGCTCCGGAAAGACCCTTTTGGCGCGCACACTGGCCCGCATGCTGGATGTGCCGTTCGCCATTGCTGACGCCACGACGTTGACCGAGGCCGGTTACGTCGGNGANGACGTTGAAAANATNGTGCTGCGTTTGTTGCAGGCNGCNAANTACGACGTGAAGCGCGCGCAGATTGGCATCATTTACGTCGACGAAATCGACAAGATCACCCGCCGCACCGAGAACGTTTCNATCACCCGCGACGTGTCGGGCGAAGGCGTGCAGCAGGCGCTGCTCAAGATTCTCGAGGGAACCGTCTGCAACGTTCCGCCGCAGGGCGGGCGCAAGCATCCGCAGCAGGANTACATCAAACTAGACACCACAAACGTGCTATTCATTTGCGGCGGTGCGTTTGTCGATCTCGACAAAGTGGTGGAGCGGCGCATCGGTAAACATGTGCTCGGCTTCTCCGGCGATGGGGAATCGGAGAATCCGGAAACGTCGCTCGACTCCAAAACCATCCTTCGCCACGTCGAGCCGGAGGACTTGCTTGGCTACGGATTCATTCCGGAATTCATCGGCCGCTTGCCGGTGCANACCGCACTGCAGGAGCTGGACGAGGAGCAACTCGTGCGCGTGATGACCGAGCCAAAGAACGCGCTCATCAAACAGTACGCCAAGCTGCTCGAAATGGACGGNGTGAAGTTGAGCATCACCGACGGTGCCATGCGCGAGTTNGCCAAGGCGGCTATCAAGCGAGGCACCGGNGCGCGCGGTCTGCGCAGCCTTATGGAAAAACTGATGCTCGACACCATGTATGAGATTCCTGATGCCGACGACATTTCCTNGGTNAAGATCGACGAAAAAGTNGCGCTTGGNCAAGCGCAACCCGCCATCCATCGCCGGCAGAAAAAAGCTGCGGCCTGACCCCGACCATGTCCAACGACTTTAAGCCAGGCGATGTGGTCGCCCAGCAGGTACAACGCATACCCCGTTCGGGGATTCGCGAGTTTTTTGACCTCGTCCAAGGTCGCAAAGACGTCATCTCACTCGGTGTGGGAGAACCGGATTTTATCACACCTTGGCATATCCGCGAGGCGGCGATTTATGGACTCGAGCGCGGCCGCACCAGTTACACATCAAACCTTGGCCTCCCGCGATTGCGCGAGGCGACCAGTGAATACGTCGGTCAAAATTTTGGGATCCAATATAATCCCGAGTCGGAGATTTTGATCAGCGTCGGTGTAAGCGAGGCGCTCGACATTGCTCTGCGCGCCATCATCAATCCCGGTGACGAGATCATTTATCACGAACCATGCTACGTGAGCTATGCGCCGGGGATTTCGTTGGCGCACGGAGTGCCGGTACCGGTNCCGTGCCTTGCCAAGGATGGGTTTGCTGTGACGGCCGAGGCGATCGAGAAAGCCATCACGCCCAAGTCNAAGGCGTTGGTGTTAAATTTTCCGACCAACCCGACCGGCGGCACCATGACCCGCGAGGCGCTCGTNAAGATCGCCGACTTGGCCAAGCGCCNCAACCTGCTGGTGATCACCGACGAAATTTATTCCGAGCTCACATTCGAGGGGGAACACATCAGTATCGCCGCGCTGCCGGGGATGGCCGAGCGCACGATTTTCCTGCACGGTTTTTCCAAGGCATACGCGATGACCGGATTCCGGATCGGCTACGCCTGCGGGCCGGCTGAATTGATCGACGCCATGATGCGTATCCATCAATACTCAATGCTTTGCGCCAGCATCATCAGTCAGGACGCTGCCATTGAGGCTCTCGAAAACGGAGCCGCTCCCGCCGCAGAAATGAAGGAGCAATTTCGGTTGCGCCGTAACTACATCGTGGACGCCTACAACGTGATGGGGCTCGAGTGCCACCTGCCGCGTGGTTCATTCTACGCATTCCCGAGCGTGCAATCGACCGGACTAAGCTCCAGCGAATTCGCCTCGAGGCTCGTTCAGCAGGAGGATGTNGCCTGTGTCCCCGGCAACGCATTCGGTGAACCGGGTGAAGGGTTTCTCCGCTGCTGCTTCGCCACCGGCCTTGAGCAGATCAAAACTGCCTGCGAGCGAACTGAGCGCTTTGTCAAAAGCCTAAAAAACGCCGGCACATAAAACCAGCGCTCGGCCAAGCGCTTGGTCATGTGGACATCCACGAGATGAAGGCAATCCACTCGCTGTATTCCCGGCCGATTGTGCAGGCCAAGTATCGTCCTTTTGGCAACTCCATGTTTCGGTCGGCTCGTTCTTCGAGTTGTTCCAGTTTCCCCCACGATTCGTTGCGGGCGATTTGAATGGAGTGTTTTGATTTGTCGCCGTTATTGGAAATCTNGTTTTCCAATAATACCCCTTTTTGTTCGTTTGGGATTTTGATCTTCAACGTCAGCGNGTCGTCGATACCTGAACCGAGGTACAGATACCCCAACTCGGTGGTGCCTTCGGGAAACTGAATACCGGTGAGTTGAGTCACTTTCGCCAGTTCCTTGGCGGTGATGTNGGGNGNGGTAAGCNGGATGTCCNAAACTTGNGGCATCCACAAAAAAACGCGGCCACCNTGAAGGCANCCGCGGTTTGTTTAAAATTGAGCACGCTTGGCGTTACTTGATGTCGATCAACTCGATCTCGAAAATCAGCGCTGCGTTCGGCNGGATCNCCCCTCCTGCCCCGCGTTCGCCGTAAGCGAGGTTTGATGGGAGATAGACGATCGATTTACCGCCTTTTTTCATGAGTTGCACCCCTTCGGACCAACCCGGGATCACTCGGTTTAGCGGGAAGGTGGCCGGTTGGCCGCGTTCGACGGAGCTGTCAAAAACTTTACCGTCGATCAGTTTTCCGGTGTANTGGACNGTAACTTGGTCGGTGGCTTTTGGGTTGGCGCCGGTTCCGGCGGTCAACACTTTGTAGGCCAAACCGGATGCTGTGGTTTTNACGCCTTCCTCTTTTTTNACCTTGGCCAGAAACGCTTCCCCGTCAGCCTTGTTTTTNTCAGCGGGAGATTTGATCTCCGAGCGTAGTTTTGTGAAGTGCGCTTCGTCGCCTTTGAACGCCTTGGCTTTTTCACCGACGCGTTTGATTTTGACAGTCTTGATGCTCACGTCCTCGACAGGGCGATCCGCCGCTGCCACTTGGACGCCAGCGATTGCATCGACCACTTCGGTGCCCTTGATGACTTTACCGAAAATAGAGTGGCGATCGTCGAGCCACGGGGTGGCTTTGTGTGTGATGAAAAACTGGCTGCCGTTTGTACCAGGACCGGAGTTGGCCATGGATAGGATGCCGGCGCCGGTGTGGCGGAGACTTTTGTCGAACTCATCCGGGAAGCGGTAGCCGGGGCCTCCGGTGCCTTTTCCCTGTGGGCAACCGGTCTGGATCATGAAATCCTTGATCACGCGGTGAAACAGGACGCCGTCGTAGTAGGCCTTCTTTTTTTGGTCGGCCGGTTTCTGGCCGGTTTTGTCGTAGTNTTTGGTGCCTTCGGCCAAGCCAACGAAGTTCGCGACGGTCATCGGGGTTTTCTCAAACTCCAACTGGGCCACGATGGTTCCCTTGGTGGTCTCGATTTCGGCGTACAGGCCGTCTTTCAGTGTGTCTTCTTGTGCCATTACGGAAATCGAAGTCAACGCNATGGCTGCGGCCAAGGCGCCCTTTAATCTGTGGTTTNTTTTCGCNAACAATTTCATGGGACGGCCGAGAGAACCGAAAAAAGGACGCCTCCGCAATGTTATTCTGTTCCTGTTCAGCATTGACCCGGAGACGTTTACGTTTTTATCTCTGCGCCAGTAATAAATGGCANCTGCNACGAAAACNTTGTTTTCTGACTTCATGCGCTTGGCCAAGCTGGCGCTCGCTTGGCTTTTACTTGGGNGCGGCTTNGCTAAGGCNGAGGTGCGTTTTGACGTATTCATGGGCTTCGCGAACAAGGCGAGGAGCAACGAGTGGTTTCCGGTGACNTTCGAGATNGAGAATGACGGGCCGACNTTCGACGGCATNATCGAGTTGAAGCCGGGCTTCTCCGGTTCACAAACGATTCGCTACACCGTTGAACTTCCGACCAACANCCGGAAGCGATTGACCATNCCCGTGTTCAACAGCTCNAACTACAGTTGGAACGCCCGGTTGCTTCAGGNGGAGCGCGTTATCNCGAGGCACGATAANCTGCGGATGGATCAGGTGCCGTGGTTTGGGGTGTTGATCGGNTCGGTCAGTGGGCAGCAGTCCAGTGGGCCGGTGTTGGCGCGCACGAAATTCAAAAATGAACACCAGCGGAGGGCGAANGCGCCAAGGATCGCGCATCTGCAGCCGGATATTTTTCCGGACAATCCGTTGTCCCTTCACGGGTTGACGGCGCTCTATCTAAACTCCGCCCGCGCGATCAATCTCCGCGCTGAACAGGCTGACGCAATCTCCGTTTGGGTGCGCAGTGGCGGGCATTTGATTTTGGGCGTCGACCAACCTTCTGATGTCACCGGTACACCGTGGCTGGGTGAGTTGGCCAAGGCGCAGNTCGGGCNAGTGCAAAATCTGGCTGCGGGCGATGCGATNCGTGACTGGCTTAGCGGATCGGATTTTCCGCTTAANGAAGGCGACGGAGNTTTTACGGNNAGCCCCATCGCGGTAGCGCCNNTTCAATTGATCGGTGGTAATCCGCTTTTNCAGGTCGAGGAGANAACGATCGTTTCACGGGCCAACCGTGGCTTCGGNCAGGTGACGCTGCTTGGCTTTAACCCCGAACGCGAACCATTNAAATCTTGGGACAATCGCTCTTGGCTTTGGGCCGGGNTGGCGGAGGTTGAGTCTGTCTGGTTCACCANGGAGCAACCGCCACAAAACTATGGCCGCCAGCATGTCGATGGCGTGTACGGGCTAATGCTNGACAGTCGGCAGGTCAGCAANCTNCCNGTGATTTGGCTNATTTTGTTGCTCGTCGCCTACCTCGTCATCATTGGCCCNGTGGATCGCATTTGGCTCAAGCGCATCAACAAACAAATGCTCACTTGGCTGACGTTCCCGGCNTACGTNGTCTTTTTCTCACTGCTGATTTATTACATNGGCTACCGNCTTCGGGCGGGGCAGCTCGAGATCAACGAAGCGCANATTGTCGACGTGCTGCCGGGGNAACAAACGACATTGCGTGGNCGGAGTTACGCCTCGATCTATTCGCCATCGAACAAGGATTATNC
The DNA here is from genome assembly GCA_002689335.1 of Verrucomicrobiales bacterium. Classification (GTDB taxonomy): domain Bacteria; phylum Verrucomicrobiota; class Verrucomicrobiia; order Limisphaerales; family UBA1096; genus UBA1096. The sequence goes on from NZFR01000110.1 coordinate 10,407, forward strand.
GTTGGGCGGCNCGTTTTCNGGCGGCGCGTTTCGTGCGGAAAACACNAGTTTTGGCAGCGGNGGTTCATCTCCGNCCCGGATCGGTATGAGCNCCGGAAAANTGGACGTGCAAGCGCGTGTCCCGATCTGGACGAGCCGTCTTTTCAGCACGGATTGGATNGAGGCCGGACAGGCGACGATTCAGGCCCGATTGACCCAACCTGAAGAGGNCACGTTTCGCGTCGATATCCAAAACGGATTGGACCAGTCCATTACCGGTGCGGCCTTNGTGGTGGATGNGCGTTACGTCGGGGACGAGACGATCAACATCGNGGCNGGGGCGAGCGGTNCGATGCAGCTAAGCCGGCAAACGGCGGAGTACGCAGTAGGAACAGTTTCCAGCGAGAGTGATGTGGTTCGGCGCTCGATCACCGCCAGAAATCGCGCATTTGGAGACACCGAAAACAGCCGGCTCGATCCCAGTTTGTTAACCTTCGTTTGTGCCTCCGTTCCCGGAGCTCTTGAGCTGGAACGCATCAACTCATTCACCCGCACTGTGAAACACTTCGACTCGTCGGGCGGGATGGACACGAGCAAATACATTGAGCGGGGCGGGGCGGTTTTGTTCGTGCTGCTCGAGGATCATGCGCCCATTCCGTCCACCGGACTTTTTGAAACCAAGCTTGGCCAAGTGCGGACACTCTATCGAATTCCGCTCGAACTCCCCGACCCCGAATGATCCGCTTGGCCAAGCGCAATTGAATCACACATGTCTGACGAATCTTCCAACCAACTACCGCCGGTCACCGACGCCGCTGTCGAGACGTTTGGTCTCACACGGCACTACGGCAGTCTGACCGCGCTCAACTCCCTCGATCTGACCGTGAACAAAGGCGACCTGTTCGGTTTCATCGGTTCAAATGGTGCGGGCAAAACCACGACGCTGCGTATCCTCTCCACTTTTCTGTCGCCGTCCACCGGCACGGCGCTGGTGATGGGGCACAACGTGGTGAAGGAGGCCGATCAAGTTCGCCGCATCCTTGGCTACATGCCGGATTTTTTCGGTGTCTACAAAGACATGGAGGTGACCGAGTATCTCGATTTTTTTGCGGCGTGCTATCGCATCGGTGCGGCCAAGCGCGAGCAAACGATCAACGACGTGCTCGAACTTGTTGGCCTGAGTGAAAAAAAGGGAGCACTGATCGGCGCGCTCAGTCGCGGGATGCAACAACGGATCGGGTTGGCCCGCGTGCTGGTGCATGATCCGCAAATTCTGTTACTCGACGAGCCGGCCAGTGGCCTCGACCCCAGGGCGCGTATCGAGATGATGGCCATCCTACAGGAACTCCAACGCCTCGGGAAAACCATCATCATTTCGTCTCACATTCTCAGCGAGCTGGAAACGCTATGCAATCGCGTGGCGATTATCGAGAAAGGCGGGCTGATTTACAGCGGGCCGGTGCAGGGCGTGCAGAGTCAGTTTTCGAAAAAACAGGCGTACCGGATGGGTGTCGCTGAGCATATCGATCGCGCATTGGAACTGCTCCTCGAACACACCGAAGTTGCCGAGGCGGAACTGGAGGAGAGCGGCGACCGCATTCGCGTGGAACTGGTCGACACAGAAGCGAACGCCTCGGTGCTTGCAAAGATCATCGTTAACGGAGGCCTGCAACTCATCGCCCTTGAGCCGGTGGAAATGAATCTCGAGGATGTGTTCCTTCAGGTGACCAGTGGCGAAACACAGTAACCGCTACCCCAAAAACCGTTCGACACGCGAGTTGACGTCACTGCGAAATCGTTGCACAAAACCGTCGACGTATTCTGCAATGTCCAGCGAAGGATCGTCCACCAGTGGCTTTAGGTCCATTGCGTAGCTGGCCATGTTTGTTTGGTCGACGGCGTGCGAATCGAAAAACGTGGCATTGCCGCGCAGCCGGCCTTCAAGCGCAAGGTCGTAGCGTTTTCCCCCGGTGATCTGTGAATCGAAAATGCTGATCAAAGCGCGAACGAGATTCGGTCGGTCGTTCAAATCGAGCAGCACTTTTTCGTTGTCCGATAGCCAGTTCAAGTCGCGCCAAACCTCCACGCCGTAGACTTCTTTCGGGCGATNGNCTTCCGNTAATTNNCGNAGCNCCTGCACNANCGGCACGACCACNGCNACGTGTGTNTCGTGTTTGTCCGCNANNTTGTGTGTGTANACCACCTCCGGTTTTGTCTCGGAAAAAATNGCCCGCAGATCGTTCGCATAGTCCNNGCTACCGNCCTGTTTNACAGCCGAGCTGGGGTAGTCGAGTTGCGCCATNAACGCGTACTCGCCNACGACTGCCGCTTTGCGTTGTTCCTCNGCNCGGACAGCGCACATTTGCTCGTCGGTGTAATCCGCGTATTGATTTGTTCGGGAACTACCCGACCCGTTGGTCACAGTCACTCCGCCAAACCATTTNTCGNCNGACTGATAGCAGGCGAGAATCCCGTGCAGCGCCATCACNTCGAGGTCGTCCTGATGGGCGCCAATGCCAAGATGGGTCGTGCGGCCAAGCGCTNGGCTTGTGTCTGTTCCGTCGGGGATGAACAGGTCTGCGCTTGGGTTGGAAAAAGAATTCATCGGATCGGTTTTAGCTCAAAAAGGGGGAAAGGCGTTTCGGTGTCCGCTTGGCCAAGTTCTGTTATGCAACTAGTTTTGGCAAGCTCGCTGCGGCGACCGCTTGGCCAACGCGTTTACTTTTTTCGTCCGGCAACTGCAGCGTGACCTTGGTCGCCAGTTCGGGGAACTCAGCGCTCAACACTGCCTCTGCCTTGACCACGATCTGTTCGCCACCATGTCCGGAAGTCACCCGGCCCAGTGCAAGCAGTTGGCTGTAATCGTAAAACTCCCCGTGCAACCCAAGCGCGTAGCCGAGGCAGATGCCAATGTCGTCGAAAATCGCCGGCACACGTTCGTCTCCTGCGTCGTGAAGTTCCTGCACATGCTTGAGCTGCACTGCGGGGTGGGCGTCCGGCAACTCGATGCCCGCCAGCTTGGCCAAGCGCGCCACGCCTTGTTGAGAAAAATACTGTACGCCACAGCCGACGTCGCCGGACCACTCATCCACCGGCCCAGCCGGATGGAAGTCCACCGGGGCGAACGCAAGTTCGTTCAACCAGCCGGTGATGCGACCCTGTTGATCGAGAAAACCAACCGCCTGACTTGAGCCCATCGCGAGGCCGAGCACGCCGTTTTTCTTGAGGGACATCGCGCCGGCCAGCGCGGTGACGTCGCCATCGTTGGCCACCTCAAACGGCACACCCCATTCGGCACCGAGGTTGCGAAAGATGGGCCGTACTTTTTCCGCAAACAATTCGTCGGGAACACTCCTAAACAGCGATGCCACTCGGGGTTTACTGTCCACGATGATGCCGGCTGAACTCCCGCCGATGGCGTCGACGCGTGGCAACTTTTCTGCAGCCAGCTTGAGGCCCTCGTTGATTTTTGTGCGATGCCAGTTCGGATCGGCCTCCACTCGGGGATCCCACGGGATCTCGGTCGTAAAAACCGGTTTCCCATCTCGTACGGCGGCCAACTTGTAGTCGCTCGCTCCGAGATCAAAACCGATCCGGCATCCGTCGAGGTGTCCCCCGATAGCCTTGGCGGTATCGGTTGCATCAACCTCACCGGAGCTCAGCGGTTCGATAACCAGTGGCCGGCCGAAGGCACGCTGCATCATGTCAGCGTCAAAGGCGCGGTCGCCGTCGGTGCTGTAAATCTTGGCCAAGCGCTTGGCCAAGCGATCGCTACCGCAACTGCTGTGGACACCGATGCGGCTCGCGCCCTGTTGCCAGAGCAGGAATTTGCAAACGCGCTCGACCAAGCGCAGCACTTCGCCGGAGTCGTCGCTGGCCGGATCCGGCACGGTGAGGCAGTGCACCGAGCGATCGCCAGGCAAGCGTTCGAGTAAAATCGTTAATTCGACTGCGGGTGCGCCCTCGGAAATCTGTTTTCGCGCTTGGCGCAGAACCAGCGACAAGGGCTGAAAATCGGGGTCAAGAGTGGGCGTGAACCTCGCCCGGATGTCGGTGAGTGAGTAATGGTCTCCCATCGGGTAGGGGAACATAGAAACTGTACTTGGCCATGGCAAGAAAAGGATAACTTGCCCCGCGCTTGGTCAAGCGGGACACTCAGAACTGTGAGCGATTCTTCGCACAACACGCCGTTGCAACGGAGCCGAGGCGCGATCAGCAATCCGGCCAATCGGTTCGAGTCGTTGGCCTACGAGAACGACGCCGATGGGACGGACGATTTTGAACCGTCACCGGTGCGAACGGAGTTTTATCGTGATGCAACGCAAAGTGTGCTCACGCGAAACGACAGCCCGGATGTGCCGTTTGATGTGAGCCTCAACCCGTATCGAGGTTGTGAACACGGTTGTGTGTATTGCTTCGCCCGGCCGACTCACGAGTTCCTCGGCTTTTCCTCCGGGCTCGATTTTGAGTCGCGCATCGTGGTGAAGGAAAACGCACCGGAGTTATTGCGGAAGGAGTTGGCCAAGCGCAGCTACCGGCCGGAGCCAATCGCACTGAGCCCGAATACGGACTGCTATCAACCGATCGAGCGGAAACTTAAACTGACACGCCGGTGCCTCGAGGTGTTTGCAGAGTGCCGTAACCCGGTGGGGATCGTGACCAAAAACGCGCTCGTTACGCGTGACCTCGATTTGTTTTGTGACCTCGCTCGGTACGATGCGGTGAACGTGTTCATCTCCTTAACGACGCTCGACCCGGAGCTACGGCGAATCCTCGAGCCGCGCACGTCGCCGCCGGTCGCCCGATTGCGGGCGATCCGTGAGCTGTCCGAGGCCGGCATTCCGACCGGTGCATTGGTGGCTCCGATCATCCCGGCGATCAACGATCACGAAATCCCGAAACTGATTGCCGCAGCGACTGAGGCGGGGGCGACCAGTGCAGGGTATGTGCTCCTGCGGTTACCGCACAGCGTGGCGCCAATGTTCGAGGAATGGCTTGGGGAACATTTCCCTGACCGAAAGGAGAAAGTTCTCAACCAAGTAAGGTCGATGCGTTGCGGGGAATTGTACGAAAGCGAGTATGCAAAACGGATGACAGGCAAAGGAATCCACGCGGAAAAGATTGCGCGACTGTTTGAGATCGCGGTGCGCAAAGCCAAGCTAAACGGCCGCCGAAACGAACTCTGCACTGCCCATTTTCGACGCCCACCGGAAAACCAGATGGAGTTGTTTGATTAAATCAACAAGCCAGCCTCTTTCCCTTCGGGTAAGTCATCAAGAGTTTCGCTTTGCCAAGGTCAACAAAGGAACGGGAAAATCCTGTCCCCAAAAATGAGGCAACCAATTTTTGAAAAAAATA
>NZFR01000111.1 GCA_002689335.1 Verrucomicrobiales bacterium
CCGGAGTCACTCACGAAATAGAGTTCATTCCCCACCAGCAAAGACGATGAAATGGCCGGAACACTGCGTTTGCATGCCCAAGCGATTTCCGGCTTGGCCTTGGTGACATCGATGCCCAGCAACTGTGGCCGCATGTAGCTGGTGCCGATGTAAATCATTCCGTTCCCGATCACCGGTTTGGGTACGATGGAAAAACCCAAAGTACCGTATTCCACCTTCCAAAGCTCTTCGCCAGTGGCTGGGTCGTAGCCGTAAACCCAGTTGGCCGCCGGCGAAACCACCAAATCTCGACCCCGAATCTTCGCAATCACCGGCGTACCGTAAGCTTTCTTTAATTGTGGATTATCATGCATTTTTCCGGATCTTTTTGTCTTCCANGCAACTTTTCCTGTATTTTTGTCTATNGCTGCGATNAATTGATTGTCACTCCCGTCCATGTGAAAAATCAGCAAATCGTTCCAAATCGTTGGCGACCCTCCCGGCCCATTCTCGTGCATGACCCACAAATCCTGATTACTCCAAACAACTTTGCCCGACTTCAGATCCAAACAAGCGGAACCGTACGAACCATTCTGAAAATACATCTTACCGCCTTCGGTGATCGGCGTCGGAGAGGCATAACTGTTAGTTTTGTGAATCCACTGCGGATCTTTTTTTCGCAAAACTTCGATATCTTTGACGACTTCACCGGATTCTTTATCGATACAGATTGCGTGAATCCTTAGTTCAGAGAGGACAACCAGCGGTTGGCCGCCGGTGTTGGCTTTCAAACGCTCCTTGGTTTCCTCCTCCGACGCCAACGTTTCGTGAGCTGCAGTGACCCAAATTTGGTTCNCGACAATCAGCGGAGACGACCAACCGCGTCCCGGCAAGTTTGTTCGCCAAGCAACATTTTTGGTCTCGCTCCATTCGGTCGGTACCTTGGACGAATCGGCAACACCCTGCCCGCTCGGGCCGCGCCACTGGGGCCAATCGGCTTGAGTTGAAGTCCATGCGGTTAGCGACATCGCTGCCACAGCAATCAGTTTTTGTGCTTTCATAAAAACTTGGCCAAGCGTCTGTTGGTCTGTGAGACGAAGTGTACGCAGTCAACCGCGACGGGCAACCTTTCTTGCGCTTGGCCAAGCAGCTTGGCCAATTTGTTTGCTTGCTAAGCGGCCCGGTAGCCTTTAGCCCAAGGCGCGTCTGATGGAGCGAGATTCGCTGACAGAAACAAGCCGCGTGGTGGTCAAGTTTGGCACAGGCATCCTGACCAACCGCAGCAAACAGATTGATCCCCTGCAAATTGAGCAACTGGTTGGCCAAGTGGCTGCCCAGCGCCAAGCCGGCCGGGAGGTGATTGTCGTGTCCTCCGGAGCCGTCGGCGCCGGCATGGGCGTCCTGAACATGGCCAAGCGCCCGACCGATCTTTCAGACTTGCAGGCCTGCGCCGCCGTTGGCCAGTCGGCACTGATGTCGACGTACTCCGAACTGTTTGCCAAACACAACCTGCAGGTCGCCCAAGTGCTACTGACGCACGACGATCTTGAGGACAAAGATCGTCATCTCAACGCACGCAACACGTTGGTGTCGCTACTTGCCAAGGGCGTCATTCCGATCGTCAACGAAAACGATGCGGTCAGCTACACCGAGTTGAAATTCGGTGACAACGATTGGCTCGCCTCGCTCGTTGCATGCCTGTTACCGGCGGACCTGCTGATCATCCTCACAACCGTCGATGGTTTGGTCGAAAATTTCGGTAAGAAAAATCCGTACACAATCCCGGTCGTTGAAAAAATCGATGCAAACATACAAAAACTCGCCGGAGGGACGCTGAGCGAAACGGCTGTCGGCGGGATGGAAGCAAAAATTCGCGCAGCAAAAATGACCGCTCGAACCGGCATCCCTCTGGTGATCGCCTCGGGTAAAAAAAAGCGTGTCATCGCCAACGTCGTCGACGGCAAGGAGGAGGGAACATTTTTTGTCCCTCGCGCAGGAAAGTTGAAGGGCCGCAAACGCTGGATCGCCTTTTTCCATCATCCGAAGGGTTCGCTTTGGGTGGATGACGGGGCGCGCAATGCCCTTCGCGACAAGGGGAAAAGCCTGCTTCCTCCCGGTGTCTCGCAATGCGTTGGGGAATTTTCAAAAGGCGACGTCGTCTGTATTTGCGACCTCGAGGGCACGGAATTTTCCCGTGGCATCAGCCGTTTTGATGCTGAAGAAATTCGTGCCCGAAAACTGAAGGGCGTGGAGATAGTTCACCGCGACGACCTCGTTATTTTGTAACATGGCCGCCAATCGAACTCGTAAAAAACGTAAACCCGCTATCGACGAATTGCTGGAAGTGATGGCCCGACTCCGTGGACCGGAGGGTTGCCCTTGGGATCGGGAACAGGACCACAAGTCCATCCGTTTTCATGCCGTCGAGGAAGTCTACGAACTGATCGACGCCATAGAAACTGAGGATGACCACGAGATGCTCGAAGAATGCGGGGACCTACTTTTGCAGGTGGTTTTCCATTGCCAACTCGCAAAAGAACGCAAAGCCTTCGACTTCGAAAAAGCGGCACGCACGATCACCGACAAACTCATTCGTCGCCACCCCCATGTCTTCGGCGACTCCAACGCAAAAGACGTCGACGCCGTCTGGGCGCAATGGGAGAAAATCAAACGCGAAGAAAAACAGGGCACTCAGCACGAGCGCCCTTCCGTTTTGGATGGCATCCCTCGACATCTTCCATCACTTCAACGCACTGAAAAGTTGATGAAGAAAGCGCGAAAAAACGGACTCGCCGAAAAGCCGTTAGCCAAGCCAGCGAAACAACGCTACACCAAGGCAACCCTGAGTCGTGAACTATTCGCGCTCGCCGAATACGCGCAACGCAAAGGCTGGCAACCGGAAGCCCTCCTCCGCGCCGAGGCCAATCGCCAAGAAAAAGTCCTCCGCAAAAAAGAAGCCAAAGCAAACAGGTAATCGAACCTCAATTTCACTCGCACGGTCCTTCGTTTACTGTGACCCTNCCCTCGGCATGAGGCCCTTTTTTTTAATACTATGCGGTACGGTCACGAGTATTGTAACGCAAGCGCNTGGCCAAGCGCTGCCTACTGCGGAGCCGCCGGAGGTTGGGATGTCGGCTGAAGGAGTCGCCAAACTGAATCCTTTTCTACAGAGGTACATTGACAGCAAACAGTTGGCCGGAGCCGTAACAATCGTGGCCAAGCGAGGAAAGGTCGTTCACTTTTCTGCTCAAGGGCTGCAGGACATCGCTGCCAACAAACCAATGCGCAAGGATACCCTCTTTCGCATTTACTCAATGACCAAGGCAGTGGCCAGTGTCGCGGCAATGGTTTTGGTGGAGGAAGGCAAACTCGGTCTGGACGACTCGGTTGCAAAATATATTCCGGCGGCAGGGCGAATGAAGGTAGAGGATAAACCGCAGACGCAACAGATGACGGTGCGCGATTTGTTGCGGCACACTGCCGGTTTCTCCAATAACGTGACGATGGATAACGCTTTTCGCAACGCGGGCTTGCCTCCGCTCCACGAGAGTACTCTTGAGGAGATGATGAACCGACTTGATAAAGTGCCTTTGCGTTACCAACCGGGTACGGATTGGCACTACAGTTTCGGCACCGAAGTTTTGGCGCGAGTGCTTGAAGTCGCTTCCGGACAAACGCTTGATACCTGCATCGACGAAAAAGTCTGCAAGCCACTTGGGATGATGGATACGGCGTTTTTTGTGCCGGAGAAAAAACGGCACCGGTTGGCCCAGGTTTATGGTCGCAACCTGCAAGTGGTGTCTGCACCGCAGCCCGGTACGCGTGGAGCGTACACGTTTGACAAGTTACCCAAGTTTCTTTCTGCCGGAGGCGGACTGGTTTCCACGGCCACGGATTACATGCGCTTCTGCTTGATGCTCTCGAACAAGGGAGTGCTGGACGGCAAACGATTTTTGAAAACTAAAACAGTCGAGGGGATGATTCGCGATCAATTACCGGAAGCGGTTGGCGAGATCGATCGACGCCCGGAGGGGCGCGGCTTCGGGCTGGGCTTTGCCGTTCGCACTCGGAAGATCGAAAGCGTTCCTTCCTCCGTCGGCGAATACGAATGGCTGGGCGGCGCAGGTACCGAGTACTGGCTCTCGCCGAAGGACGAACTTGCCGTAATCACCCTCACGCAACAAATGCCGATGATTGAGCTTGGCCAAGCGATCAAGCCGCTCGTGTACAGCGCGCTTGAAAACCAAGCATCGGTCAAGTCGACCAAAAGCAAAGTACCTCGCGATCGTTTTTTGCTTTTGGACTCACGTATCATCGACTCGACAACGAACGCCAATTTGGCGCTTGGCCGCGTCCAAAAGCATCCGAGCAATCCACTTTTCGTCGCCGACAAACCGTGGGAACCGCGCTACGACAACATGTATCCAAACGTCATTTTCGACGAACAAGAGNAGCTATACAAATGCTGGTACTGCCCGTTTATCGTTGACGAGCGGACGACAAAAACACCGTTGGCCAAGCGGAACCCGACCGCGACAAACTACATGTCCGCTAAACCAAATAAACGGGACGAAGCGATCCTGTACGCCACATCAAAAGACGGCGTTAACTGGGAAAAACCAGAGCTTGGTCTGGTCGAGTTTGATGGCAATAAACAAAATAACATCGTCGTCCGTGGCCCATCCGGAGCCGGTGTTTACAAGGATCTTCGAGAGAAAAACCCAGAGCGCCGTTACAAGGCGTTTTACGCGGCGCAGGTCGGCTACATGCAGTTGATTCGTTTTTCAGCGGACGGANTGATTTGGGGACCGGAAATTCGCTGCCCGGAAATCGCTATTCAAAGCGACTGCCANGCGAACATGATTTGGTCGCCGGAACTGCAAAAGTACGTCGGNATCGTTCGGCATTACGACCGTTTTTCGGTCGTTGGTAATCGCAAGATTGCGCGGACAGAAAGCGAGGACGGTCTCAAGTGGACGCGCTCCGAGTTGATCATCAAGGGCACTCCGAAAAACNAGATGCACGACATGGTGATCTTCCGAGCCGGCGGCGTATTCCTTGGNCTGCTTGGCGTGATGGATTATCCCACNCTAAAATCAATGGATGGGGTACGGCAACAGATCGAGCTAGCGTGGAGCCCAGACTCGTACACATGGCATCGCATCCGCCCCGGAACGGCGTTCGTCAGAAACAGTCCCAAAAGCAAACGCGAATACGGCACGATGCCTTACGATTGGGGCGCGATGTTTCCGTCGCAACCCGTTTTTCGGGAAAATGAGGCGCAGATTTTTTACGGGGCAAGCGACTGGTATTTTTTCGATTGGAGAAAATCCGGACTCGCGATGGCTACGCTGCGTCCTGATGGCTGGGCCGGCTACGAGCCAAGCGACAAAAAGAAACGCGCCGCCGTTTCAACGGCTCCGATCGTCTGCACCGGCGACCAACTTCGGGTCTCGGCAGATATCCAAAACAACGGCTGGCTAAAGGTGACTGTGCTAAACAAATACGGAACGTCTCTCGCCTCAAGCCAAGCTATGACTGGCACAGGAACCGATGTCGTCGTTAAGTGGGAGAACGACTTCGCGTTGACCTCGGGCGAGTCGGTCCGGCTGAGATTCGAGTTCAGCCAAGCCAAGCTNTACTCGTTCAGTTTCGGAGGGTGATTAGTCGTAGAGCAAAAAATCGGCGCGCCGTTTTTTGAATTTGGCCGAGNCCGGTTGCCAGATCGTTTCGATTTGCCNAAGGGNCTTGCCTTGGCCAAGCGCTTCNATCGTCGGCGGGTGGCAGAGCAATCTCCCGACCTTGGCCAAGGGGAATTGCTTGGGATACATCGCGTGCAGTTCGCGGGCGATGTCGATACCCAGCGCGACTGGCTTCAGTTTTTGTCGATCGGTAATGATGATGTTCACCCCGCCGCATGACTCGCCTTTGTGCACGCTGTAGTCCGGTGTGAATCGGACNGGTACGAACGTCACGCCTGCTTGGCCAAGCGCGTTCAATCGCTTGGCCAAGCGCACGTCATCAATATACGGNGCACCGATTAACTCGAATGGCGTATCCGTGCCTCGCCCAACCGAGAGCGCTGTCTCCAGCAAACCGATACCGGGATAGAGCATCGCCTGAGTTAGGTTACGCATGTTGGGAGAGGGGTTCGTCCAAGGTTGCGCGGTCACATCAAACGTCGCGCTGCGGTCCCAATTCTCGATGGTCACGATCTGNAGTTTCGCACCGTAGCCGCGCTCGCTGTTGAACATCCGTGCCAGTTCTCCAACGGTCATCCCGTGCCGGATCGGGATGTCGTGGAACGCNATGAAATCGGTCGTNCCCAGCCGCACCGGCCCCTCGACCGCCGTNGCGCCGATTGGGTTCACGCGATCAAGCACGATGAATTTCACCCCGGCCTCGGCGGCGGCCTCCATCGCCAAACCCANCGTCGAAATGTAGGTGTAAAATCGGCAGCCAATATCCTGNATGTCGAAGATGAGTGCGTCCAACCCGGCGAGCTGTTCCTGCAACGGCTTGCGCGTCTCGCCGTACAGNCTGAAGATTTTNAGGCCACTGTTCGCATNGGTGCTGTCAGCGACCTTTTCATCTAGTTCGCCGTACAGCCCGTGCTCGGGACTGAACAGCGCCTTGAGCTGTACCCNCTCCAACTTNANTAGAAAATCGAGTGTCGAGTTGCGTTCGCGATCGTGGCCGGTGTGGTTGGTGATCAATCCCACACGGCTGCCCTTTGGTAAAATCTCGGGGCGCATTCGCAGCACGTCGGCTCCGTTCAGCACGGTTCTCCGGGCGCTNAAATCGGNCGTAGCTGCNCTACCAAANGAGAAATCCCGCAACGCCTCGGCGGCAAGCGTGGCCACNGTGCGTCTCAGTGCGATGACGTTNCCCCGGCCGTCGGGATGGGTGCGGCTGGTCATCAGGATGACCGAGGTGCCNGTGGNGGGGTCAATCCANAACGAACAACCGGTCCAGCCGGTGTGCCCAAAGCTGCCCACTTCAAAGTGANNCCCACGAGGACTCGAGTACGGCGAGGCAATATCCCAACCGAGGCCGCGCTTGATTTTCATCGGCGGCTTTGTNTGGGACGCAGTCATCCACTTGACAGTCTCCTTTTTAAAAACNCGCCNCCCATCCAGCGAACCTTCATTGAGCATCATNGTTGCGAACCGNCCAANGTCTGCCGCGNNGGTGAACAAGCCTGCGTGACCGGCCACGCCNCCCATCCGGCGGGCCGTGGGATCGTGGACTTCCCCGTGNAGAATCACCTCGCCGACCTGTTCNGTGGGGGCGANGCNCGAGCGCTTGGCNAANGGCGGGAGGAATCCNGTGTCNTTCATGCCCAGCGGCTGGAAGATATTCTTGGAGACAAACANGTCGAGCCNNTCACCGGAGACGAGCCGNACNATCTCACCCANTAAAATGAAGTTGATNTCGCTGTAAATGAACTTGNTGTCNGGNTGNTCGGTGAGCGNTTCCGCCTTGGCCTTNNCNATCGCNGNCGCGACACCGGACCANTCNGGCCTNNGCGANANNCCCGGNCGCAGGCCGGAGGTNTGCGTCAGCANATGNCGAATNGTAACCGCGCCCTTGCCGTTTTTCTTGAAGCCGGGAATCCATTTTTCNANCCGNTCGTCGAGGCCCAGTTTNCCCTGCTCNATCANCAGGGCGATGGCNGGTGCNGTGGCGATNACCTTNGTCAATGANGCNGCGTCNAAAATCGTGTCGGCTGTCATCGGCGATCGCTNCGGCNNGGNCGCCTTGTNGCCAAACGTCTTNTNGTAGACCGCTCNNCCNCTCTCGATTCNCACGACNGCGCCGGGCGCTTTTNCGGCGGCGATCGCCTGCCCGATGGCGGANTCGATCTCCTCGAGCTTGGCCAAGCGGAACACCGAAGAAAGCGACACCGGCTTGGTCGGAGCCGGAGCTGGCGGCGTTTGGCAGCCGACCAGAGCCAAACTGAGGACGATGAGAACGGAACGATTCATGCGCTTGACCAAACCTAACGCTCCGTTGCTATTTGCCCAAGCGCAACATTTCGACTCGACGGGTAATATTGCTATAGTTATTTTGGCTTGGCTTTTTTGCGCCGCATGTCACTAG
>NZFR01000112.1 GCA_002689335.1 Verrucomicrobiales bacterium
CAGCCCCGAACTTTTGTTTGGCTCGCTTGACCCGCTTTTTCACAGGTGCGGCTTTTTCGGGAACTGCCTCTTTGGCCACCGTTTTTTTCGTGGCCGCCTTTTTCGCCGCAGCCTTTTTCGCCACAGCCTTCTTGGCTACCGCCTTTTTGGCAGGGGCTTTCTTGGCCGCCGCTTTCTTGGAGGGAGCCTTATTTGCCGCTTTTTTGGCGGTTTTGGTAGTTTTTTTGGCTACTTTTTTCTTCGCTGCCACGATCAAAAAAATGGTTTTTCGGCCGCAATTNTCCCTTTTTNGTTGGCCTTCTGCGACCCGTCGGCCAAAACGAGGGGCGGAAATNTACCAAAGAGCATCCCAAACTCCACAAAAAAATTAGGTTTTTTTTAATTATTTTGTGGGCCGAGATTGGCTTGGTTTTGGCGAATCGGCGCTTGGCCAGGCGGAAAATCGTGACCGCGCTTGGCCAAGTTGGTAGCTTCCGCCTCCGCGCTGGCTTGGCCAAGCGTGCTTTTGTTATGAACGACTCCGTCCCCAGACTGACCCGCTTGGCCATCGCCATCCTCACCGGATCGACGTTATTCGTGGCCGGTTGCTCTGATTCCTCCCCCGACAAATCGCCCTCTGCTGCCTCCGATCAAACCAAAACAACCGACGAAACAAAGGCCGAACTAGCGGTCAAAAAAGTTGGCTTCAATTCGTCGGAACAGATGGCTTGGATTCCAGGCGGAACATTCGCGATGGGGTCCGATGATGAAAAACCGGACGAACGGCCGATTCACGATGTCACAGTCGGCGGTTTTTGGATGGACAAAACTGAAGTCACAAACAAGCAGTACGCCGAGTTTGTCACGGAGACGAAGTATCAGACACTTGCCGAACAAAAACCGGATCCGCTCGATTTCCCGAACGTCCCGCCCGACAAACTTGTGCCGGGCGCTGTGGTTTTCTCGCCGCCGCCGGGGAACGTTCCGCTGAACAACCATCGAGCATGGTGGGTTTGGCGGCAGGGTGCCGATTGGAAACACCCCTCCGGCCCGGAAGATTCGATTGAGGGAAAAGAAGATCACCCCGTGGTGAATGTCTGCTGGTTTGATGCCGTGGCATACGCCGACTGGATGACCAAGCGCACCGGTGTCAAACACCGGCTACCGACCGAAGCCGAGTGGGAGTTTGCCGCGCGCGGCGGNCTCGATGGTAAAAAATATATTTGGGGCGACAGCCTCATGCCGGAGGAAAAGTGCATAGCAAACTTTTGGCAGGGCCGTTTTCCAAACCAGAACACCACCGAGGACGGCTACCGCATGTCGGCCCCGGTTGGGCAATTTTCCGCTAACGGCTACGGCTTGTACGACATGGCCGGTAATGTCTGGGAATGGTGCATGGACTGGTATCGGGCGGATTTTTACAAGGAAAGCCCGAAGGATAACCCGCAGGGGCCGGCGACCAGCTATGACCCGAACGAGCCGAACTTGGCCAAGCGCATTACTCGCGGCGGGTCGTATCTTTGCAGTGAACTTTACTGCACCGGCTATCGACCGGCGGCCCGGATGAAAACCAGCCCGGACACTGGCTTGAGCCACACTGGGTTTCGCCTCGTTGCCGAGGGCCAAGCGCCGAAGAATTAGGCCAAGCGCGTTTAGTTCAACACCATACCTCGCCGGATGTAGGTCGGTTGATCGAGGTCTTCGCCCTTATGGATCGTTGGCTCACTTTTTTCAAATCTCCCTTTGGAAACGATTTCAAGCGGCAACATTTCTTGGGTGATTTTTTTGCGTTTTCTTCGATCCGGCTCCTGCCGCGCCGCNGCTTCTAGTAGGCTGTCCTTGATCTCGGGCGTGATCGATTCTGCCTCCGGCGCCGGTGGCGTGTAGGCAAAGCCCCCNCGCCGCGACCCTCCGGAATCCNCGCCCAATCCGACGTAGCTCGTGTCCCCGGAAGGCATGAACGTTTCCGGAAAACTCAAGTCNGACTCGTTGGNNNCNGGGGTGGCGCTTGGCTCNACACTTTNNGAAGCGATCTCCGTTAGCTTGGCCGGATGCGCNATCACCACAGTGACCTGCANCGCTTCGTCTCGGCCCGGCCCGGATGCACCCACGATCAAGTCCACTGCCGAGGCGTGTTGTTTGATTGCCTCGGTAACGGTGTTCATCTCTGCAAGTGACAATGCGTCGCCACCGGAGAGATGCACCAAAATCGCGGTGGCCTCACGAAACGCCTCTCCGCCCCGAGCAGCCGGATGTACGAGCATTTTTTCTACGGCTGACGCAGCACGGTCTTCGCCGCTGCCCTCGACATGCACTACAGAGCCGAGACTGTGCCGCCCTTGCACGGCTGATTGCAAATCCCCGAAAGACACATTCAACAGACCCGGTTCGAGCAGCATCCGGCTAACACCGAGCACCGATTCACAGAGGTGTCGGTTGGCGATTTCGAGCGCGCTGTTCAGGCTGGTTTCCGCACCGGCCATGGCCACCACATCCTGATTTGAAAAGTGAAACACTACGTCGGCCGACTGCTTAAGGTCGCGCAAACCGCCGGTCGCTTGATTGCATCGACGAGTGCCTTCGCAATCAAACGGCGTCGCTGCCACGCCGACCACCAACGCGCCCGACTCCTTGGCCAAGCGCGCCACGATCGGGGCCGCCCCGGTGCCAGTGCCGCCGCCCATTCCAGCAATGACAAAAACCAAGTTCGCACCCTCGACCAACTTGGCCAAGCGCTCGCGGTCGGACTCAACCGCAGCACGCGCCAAGGCCACCTCGCCGCCGGTGCCCAACCCGCACGGGATCGCTTGGCCAAGCAGCAGTGTTTCGGATTGGTGACAGCGGGAGAGGCTACGATTGTCGGTATCGAGCGAGTGGGCCTCGACGTCGGCGGGCCGAATCATTGCCAGAGTCTCGACCAGTTTCACGCCGGTCTCGCCAAGGCCAATCAGACGAATGACCGGATTGCTGCCGCTGATGTTTGAGAGGTTGTCCGTCATTTCTTTCCTCCAAAAAGTGAGGCGAATTGTTTGCGAATCGCCCTCCCGAACCCTTCCCGTCTCGGTGCGGTTTGGGATTGGAATACCCCGAATTTGATCAATCCAACCGGGGTCGCGAACTCTGGCTCGTCGAGGGCGTTTTTGATGCCGCTAATCGTACTTGAACGACCGATCGCTGACGGCAGGCCGAACACGTCGCGCGCCAGACGAGTGATAAACGGCGTNCNNGCNCCGCCNCCGCAAAGCACNACACCCGCNCGGAGATAATCGATCAANCCAGCCNGCTCGATGTCNTTTGCGATCANTTCAAATGTCTCCTGNAGNCGCATCGACATGATCATNTGCAAGTGGCCCAAATTCACTTTTTTGCCGGGGATGACACTGTCNGTCGACAGGTNAANNGTGCGGTTGTTGGCCTCNGGATCGATGATGGCCGANCCGTGNTCAATCTTTAANTGTTCTGCCCNGCCNAGCGGCANTTTCAGNCCGTANGCCAGATCGTTGGAAANGTGATCNCCNCCGANGGCCAATACTCCGGTGTGCCTGATGACGCCTGCGGAGTAAANCGCGTACTCCGTGGTGCCTGCGCCGAGATCGATCACCAGTGTGCCAAGTTCCTTTTGCTCGGTGCTCAACAAGGCGAGTGACGATGCCANACCGTTGAACGCAATATTGTCCACTTCGAGATGTAANCCACTGACNAGACGGATCGGGTTTTGCAATCGGTTATACCTGCCGCTAACCACGTGGACGTCCACCTCGATNTTGGCACCAAGCATGCCTTCGGGGTTCAAGACGCCGTCNTGTCCGTCCACCNTAAAGTGCTGCCGGATCANATGCACCACAGAGTGATCACTCGGCAGATTGATCGCCTTGGCATTTTTGATAACGTCCTGGATATCGGCGTCGGTGATTTCGCGGTCAACCGAAACAACCGGATGCACCCCCGTGTTGTTGAAGCCCCGCATGTGGCTGCCGGTCACGCCGAGAAAAACGGAACGAATCTCCACGTCTGCCATGTGCTCGGCCTCGACGATTGCGTTGCGGACATCCTCCTCCNCGAGCGAAGCGTCCACAATTTCTCCCTTGCGAACACCGCGGGATTTCGNCTGCCCCAAACCGATGATGTTGACGATCTGNTTGTCGCTCACCTCGCCCACAGCGACGCTCACTTTGGACGTCCCAATCTCCAGCCCGACGATGATTTGTGAATCNCTCATGGTTTATCTCCCAGCCACCTTTCTGNCCTGTCGCACTCCCTCCGCAATCGTCGGCGAGAGCATCCAACGAACCGGCACGTTGTTGGTCACGGAAAGATCCATCGTCTCGATGGCGAAACCGTACTTTTCACCGTGTGCCCGGATGCGCGCCCAGCGTGAAAACTGCTGGGACAAACGGTTCGGCGCCAGATCGACCTGACCGCCATCCCCGGTGGTTACCCGGAGGATGCGTGGTTGCGAGAGATCCACCACGCGCAAATCAATCTCCCCCGCAAGCGATGACCGGCGATATTCGCGAACAAGTTGCAGCGCCGCTTTGAGTTGTGGCAACCCAGCCTCACGACCGGGCGCAAGTGAGCGTAACGTTTTGAGTTCGATCCCAGCGATCACCGGTAGCGACCATTCTGCCTGATGCTCCGGCACAACAACAGAGCGGCCGGCGATGGGCGGCATCACGTGTCCAGATTCGTCCACCTGCAAGCGGACACAATCATACCCACCGGGACCCTCACCTCCGCGTTGCCAGACCCAGATTTGCGCCATCGGCACTCGCTCCTTCACACGCACTTGGAGCGTGTCAGGCAAGATTCGCTCTACCGAAGCCATCTTCACCCGAGGCGTCAGTTCAATATTTCGTTTAATGCGCAAAAGATCAAGTGACAGGAGGTTGTCTCCGACCGTAACCCCACCCCAATCCTGTAGCTGATTTTCACTGATGATCCCATCCGTACGATAGTCCATCTCTGTCACCGCGAACGATTCGTTTTCGTAGACGAGACGATTCAGTGCGAATCCACCGCCCAACCAACTACCCAAAACCAGCGCCACAATCGCCACAACCAACGCCAAAAGCGATCGCAGCCACCGCAGTCTTTCGCGGCGTTTCTGTTGCGATTGCACCTTTACCGACAATACATTTTTCTGTGTCGTTTTTTTGTTTCGCCGCCTTGATTTTAGTGCCATGTCAGTTCGGTTCCGCTTGTGCCAGTTGCTCGATTGGTCTCAATGCTAAGTCCACGAGGCGTTGGCAAAGTTCGGTAAAATTCATCCCAGCCGCTTTCGCCGCCTTGGGTAGCAAACTGGTTTCCGTCATCCCGGGCAACGTATTGACTTCCAGCAACACCGGCTCGCCGCATTCTCGCACGATGAAGTCCACTCGAGCATAACTCTCGCCCCCAACAGCCGACAGCACTCGCNNAGCCGCAGTCTGAATTCGCTCNGTAGTCTGCCCATCGAACTCCGCTGGACAAACGTACTCAGTCGCCCCAACNGTGTATTTATTCGCATAATCNTACGCGCCCACTTTNGGGATGATTTCCACNATCGGCAGCGGTTCGCCATCCACGATACCCNCGGTAACCTCGCGACCAACTACTTGTTCTTCCACCAAAATCTCCCCACCGCAGGCCATCGCCTTGGCCAAGCCGCTTGGCCAAGCGGAGGTGGCTTCAACAAACACAAGCCCCACGCTCGACCCCTGCGTCACAGGCTTGAGCACCAACGGGAAACTCAAGCCAAGCGGAGGGGCCACGTTCGCATCCGTGACGACCTGATCCTTGGCCAAAGCCAAGCCGACCTCCGCACAGGCACGCTTGGTCTGCACCTTGTCAAAAGCCAACCGGCTTACCTCNGCATCGCATCCGGTGTACGGGATTCCAAGCTTGTCCAATTGNGATTGCACNGTGCCGTCCTCTCCGTAGGTGCCATGCAGCGCCAGAAAAACCACATCAACATTNGGNGGCAGTTCAAAACGGCCATCGGNCGGATCCACTTCAACCACGCGATGCCCGATCTCCCGCAACGCACTCGCCACCGCAGCGCCGGATTTCAACGACACCTCCCGTTCTCGCGACGGCCCGCCGAGCATCACGCAAATATCCAGCGGCTTAANCATGGTCAACCCTCCCTCCGATAATTTGCACCTCCGGCTTGAGATCGATGCCTCGCTCGTCCATGGCACGTTGCCGGACACGCTCGATTAGTTTCAAAAAATCAGCCGCCGTGGCTCCACCGTTGTTAATAAAAAAATTGCCGTGTTCCTCCGAGACCATCGCCCCACCCTCTCTGGTCCNCTTCAGGCCAAGTTCGTCGATCAATTTGCCGGCAGGAATGGTCTCCGGATTTTTAAAAACACATCCGGCACTTCGGGCTTTCGGCTGGCTGGCCCAACGCTTTTGACTATAAACCGCCATCCGCTCTGCGATCGCCTCCTGAGAATCTGGCTTCCCGCGAAGCACCGCGCCAAGCGCAATCTGGTTTTTCAGCAANGGACAACTTCGATAGGAAAACTCTATGTCACTGGCCGCCATTTCGAACACCTCTCCGGCCACATCCATGAAGCTCATGCGCTCTAAAACCTCGACCATCTCACTGCCCATTGCACCAGCATTCATTCGTAGTCCGCCACCGATACTACCGGGGATGCCTTCTAGAAATTCCATGCCGGCCAAGCCACTGCGCCTGGCCTCGGTCGCGACTTTTTTCATACGCGCCCCAGCGCCACAACGGATGCGCTCTCCTTCGATTACGATGCTCACAAACGTAGACTCTGAGAGCCGCACCGTCAAACCGCGCACACCACTGTCGAGCGCCAAAAAGTTGGAACCAAGCCCCAAAACCGTCACAGGGAGCTCAAACTCGTGACAAGCTTTCACTAACGCCACAAGTCCCTCGATCGTCTTCGGCTCCGCAAACCAATCTGCACTTCCGCCAGCACGCAACGTCGTGATTTCAAAAAGATTGCGATTCTGCAAAACCTCGGTTTCGCCGGAGGTCGCATTTTCCAAAAGCGACTTAATATCGCGTTGTTCGGCTGTGGCTGGTTCTGCT
This sequence comes from Verrucomicrobiales bacterium, assembly GCA_002689335.1. Lineage (GTDB taxonomy): Bacteria > Verrucomicrobiota > Verrucomicrobiia > Limisphaerales > UBA1096 > UBA1096. Next base: position 7,028 of record NZFR01000112.1, read on the forward strand.
GTGCTCTGGCTCATGCCNCTACCTCCCGTGATCTTNGTGAGGGGATGAAAACATCATCCTCCACCGGGTTTTCCCACTGGCAGATTTCGTAAATCCGTTGCACGACCTCCTCTGTCGCTTGCTCAGCCTTCCACTGTTTCATCGCCTCNGACATCGCCTTTAACTTGGTCGGTTTGCGGAACAGCTCTCTCAATTGCGCCAGCAGCAACTTTGATGTGATTTGTTTTTGATGAAAACAACGCGCCGCNCCCAGTTCGACAAACGTCTGCGCGTTCAGCCNCTGATGGTCATCCACCGCCGATGGATACGGCACCAAGATGGCTGGTAGTTCCATCGCGGAAAACTCGGCAAGCGANGAAGCNCCGGATCGGCTCANCGCCAAGTCGGCCGCCCCAAGCGCATACTCCATCTCAGTCAAAAANGGGCGCACCAAAGCCCGCAAACCAAGNGCATCATAAGCCNAACGGATCGGCTCCAAATCGCGATTNCCGGTGAGGTGAATGAATTGCAGCTTCGGCAGCGACTTGGCCAAGCGCGGCAACGCACCGAGAATCGCTTGATTGATGGACTCTGCCCCTTGGCTCCCGCCCATCACCAGCAACACCGGCTGGTCATCAGCCAATCCAAGCACCGTCCGTGCATCCGCCTTGGGCACCGGCTCCATCGTCGCACGCACCGGCATGCCAGTGGCGCGTACTCCGGCACCGGACACCCTTGGCATGGCATCGGGGAACTGTACAAACACTTCATCCGCCAGCGGTGACAAGAGCTTCACCGCGCGGCCGGGTACTGCGTTGGCTTCGTGCAAAAAGATTTTCGCGCCCATCATCTTCCCGGCAATCACCGGNGGCGCGCTGGTGAACCCTCCCATCGCCAAAACAACCGCTGGGCGCTGTTCGTGAAACAATTTTCGGCAGCGGCCAAGCGATCGCAAAAACTTGTAGCCAAACTTGGGCAGATTTCCGGTCAAGCCAACAACCGGCAGCGGCTCGATGTCCATCCCGTAAGCCGACTTGACCGCAGTCTGATCAACCTCNTTTGGGCTGACCAAAAGCGTCACNTNACAACNACGCGCCACAAGCGCATCTCCCACTGCGATCCCNGGAAACAGATGCCCTCCGGTTCCCCCGCAGGCGATCGCAACGCGCTTGGTCAAGGGCTTCGTCATCTCNCCCGGCTCTGAACGGAGACAATCCTCCGGTAGTAACTCAATCTCGTTGACTTGGCAGACTCTTCCGCTCGTGAAAAACGGGCNATGCTCAAGAGCACACCCACACAAAACAACATCACCACGAGGTTCGTGCCGCCCCGACTGATGAACGGTAGTGGCAACCCCTTGTTTGGCAGCGTGCTCGTCACCACGCCGATGTTGATGAACGCCTGCAGACCGATCAACAANGTCAGACCGGAGGCGAGGAGAAACCCAAAAAAATCACTGGAGCGCAGCGCGATAAACGCACCGCAAATCACAAACAATACGAACGCCANAACCACCCCCATCGTGGCAATCAGCCCAAGTTCTTCACCGATCACCGAGAAAATAAAATCCGTTTGGTGCTCCGGAACGAAGCCAAGTTTTTGCCGGCCATTACCCAGCCCCAATCCGGTCGGNCCACCCGAGCCAAGCGCGATCAACGACTGCCACGCCTGATAACCCACCCCCTGCTTAGTGCCTTCGGGATCCAGCCAACTCATGATTCGGTTCAGGCGAACTGTGTTTTGCGACAGCAGATATCCCCCGGCCGCCATCAAACCAATCACAGGCATCGCCATGTAGCGGATTTTTGTCCCGGCGAGAAACAACATTAACCCGCAAACAACCGCCAGCAGCGCAGTGCTGCCCCAATCTGGCTCAAGGAAAATAAGGCCAAGGAACAAGCTCATGGCCAACCCCGGGAGGAGCATCCCGTATTTGAAGGTATCCATCTTGCGTCCCNTGCGCTCGCAGTAATGTGCCAGCGCGATGATGAGAGCGATTTTGGCAAACTCCGAAGGCTGGAACCGCGTGCCNGGCAACTGCACCCATCGCCGTGCGCCGTTGACTTCGATACCGATCCCCGGAATCAGCACCGCCACCANCATGATCAACGCCANGATCATCATCGGCAGCGAAACCTTTTTGAGAAACTGGTAGTCCACCTTGGCCGTCACGGCACAAACCACCAACCCAATGCAACACCACAAAAGTTGGGACCCCCAAAAAGAANCGCCACGATGAAACATCGTGGCGCTGTAAAGCATCACCAACCCCAGCGCNAAGAGCGCCGATACGACAAACACCAGGGTGGTCGAAGCAAACTTCATNAAAGATGCTTCGNCCTATTCTGCTGNANCCGGCTGTGGAATGATCAATTTTTGCCCNGGTCGAATGTTGGATGTCTTCAGGTCGTTAGCATCCCGAATCGCCTTTACNGTGGTCTTATGATTTTTTGCGATGGTGTAGAGATTGTCTCCCGCTTTCACTTCGTACTGCGNTGCTCCTTCAGGCACCTCCGGCGCAGTCGGCTTGGGTGNAGGTGCAGGGATGATCAATACTTGGCCAATTGCGATGCGGTTCGGATCCACTGCCGGGTTGGCTTCCTTCAACGCCACAACAGTCACTTNGTGCTTCCTCGCGATCGACGTATAATTNTCTCCCTTCACCACGACGTACTCAGACTGGCCAGTTGCCACCGGCACCTCGGGGCCNGTTCCCGGCTCCGGCACCAGNGGCACAACATCTTCGANATTTCCCGGGGCAGCCACGCCCNGTGTATTCACATCTGGCGGTGCGGGCAACGGCGGCGCGGCAGTGGTCACGTTGTTCGTCGGCTCCGGGATCGGCGGGGCCTCCACAACCGTCACCGTATTGGTCTCCGCCGGCGGCGTTGGCGGATTCGCCACCTCGCCCATCGGCGGTAGTGTCGGAATGGAATTCGTCTCGCCGGTCGCCGTCGGTTGGGATTCCTCCCGCTGACAGCCGGAAAACAGTAGTCCACCAAGAAAAACGACGTGCACNGACACGATGATCATGACCATCTGTAGTCCGGAACGGCTCTTGGCATTTTTTTCGAGTAACGAGCTCTTGGGTTGCAATGGATTTTGCTTAGACATGATTAACTAACACTCCTTGTTGTATTTTTGAAAAAAGTACGCTTGGCCAAGCGCATTTTGAGGGAAACACAATATGTTGTGGTTGAAGAAGGTTCCTCATCGCGACATGACGTTTGATATTTTTGGGGCTGGTGAGCCATTGCCGGTTGTATTTTCCTCCACGGTATAACCGGCCAAGCGCTCAACGTACTGCCGAAACATCTCGCCACGATGTTGATAACCGTTGACACTACCGGAATCCTCACTCGCTGGCGAGAGCAAAATGATATCCCCTTCCTCGGCCATTTCGAACGCTTGTTGAACAGAATCTTCGAGCGATTTGACCATTCTACAGGGGGTGAACAAACTCCAGGCCGCACGNAGTTTTTCGTGTGTTTCCCCCATTAAACAGACCGCTTTCACCTTCTGGGACAGCAGAGGTCCCACATCGTGAAACGCCCCACCTTTGTCTCTGCCTCCAGCTAGAAGCCAAATATTGGGGATTCCGCCTGGTGCCGGAGGCATTGATGCGAGTGTTTTCTCCATCGCGGCAAGGTTGGTCGACCTCGAGTCATTGATAAATCGAATCCCATTTACCTCCGCCACAGTTTCACACCGGTGAGCCAGAGGGGGTTGTTTTTTGAGAACCTCAGCAGATTGTTCCAACGGAATTTTCAAAACACGCCCCACGGCCAAGGCTGCCATGATGATCTCTGCGTTATGTGCGCCTTGCAATCGGCACTCGTTGAAATCCAGCAGCGGCCCCTCCCAACCGGGAACGCGGCTGACGATCAAACCGCGATTTAGCGAAATGTCTGCTCGCCGGTTGCTCGAACTAAACGTGATCACCTTCGACGGGATCTCGATTCCAAGTGATCGGATCTGCGCTAGGGCTTCGCTCTGAATGATCGCCCAGTCGAACGGTTGTTGGTTCGCGAACATGCGTGCCTTGGCCTTCACATACTCCGCCATACCCTGATAGTGATCCTGATGATCCTGATCGATGTTCGTGAGCACCGCGACCGTGGGTTGAAAAAACTGGGTCAGCTCCAGCTGGAACGAATTCACGGCAAGGGTCAGGTAATCCAGTTCCTTCGAGTCTGCTACGGCATCGCATGCCGGGCAGTTCACCTTGCCAGCCAAGCGTGTTTCCCGCTGGGCACCAACAAGCACCTGCTCGATCAGTTTTGCTGTCGAGGTCTTACCGTTAGTGCCGGTCACTGCGATGTTCAGGCAACGAAGTTGTTGGTAGCCCAGTTCGAGTTCACCGATCACCGGCACGTCCCGTTTTCGCAAGGCACGCACCCAATCCGTTTCACGCATACCTCCGACACTGATGACACCCAACTCCACGCTGGACAACAGCTTCGTATCCGGCTTGGTCAAGCCAAGATGAACCTCCGCGCCCAGCTTGGCCAAGCGCTTGGACTCCTCCTGCAGGGCTGGTGTTTCTTTTCGATCCACCGCAACCACCGACGCGCCACTATCGCAGAGTAAACGACAAGCCGCTCTCCCCCTCGCCCCAAAGCCGATCAACAAAACTCGTTTGCCACTTAATTTAAACATGCCCTTAATCTACCTCATCTTGAGCGTACTCAAAGCGAGTACCGCAAATAAAATTCCGAGGATGTAAAACCGAGCCACCACCTGTGACTCGTGCCATCCTTTTTTCTCGAAATGATGGTGCAGCGGCGCCATCAAAAAAANTCTTCGCCCTTCCCCGTATTTTTTTCTCGTGTACTTGAACCAACCGGTTTGGATCATCACGGACATNGCCTCGATCACGAACACTCCCCCGGCGATAACCAACGCGAACGGTTGATGGATCAGAACCGCGATAACCCCCAGCGAACCGCCCAGCGCGAGCGAACCAGTATCCCCCATGAAAACCTGTGCCGGGTGACAGTTGAACCAAAGAAAACCAAGTCCCGAACCGATCATCGCCGCACAAAACACAGTCAACTCGCCCGCCCCCTCCACATAGGGAACCAGCAGGTACTCGGCGGTTTTCACATTGCCGGCGATGTACGTGAGTATGATAAAAACGAACGCTACGATTAGGGTGCAACCGATCGCCAACCCATCCAGCCCGTCAGTCAAATTCACAGCATTGGAGCTGCCCACAATCGCCGCCGTCGTGATCAACAACCCGACGATTCCCACCCCGGCAAACACGATGGCTTCGCTGTAAAATGGAACCATCAACTCCTTAACCAAGTGACTCATCGATTGGTGATTCCAAAGATACACTCCGATGAACAACCCTAATCCGATCTGCACCACCAACTTCAATTTCGATTGGATCCCAGCCTTGTCCTGCTTGGTGATCTTCACCCAATCGTCGTAAAAACCCAGCGCTGCCAACACGATGACCGACATCAGTGTGAGCGCGAGAAATTCATTCCAACGCGCCCAAAGCAACGCCGTGATGTCCAGCGTCAGAACGATCATTACACCCCCCATCGACGGCGTCCCCTTTTTACTCAGCACCCGCGCATGCAACCCACCGGCCGCCTCGGCTTTATCCTCGTACTGTTGGCCAAATTTTAGCTGCTTGAGTTTGGTGATGATTTTCGGACCCAACCACCAACTCAACAACAGCGCCGTCACTGCCGCACCGGCCGTGCGGAATGTGATGTATTGAAAGACGCGAAGAAACGAGAACCAGTCTGCCCATGCACCGTGGTCGTTATCGACCAACCACTGCGGCAACTGACTCAGGTAGTAAAACATGTTTGTTCGCTAGGGCTGCAATGCCTCCTCCAACGCCTCCATGACGCGTTCNAGTTTCGCCGAACGGCTTCCTTTGATCAGCACCACGTCACCGGGATTAAGTTTCATCGCCAACGCCCTGCCCGCATGAGTTGCATCCTCGAACGCTGCGACATTGGACAAGCCGTCCAACTGAGCTGCGCGAACCATTATGTCCGCCCACTCGCCCACCGCGATTAAGCCGTTCAGACCGAGCTTGGCGACTTGCTGGCCNGCCTCAACATGTGCGGGTTCGCTCGATACACCAAGCTCGGCCATATCACCTAGAACAGCAATGAGCTTGCCCNTAACCGGAAACGCCCTAAGCGTTTCCAAAGCCGCCTGAAGGGAGTCGGGGTTGGAGTTGTAAGCGTCGTTAATCACACTGACACCGCCGAGTGTCTGTGTCTGCATACGCATCGACGCCGGTCGACAGTCCTGCAGGCCCTGATACAGTTCCTCCTGGCTCAATCCCAGCTCCACTGCAACCGCCATGGCGAGTGCAGCGTTTTGGGCGTTATGTCGGCCTAACAGGTTGACNCGATGNACTCCGTTCCGATCTCCCTTCGGCGAAATGATTTCAAATNGGGTTCCCTCCGCGCTTGGCTCGATTCGGGTCAACCGCCAGTCACAGCTCGCGGATTCCCCAACCGTGACCACGCGGCAACGACACCGCTCCNGAATTGCGTNNAACCCCTCGATGTCTCCGTTGACGAATAGACACCCCTCCTCCGGCAACACCTCAGCCAAGGCGCCCTCCTCGCGGATCACCCCGTNCAAATCTCCAAAAAATTCCAAGTGCTCCCGGCCGATACTCGTCAGTACGCCNATCGTCGGCCGGACGATCGTGAGTAATGACTCCATCTCTCCCGGATGGTTGGAGCCCACCTCGACCACCGCCGCACGGTGCGAATCCTGCAATCGAAGCAACGTCAACGGGACCCCAATGTCATTGTTAAAACTGGCCTCACTAAACAGCGTGTCGAACCGTTGGCCGAGCAGCTCGGCCAAGATTTCCTTCGTGGTGGTCTTTCCATTCGATCCGCCGATCGCGATGACCGGTAAATCAAAATCCTGACGATACCGCGCTGCCAATTGGCCAAGCGCTTGGCGAGTTTCATCGACCTGAATCACCGGGCGTTCATCCGCTTGACCAAGCCGGGTGCGGTTCACCAATGCCGCCACGGCCCCTTGGCCAAGCGCTTGGCCGGTGTAATCGTGCCCGTCGAAGCGATCACCCTCGATCGCAACGAACAAATCTCCCGGCTTTGCCAAGCGCGAGTCTGTGCAGACACGGCTCACACACGCCGAGCGTTCCCCTGTGAGAAGCTGGCCTTGGCAGCTCTCAGCAATAAATTCGAGCGTCCGGGGTTCCATCATCTCTGCACAATTTCCGCTTCCGGCTCTGCCAACGATTTCACCGACACCGACGTTTCGATGCCCAGATAGTTTGCCGATTTTTCGGCGATCTCCCTGAACGCCGGCCCCGCAACCACACCGCCGTAGTAGCCGTTGTGCGGCTCATCGACGAACACGCCGATGCACAATTCCGGTTTTCGTGCCGGAAGAAAACCGATGAACGAAGCAAAATACTTTCCGGGATCGTAGCCGCGCCGTGTTTTCGACGGCTTCTGCGCGGTACCGGTTTTCCCGGCAACCTGATAATTCTCCAGCCACGCCTGCCGCGCGGTTCCGTTGGGCGACACCACTGTGATCAACGCCTCAACCATCTGCTGTGCCGCCTGATCATTTATGACCTTCCGCACCTCGGCTGAGTTGTACTGAACCACGGTGTTGCCGTCGCGATCGGTGAGTTTATCGATCAACTTCGGCCGCATGAGCCGGCCGCCGTTCGCCACCGCACTCATCGCCATCACTAACTGAATTGGAGTAGCCGCAATCTCGTGACCCATCGGGATTCGTGAAATCGAAAGCTTGTTCCACTTTTTGTATGGATGCAGCAACCCCCTGATTTCGCCCGGCAACGACACGCCGGTTTTTGAGCCGAACCCAAGCTGTGAAATGTAGCGATGCAATCGCTCGCCCCCCATTCGCATCGCGACCTTGGCCGTGCCGATGTTGGAAGACTTTGTGATGATCTCCTCCACCGTCAACTGATCGTAACCGTGATGATCCCGCAGCACTTTGCCGGCAAAATAGTAGCGCCCATGTTCGCAGTTGAACCGGTCGCTCAGTCGGACCACACCCTCATTCAACGCACCGGACACGGCCACGATTTTGAATGTCGACCCCGGTTCGTACATGTCCGTCACCACGCGATTTCGCCGGTTGTCCGCCGTGGAATCTCCCGGCTTGTTGGGGTTAAATGTCGGCCGATTAGCCAAAGCCAAAATCGCGCCTGAGTTTGGATTCACCACCACCACACAGGCACTCGCCGGCGTGTGTTTGGCACAAAGTTTNTCAAGCGCCCGCTCAGCGATGTATTGGATGTTNGCNTCNATCGTGAGGACAACGTTCATGCCATCGCGCGACTGGATGTCGTACCCACGATAGGCAACCACCTCGCGCCGCCCGCGGTCGGTCTCTGTTTCGCGCCAACCACGCACACCTTCGAGCACGGAGTCCAGCATCATCTCGACACCGTGTTTACCCTCGAGGCCTTCCATCGGAATTTTCGCGCTGCCGGGATCCCGCACCCCGACATAGCCCAGCACGTGCGCGCCGAGGTTGCCGCTCGGGTAAACCCGCAGTTGAGAATCCACGCGTTCGCTGAAAATGGAACGGTGTTTGACGTTGTAAAATGCCAGTCGTTCCTTGCGAGGCAACGTCTTCACGTTTACACCGAAATCCAGGTTGGCAAGCGCATTGGTGACCTGTTGCCAATCCTCCAACAAAACCTTGCGCTTGAGTATGACGTGTTTGTCCTCACGCTGCCGGCCCGCTGCGTCCGTGTAAAAACGGCGTTGCATCCGCTTCGCCAAACTCGGAATACCCAACCCTAAAACCGGCCCGACCGCCTTCGCCACCAGCAGCTGATTTGTGCCGATGAGCGACGGATCCGCGCAAACAGTTTTCGCGATGCGACTCGTCGCCAGCACCGTTCCGCGCGAGTCCAAAATATTCCCTCGCCGAGAGGCGTGAATCACCTTCCGACGGGTATTGTCCAGCGCATGCGCCGCATGCTTGTCGTGCTGGAACACTTGAATATCNACCAACCTCACCCCGAGTCCCACATAACCGGCCGCAATCAGTGAGACCAAAAGGATCACCCTGCCCCGGTGAGCGTTGGTTAATATATGTGCCACGTTAGTCTGGTAACAGGTTCATGACTGTTACGGCCGCCCTCGGCGCGGCGTGTGTTTTACTGTGCGGTATTCCCCTGGCNTNNTTGGCTCCAGCTCCTTGGCTTCTGGAGGCAAATCCGAAAGTCGCAACACCTGCTCCGGTGTCGGCATNGTCAAACCGAGTCCNAGCTTGCGGACCCGTTCATAAAGTTTCTGAGTCGAACGCATCTCCGCNCGCATCTGGCGCCAGCGCTCGTTTTCCCCCTTCANCAAATCGAGGCGNACCTCCTTCTTTTGCACCGCCGTACCGAGTTGGTGAATTTGCGACTTCTGCCAGACNTACCCCATCGCCGTGCCNCCGAGTAACAGACACAGCNTTACCGCCTTGACCCATGAGCCCACGCTCAATGAAACATCCTGTCGCCTGCGATTTCTTGCTGCCATGTCCTAAAGTTTCTCCAACACCCGCAACTGTGCACTGCGGCTNCGCGGGTTACGNCTAANCTCCGCCTCGCTTGGTTTGATNGCCTTACGGCTAAGCTCCTTGGCCAACGGCTCACGCGGCTCGCGTAGCTCCGGCAAATCCACCTCACCCCGAACCGTGTACGGCTTGGCCAAGCGACGGCTGAACTGCTTCACCATTCGATCTTCCCCGGAGTGAAACGTGATCACCGCCATGCGACCGCCCTGNTTGAGCACCGACCAACCGGCCTCGAGCCCGGCCTCCACCTGACCCAGTTCATCGTTCACCGCCATCCGCAACGNCTGAAACACACCCGTCGCCGGATGCGTCTTCGCGCCCCGCCTTGGGCAGGTTCGCTCGACCACTTCCGCTAACTGCGATGTTGTTTCCAATCGCTGCATCTCTCGTTGTTCAACGATCGCCCNGGCAATGCGACGCGACCTGCGCTCGCCNCCCAGCTTCCAAAAAATATCCGCCAACGCCTCCGGNTCGAGTTCGTTGACCAGTTGCTCCGCCGTCACCGTTTGACGTCGATCCATCCTCATGTCCAGCGGACCGTCCGCCTGAAAACTGAACCCCCNCTCCGCCTCGTCCANCTGCGGCGAACTCACNCCCAAATCCAACAGCACNCCGGCGCACAGNCGCTTGGCCAAGCGCTTGGCCAAGTCGCCAAACGCCTCGCGATGCAACTCCANCCGAGTGCCAAACCGAGCCAAGCGCTTGGCCGCAGCCTCCAACGCACAGTCGTCGCGATCGAACCCCACCAAGCGCCCTTCTGGCGAACATGCCTCGAGAATCGCCTCCGAATGCCCGCCACCCCCGATCGTCCCATCCACATACAGCCCACCGCTCACCGGCCGAAGCGCTGTTAGCACTTCCTCCAGCAGGACGGGTTCGTGGGAAAAGTCGATCACTGTTCATGGGCAACGGCGTCCGATCTCACGCATTCACTTTTTCGGAGTACTCCGAGTAACTCCAAGCCACCCGGCCGTTGACGTACACATCCGTCTTGTAATTCTTAGCCAACTCAATCGCCTCCTTAAGTTCCTCGGTACTCATCCCTTCCACCGTTTCCGGCGTCTCCTTCACCGCAGCAACCGGACGCACACTGTCGGCACTGCCCGTCTGCAGTCCGACCCAGCGACTCATGCGATCCAGCACACCGAAACGATTTTTCAGCCGACTAAAAAACGAGGTGCGCTGCGGCTCCTCCGCAATAAGGCTTGGACGGAATGCATCCACCCCGTCGCTCTCGCGCAACGCAATGTCCGACCCCACAAGATCGTTTCGGACCACCCGCACCCGGGTCGGCGTGATTCGACTATGCACTTCCACCTGCTCACTAGTTTGCGGTTTCGCCTCATCCTGCTTCAACTCAAGATGGTTACCGGGAGACTGCGACTCTCGGTCGATCTCCAAGGGCTCGATAAAACCGAATTCGCTCTGATCAGCATCGATCCGAGACGGCTCCACCAACACCACCGACTCCGATCGATTCGACGCACGGGACGCTGCCTCGGCGGACTCGCTTTTCTTGCTGCCAATCCTTCGGGAAAACTGCTTTTCCCTTGGAGACTCGAGCGCTCCGCCCACCGATAAATACTGCATCAGGTTCATAGGTTTAAATTTTTGATGGCCGCCGCGGCCACAGCTTCACTGCCTTGGTTTGTTTCCTCGAATCGATCCGGTGACCAGATCTCGAACTTGTTCAGACGGCCAACCAACACCGCCTCCTGCTTAATCCCCGCCACCTTCGCCAGTTCCTCCGGCAAACAAAGGCGTCCCACTTTGTCGAGTTTAACGTGCGCCGAACTGCCACCGATCACCCGCTCCACCACGGCGGCCTCCTCGTCCGAGAGCGACATCTCGTTCAACCGCTCCAAAAGCACATTCCAGCGGGCCGGAGGTAGAACTAATAGATACTGCTGTTGACCGATGGGCCACGGGAGGATCGTCAACTCTGTTTTGCCGGATTTCNGCCGCCACTTGGAGGGCACCATGACACGCCGAGACCCGTCGATTCCGTGTTGAAAACGACCGGTAAAAACGGNGCTCGGCTGGTCCTGGNTTGCTGACATAACAGNTGCAATAGGTGACAGAGTCGCCCNTTGCGTCCCAAATTTTCCCGTTCTCTACCGTTTNCTCCCCAAAAGGTCAACCGGTTTTTTGCATTTTTTTNACTTTTCTGCATTTCAACCTNCCCTNCCCCGGAATNAGCACCTTGTTCGGAAAACCNTTAACGNTATAGTAAATTGAGACNTCCGGACAAAAACTTGNCCAAGCGCTTGGCCCAACTCCCNNNATCAGCAATGAATCGCTCTTTTGCTTAAAAAACGGTAAAGAGCGCCCGTGAAAACGGCTGATTTCGACTACGACCTGCCTCCCGAGTTGATCGCGCAGCATCCCACAGAGCGCCGGGATGCCTCTCGATTGCTGGTCGTGTACCGCTTGGCCAAGCGCTTGGCCCATCGGCAGTTCACCGATCTGGCCGAATACCTCGAGGCTGGAGACTTACTGGTCGTGAACAATTCCCGCGTCATCCCGGCCCGGCTTCGCGGACAAAAAGACGGCGACGGCGCACGCGTTGAGATTCTGCTAATCGAGCAACTCGCACCTGGGCAATGGTGGAGCATGCTTCGGCCCGGCAAACGAATTCACAAAGGCACACGGATACAACTGCACGACCTCGAGGGCAGACCGACCGAGCATTGGGTGACGGCCATCGACAAAAGCGAGACCGGTAAATACCTCCTTCAATTGCCGGAGTCGCCAGGAGTGTTTGAAATTTTGGGGGAAATTGGGGAGACACCGCTTCCCCCCTACATCGAACGCGCCCCGGTCGACACCCAAGTCGACTGTGACCGGTACCAAACCGTCTACGCAAAAGAAGAAGGTTCCGTCGCCGCGCCCACGGCCGGACTTCATTTCACCGACCCTTTTCTCGACAATTTGAAAACCCGAGGAGTTGGCTTGGCCGAGGTTACCTTGCACGTTGGCCCTGGGACGTTTCAACCGGTGGAGTGTGACGCCATCGAGGATCACCCGATGCACGAGGAGTGGTTTGAGATTTCAGCCGAAACTACAGAGGCCATCCACCAAGCCAAAAAGGCCGGACGACGCGTTATCGCCGTCGGCACAACTAGCATGCGCGTCCTCGAGTCAGCCGCCGATGAAAACGGGAGCGTTGAGCCACAGCAACACCGTACCGACATTTTCATTTATCCGCCGCACTCGTTCCGCATCGTCGACGCGTTACTCACGAATTTTCATCTACCGAAGTCGACCCTCTTGATGCTGGTCAGCGCCTTTGCCGATCCGGACGGCACGGCAGGAC
>NZFR01000113.1 GCA_002689335.1 Verrucomicrobiales bacterium
CGTTGGGAGGAGATTCCGGCTGTGACGACCCGAGCGTTTAAATCCCTCGAACTAACGGCCCTTCCCAATTTGGAACGACATACCGTGTTCCGCTCCAGCGGGACGAAGCAAAGCGGACGGAGCCTTTATCACCACAACCGCTCAACGTTGGCTGTTTACGAGACGTCGCTCTGGGCTTGGTTTGAACAGCACATGGAGGACGGGAATAGGGGCGATTGTTGTTCCTTTTTCCAAAACCAAGCGATGCGCCGAAGTCGTCTCTGGGCCAATGATGACCACCGTGACCAAGCACTTGGGCAAGATCGAACATCGTTTCGTTGCCGATGATCAATGGCGGATCGACGGGCAGGCAGCGACTGATTTTTTGCACGATTGCGCCACTCAAAACGAGCCAGTCTCGATTCTCAGAACGGCGTTTTCGTACGTTCATCTGCTTGATTTTCTGGACGCGGAGAGGGTGTAGTTCCGGCTGCCGGCCGGCTCGGCGGCGATGGAAACCGGCGGCTACAAGGGGCGCTCGCGGGAGGTGGCCAAGCCGGATTTGCACCGGGCGATCTCTTCTCGGCTTGGCATCGTCCCGGAGCGGATCCTTTGAGAATATGGCATGTGCGAATTGAGTTCGCAGGCGTATGACGGCAGACTTGGCCAAGTGGCACGAGGACGGTTTCGAACTGCTGGGACGTACAGAACTTGCTGAATCATGCGGGTGTTCGCTGATGAATTTGAATCATGTTTAAACAATCTCTGGATTATTTTTTGGCAGATAAACAAGGTGCCGACCTGAGCGACACGCTGATCGCTGAGGCGTGCCAAACACTGCGCACCAATCGGGGGGAGTACCTCGCACAGATCGGTAATGAATCCATCATTTCAAAACTGACTGAGGCGGCCTCGCTCTGGTTGTCGCCGGATTACGAGTTGCGCAAACTGGCCTTGGCCGCTGACCCAGCAGAAACCGGGTTTCCCCACGAAGTGCTCGCTACCGGGCTGGATGCCTGTTTTTCGGAATGGACGCAGGAAAACTTTTTTGGGCTGCTGAATCAGGAGTTTGGCGACCCGACCCGACTGCAGTCGTTCGGTAGTCTCTCGAGTCACTCGTTGGCGATGGTGCATGGTCCGCAGCTAATCGCACACATCGCCCCGGGTAATTTACCGGCGCCGATTTTCCAATCGATCGCCTTCGGCCTATTGCTGCGCTCAGCGCAGTTTGTGAAGTGCGCCTCCGGCAAATCGCTGCTACCGAGATTATTTGGCCACTCGCTGCACTACGTCGATCCGGGCTTGGCCTCAGTGCTCGAAATCGCGGAATGGGACGGCGGTAACGAGATGCTCGAAGGGGAGCTGTTTAAGGAAGCCGATTGTGTTGTCGCCACAGGAAGCGACAAGACAGTCCAGACGATTCGCAAACGACTACCCTTGGGTAAGCAATTCGTCGGTTACGGCCACCGCGTCAGCTTGGGATATATCGAGCAACTCGCCAACGAGGTGATGGGAACGCAAACGATCATTTCTCGAGCGGCAGACGATGTGGTCGCGTGGAATCAACAAGGCTGCCTGTCGCCTCACGTCATCTATGTTGAGGAGTTCGGGAACCTGAATCCGGATCGCTTCGCGGAGATGTTGGCGGAGGAGTTGACCGCTCGCAGCGAGACGCTGCCCCGGGGTGAAATCTCCACAAAAGAAGCAGCGACGATCGCCAACATGCGGCGGTTTTACAAAATACGATCCGCCAACAACGTAGGTGCCATCATCTGGGAAAGTGAAAACTCCACTGAGTGGACTGTTGTGCAGGAGGACGAAAAGCAGTTTCAAACTTCGCCGCTCAACCGATTCATTTTTGTGAAACCGATCGAGCACCTCGACGAAATGCTGCACGTGCTCGAGCCTTACCGGGAGAACATCTCAACGGTCGGGATCGCCGCAAGCGAGGCCAAGCTCCGTGAGTTTGCGTTGAAACTCGGCGAATGGGGAGTGCCCCGGGTTTGCCCATTGGGAAAAATGCAGCGACCGCCCTTAGCCTTGCGGCACGATGGGCGACCGACGCTAGGCGACCTGGTCCGCTGGACCGATCTCGAAATAATTTAACCACGAAACTGCGCAAGACGTTTCAATTCGAAGCCGCCCACTACCTGCCGCATTTGCCGGAGGACCACAAGTGTCGTCGTCTCCACGGCCACAGCTTCAAAGCGGAGATTGTGATTGGGGGCGAATGCGATCCAAAACTGGGCTGGGTGATCGATTACGCCGATATTTCAGCTACGTTCAAACTCCTTTGGAAAAAATGGACCGCCATTATCTCAACGAAATCGAGGGGCTGGAGAATCCCATCAGCGAGAATTTGGCCCGGTGGATTTGGGAGCGTTTAAAGCTAAAACTGCCCCTTTTGGCTGCAGTTGAGGTCTCAGAAACCTGCACAGCACGATGTGTATATCGTGGAAATTAAGCTCTTGGCCAAGCTTGATTCTTCCCAGATGACTCCGAAAACCGTTGCGCAAAAAAACGGATTATATTACGGTTTCCTCACCCTAAGAGGGATATCCAATTTTTATTTAGGATGAGTGATACGGACAAACCGGCACCCAGCAAGGGTTTAGAGGGCGTAGTCGCGGCGACCACGAANTTGAGTGACGTTCGAGGCATGGCCGGGGAACTAATCTATTGCGGCTATAACATCAACGAACTGGCTGGCAAGGCGACCTACGAGGAAGTCGTGCACCTACTGCACCGTGGGAAGCTGCCCAACGCCGAAGAATTGGCTTCACTGAAAGCCGAATTGGCCGCCGCCCGTAAACTCCCGGAAGGCGTGGTTGAGCTGATTAAACAACTGCCGAAGGACGCCTCCCCGATGCGGGCGATTCGCACCGTCGTCTCGGCACTTGCCTGTTACGAACCACCGGAGGCGCAGGACTCCATCGGAGATCAGGCTACCCGTGCCATCAAACTCATCGCGCAGGTGCCGGTGATCACCGCTTATTTTCATCTGGCCCGTCAGGGCAAACCGTTGCCTGAATCCGACCCGACCCTCGGTGAAGCCGCCAACTTNCTTTACCTCATCGACGGCGAAAAACCGAGTGAAGCTAAGGAAAAGACGATCGACATGTGCTACATTCTGCACGCCGATCACGGCATGAACGCCTCGACGTTTTCCGCCCGCGTCACCATCGCCACGTTGAGCGGCATGTATTCAGCCATCACCTCGGCCATCGGCACGCTCAAAGGTCCGCTACACGGTGGAGCNAACGAAGGGGTGATCAAGATGCTGCAGGAAATTGGAAGCGTCGATAAAGTCGATGCATTCGTCGAGGACTGCCTGAAAAACAAAAAGAAAATCATGGGCATTGGCCACCGCGTCTACAAGGTGCTCGACCCCCGTGCGCCGCACCTCAAAGCCATGGCCGAGAAACTCAGTGGTGAACTGGGCGAAACCAAATGGCTGGACATGAGTGAACGAATCCGCGACCTCATGGTGTCCGAAAAAAATCTCCACCCGAATGTCGATTTCTACTCCGCCACCGTTTACTACTCGCTGGGGATTCCGACCGACCTCTTCACGCCGATTTTTGCCATCGCCCGCACCTCGGGCTGGACGGCTCACGTACTGGAGCAGTTGGCCGACAACCGACTCATCCGCCCGAAGAGCCTCTACGATGGCCCGGACGATCTGAAGTATGCTCCGGTCGAAGATCGCTAAATCAAACGATCCCAAAACACTTTCGAAACGCGCAACTCAGTTGCGCGTTTTTTATCGGGTTTCCTAAAGCCCGCTGCCGATTCGGGGGCCGATGGTGTTGCCGGTGTCCACGGTCAGCACGTGGCCGGTGACCTTTTGGCAGGTGATCATCGACAAAATACCGTCGGCAATGTCCTCCGGTGTGCTCACCGAATCCAACAAGCCCTCCCCCGCTTTTTTGGCGCGAACGGTTTCGTAGTTTTCACCCAAACCGTCTTGCAGCCATTCGCCTTCGATGAACCCCGGGGCCACAGCGTTCACGCGAATCTTCGGGCCAAGCGTCCGAGCAAGTGACAACGTGAGGTTGATCACCGCCGCTTTGGAGGCACAATACGGGATGGAACTGCCCACGCCGGTCATGCCGGCGACGCTTGCGGTGTTGACAATAACTCCGGTTCCGCTTGCTTCCAACGCGGATCGTGCAGCGCGAGCACACTGGAACGAGCCTTTCAGATTCACGCTCAAAATTCGCTCCCAATCCTCGTCCTTCACATCGTCCAAATCCTGAAAATCGATGAATCGAGTCGTTCCGGCGTTGTTAATCAAAATATCCAGTTGGCCAAGAGCCTCGACGGTTTCGGCAACGATACGACGACAATCGTCATCAGAAGACACATCGCCCTGCACCACGGCCGTACGGACCCCGAGCGCTTGGCATTGCGCTGCCACCTCGTTGGCTCGGTCGGTCGTGCGACTGCAATTAATCGCCACGTGACAACCGCGCTTGGCCAACTGCAAAGCCGCTGCGGCCCCGACGCCCCGGCTGGCTCCGGTGATTAGCGCCACTTTTCCATTCAAGTCCATGCGCCGATCATCACCGACAGCGGAGCCGCTGCCAATTCATTCAGCTTGGCCAAGCGCTTGGCTTGCCGTGTTCCGTCCGGACAATTACTTTCCTTGGGCCGTGTTCCGTTCGCTGCAAATGCTCATCAAGCCAGCCGTGCTCGCCACTTTTTTAGCGGCTTGGCCAAGTGCAAATTCGCTTGCGCAAGCAGAAGTGGAACCCCCGTTCGGCTTGGCCAAGCGCGAGATTTGGGAAAACACCCGACTCGTCGGAACTCCGGAACCGCCACCACCATTTCGGGCCGTGCCGGTGTACACCAACCAAGTTTGGCGTGCTCCGATGTTCCTCGCCGCTGAGCCTCAATCCACCCGACTCTTCGCCCTGCTCCACCACGGCCAAGGCGAGCCCACACAATTAGTCGCGTTCGAAGACCGGCCTGATGTTGAAGGCCGCGAGGTGTTGCTCGAGCTACCAAGCCGAATCGTTTACTCGTTTTGCTTTGACCCCGACTACGCCGAGAACGGCCACTTCTATCTATTCAGCAACCTGAATCTGGAAGCGTTCGACGGAAAAAAAGCAAATCGCATCTCTCGAGTGACGCTGCCCCGGGGTGCAACCGAGATCGACTTGGCCTCTGAACACACGATCATCGAATGGCGTTCCGGAGGGCACGACGGGGGCGGCATCGCCTTCGGGCTGGATGGTATGCTTTACATCTCGACCGGAGATGGCACAAGCGATTCGGACAACTGGTTCTCCGGCCAAACTCTCGATGACCTGCTTGGCGGTGTGTTACGTATTGACATCCGCAGAACGAGCGAATCGGAACCGTACCGCATCCCCGAGGACAATCCGTTTGTCGACCTCCCCGGCGCGCGCGGCGAGCTATTCGCATACGGCCTTCGCAACCCTTGGCGTCTCGCAGTGGATGCGTTGACCGGTAACGTTTGGGTCGGCAACAACGGGCAGGATCTTTGGGAAACCGTCCACCTCGTGCGAGCCGGAGAAAACTACGGCTGGAGCGTTTACGAGGGCAGTCATCCGTTTTATCAAAACCGCAGGATGGGACCCCATCCGCTGACGCTGCCGACTGCTGAACATCCGCACTCCGAGGCTCGGTCGATCACAGGCGGCATCGTTTATTACGGGCTGAAGTGGANGGATCTGCGTGGCCACTATATCTACGGCGACTACGGAACCGGAAAGATTTGGGGNATCAAGCACGACGGCGAACAGCGGTTNGNCTTGCGCGAGTTGGCCGACACGGCACTGGCGATTACCGGCTTCGCGACGACTCACTCCGGCGAACTGCTGGTCGTGGATCATGCTGGCGGATTTTATCGATTGGAAACTCAGCCGCGAACCCGCAATGCCGCACCGTTTCCGCAACGTCTCAGTGAAACCGGCCTGTTCACCGACGTCAAAACGCACGCAATGAAGCCGGGCGTGCTCGGCTACTCCGTTATAGCTTCCGGCTGGAACGACAGCGCCACGACCGAACGCTGGATGGCTGTGCCGGGGGAGCAAAAAGTGGGCTTTAACCAAGACGGGGCGTGGTCGTTCCCCAATGGCACGGCACTTGTCCAAACGCTCACCGTGCAGCGCGAAAATTCGTTCGGGTTAGCGGACCCGTTTCGCATCGAGACCCGCATCATGCTCCGGCAACAAAACGAATGGGGCGGCTACTCTTATCGATGGAACGACGCACAAACCAACGCCGACCTTGTTGCCAAGGGCGGAGACAAGGTCACGCTCCGCATCGCCGACAAAAAATCTCCGGGCGGTTTCCGGCGGCACGACTGGGTTTTTCCGAGTCGGGCCGATTGCATGACCTGCCACAGCCGGGCCGCCGGTTTTGTGCTGGGGCTGACTGGGCGTAACACCAACCGTACCCACGACTTTTCCGGTACGACGGACAATCAACTCCGCACCTTCTCGCACATCGGTTTATTTAATCAAAAAAACATCGAACCGGAAAAACTCCCCCGCTCGCTGGTTGATCCCTACGACAACCAAGCCGACTTGGATCTTCGGGCACGATCTTATCTGCACGTGAATTGTTCCGGCTGCCACATCCACGCCGGGGGCGGCAACTCCAAGATGAAACTCGCGATCGGTACATCGGAAAAACAAATGAACCTCATTCGAGCCCGACCGCAACACGACACCTTTGGGATCGGAAATGCCATGCTGGTTTCGCCGGGCGCTCCGGATGAATCGGTGCTTGTTAGTCGCCTCAGTCGTCGAGGTCGGGGGCAAATGCCGCCGCTGGTCAGTGGTGCAATCGACGAAGCTGCGGTGGCCCTGTTTCGCGAATGGATCAGCGACATGAAGCCAAGCGTAGTTTTTGTGAAAAACTGGAAGCCAGCCGACTTCGAGCCTGAACTTGCGCTTGGCCAAGCGGCGGAGAATTTGGAGAGCGGCAGGAATGCGTTCGTCGCGGCTGGCTGTGCGCAGTGCCATCGATTCAACGAAAAAGGCGGAAGCGTTGGCCCNGACTTAAGCGGGTTGGCCAAGCGCATGAAACCGACCGACGTTCTTGAGGCGATCCTCGAGCCTTCGCGCACCATTCCCGACGAGTACGCATTGCANCAGTTCACCATGAGCGACGGAGAAGCGCACGTTGGCCAAGTGCAGGAGGAAAACAGCGCGGTAGTCGTACTACGAAGTGTCTCGGCTACCGGCGCTCCGTTGCGCTTGGCCAAGGCGCTGATCGTCAGCCGCAAAAAGCTNAACGTCTCCAACATGCCNCCCGGCACGGTCAACACGCTGCAAAAACAGCAAATCCTCGATCTTATCGCCTACCTGCTCAACGAGTAACCGGCACACTGCCACCATTACCTCTGCCGAATTAACTTGAAAAAAACGCCCATTTGCGGCGTTTTTTGNTGNNTTGANTCAGTTTTTTAAACAAGACGATATACCTGCTTGGTTTGGTCTGCTTTTTCGGGCCAAGCGCAGCCTCCGCTGACGAGGTAACGACNCCNGTTTCATATCAAAACGAGGTGATGGCTGTCTTGGCCAAAGCCGGCTGCAACATGGGCACCTGCCACGGCAATGCCAACGGCAAGGGAGGATTCAAAATCAGCCTACGCGGCGAATCGCCTGCGGAAGATTGGCACATTATAACCCGACANGAACTGGGGCGGCGCATCAACCGCATCGANCCGGACGAAAGTTTGCTGCTCAAAAAAGCCACCGCGCAGATTCCACACGAAGGGCGGCGACGGTTCGAAATCGACTCATGGGAGTATAGCATCCTCCGCCGCTGGATTGCTGAAGGGGCGAAGAATGATGTCGGCCAAGCGCCNAAATTAGTCGCGCTGGAAGTCTCTCCAACCAAGCNCACNCTNTACGCACCGGAGAAACAAATTCAGATCTCAGCCAAAGCGCGCTTCGCCGATGGCNNCGAACGCGATGTGACCCAAGTCGCCGTCTACGAACCATCAAACNAGTTACTCAATGTCACACCGCTTGGCAAAGCGACCTTCGTCAANCCNGGTGAAACCACGGTNCTGGTCCGGTTTCTCAATCTGCAAAAACCCGTGCGCCTCGCCTTCGTACCGGACCGACCCGGCTTCGCATGGAGCCCACCCACCACACGCGGGATGATCGACACGATGATCTTTGGAAAACTTCAAAAGTTGCGNGTCAATCCTTCGCCGGTTGCGNACGANACGGTGTTCCTCCGCCGCGCGTACCTCGACTTGACCGGACTGCTGCCAACGGAAGCCGAGGCCCGTGCGTTCGTCACGGACACCGACCCGGCAAAGCGGAGCAAGCTGGTGGCGCGTCTTTTAGAGCGTAAAGAGTTCGCGGAGTTTTGGGCAATCAAATGGGCCGACCTGCTGCATGTCGAAGTCCGCACTCTGGACCCCAAGGGGGTGCAGTTGTTTTACGATTGGATTCGGGATCGCATTGCCGACAACACGCCGATGGACGAGTTCGCCCAAGCGATCATCTCCGCACGCGGCAGCACGTACACCAACCCTCCGGCAAATTTTTTTCGGGCGATCCGCAAACCACAGAAGCTCGCCGAGGCTACGGCGCAGGTTTTTCTCGGGCGACGGTTGCAGTGTGCCCAGTGTCACAACCACCCCTTCGATCGCTGGACGCAGGGGGACTACTACGACTGGGCGAGTACGTTTGCGAAAATCGATTACAAGTTACTCAAAAACATCAAGCGCGACGGCCTGGATAAACATGAGTTCAATGGCGAACAGATTGTTTTTATGAAATCCGCTGGCAGCGTGAACAATCCGAAAACCGGCAAGGCAGCCCCTGCTCGTTTTCTCTCCGCAGCCAAACCGGTCGGCACGGAAGAGGACCCGCTGCGAGAGATGGCCAAATGGATGACCGCGCCGGACAACCCGTTTTTCGCTCGCGCACAGGTCAACCGAATTTGGTTTCACCTCATGGGCCGCGGTCTCGTGAATCCGATCGACGATTTCCGCCCGACCAACCCTGCCACGCACCCGGAACTGCTTGATTTGTTGGCAGCTGAATTCATCCGGAGCGGCTACGATTTAAGGCATATGATTCGTCTGATCACCGATTCTGCGACGTACCAACTTGCCTCCGAACCGAACGACACCAACGCCGAGGATGAAACCAACTACTCACACGCGATCCCCCGACGACTCTCCGCTGAGCAACTGCTCGACACTCAAGCGCAGGTGACCGATGCCCATTTGCCAATCAAAGATCATCCACCCGGAACGCGCGTCGCGCAGATCGCCAACACCATCAAGGAGAAACGACGACGCGGCAAAGACGACATTGTCGACGTCNTNCTCGAAGCGTTCGGCAAACCGCAGCGCCTGCTGAGTTGCGAGTGTGAGCGTTCCGACGANACCACTCTCGCACAGGCGTTTCAGATGATCAGTGGCCCGGTTTTGAACGGCCTGCTCACCGACAAAACCAACCGACTGGAGCGCTTGGCCAAGGCCGATCAACCTACGCAACAGACGTTGGAATCCCTTTACTGGACTGCCCTCTCACGGCCGCCGTTAGCCACCGAACTCGAAGCCGGCCTGCAGCACTTGGCCAAGGCCGAGGCCACNGAGGCNAAGCGCAAGCGATTGGAAGACATCGCCTGGGCCCTGATGAACTCGAAGGAATTTATTTTGCGCCGATAACCATGAATCCGATCGCTTCACTCAACCGACGCAGNGCCCTCCGCGTAGGCGGACTCGGCTTGCTTGGCCTAAACATGCGCAAACTCTTCGCTGTCGAGGAAGCAAAGCGCAAGATCGCCCCCAAGGCCAAGTCGGTCATTTTTCTTTTTCAATGGGGGGGGCCGAGCCANCTCGACATGTTCGACATGAAGCCGGACGCGCCCGACGGCATCCGCTCGCCACACAAGTGGATCGACACCAACCTGCCCGGAGTCATCACCAACGAACACATGCCGGAGGTGGCCAAGATCATGAACAAGGTGACACTCGTACGCAGCGTTCACCACACCATGAAAAACCACAACTCCGCCGGCTACTACGCTCTCTCCGGGAGTGCCCCGTCGTTCGACGACCAACGCCTGCGCGACACGAAGGAGATGTTTCCGGCCTACGGCTCTGTGGTGGATCACCTCNCCCNAACCAAGNCCGACATGCCNACTTTCGTCGCTTACCCGTACGTCATCCGCGACGGCTCAGCGCCTCCAGGCCAACACGCCAGTTTTCTCGGTAAGGGGCATGATCCGTTTTTATTTACGAACGATCCCAACTCCAAAAACTTCGCGTTGCCTGAATTGAGCCTCCCNGCAAACATCGACCCCAAGCGTTTGGCGTCGNGACGCCAACTGCAGCAACTCGTCGATCAGCAATCGCGGCTGCTCGACTACTCCGCCAGCGCCAAGGGGCTCGATGCCTACTACGAACGGGCGCTNGGCATGCTCAGCTCGGAGAAACTTCGCAAGGCGTTCGATCTCACCAANGAATCAGAAAAAACACGNGANGCCTACGGNCGGCANACCTACGGACAAAGCANNCTGCTNGCGCGGCGGCTGGTCGAAGCCGGCACTAAATTNGTGAACGTCTATTTTTCCGACAGCATCGGCGGCCAAAGCACCACCTCCGGCGGCTGGGACACTCACGGCTTCAACAACACGAGGATGTATCCCATCGTCGAAAAACGCCACTTACCGATNACCAACCAGACGCTCCCGACATTCCTCAATGATCTNGACGANCGCGGGCTTCTCGACGAAACACTTGTTGTCTGGATGGGTGAATTCGGCCGCACGCCAAAAATCAACGCCAACACCAGCCGCGATCATTGGCCACAATGTTACACTGTTTTGCTCGCCGGCGGCGGCATCAAACGCGGCTACGTCTACGGTGCCTCCGATCGCACCGCATCCTATCCGGCGGAAAACCCGGTCCGCCCGGACGACATCGCCGCGACCATGTATCAGCTTCTAGGAATCGATCCACACACGGAAGTACTCGGTGTCGGCGACCGCCCCCTGCCCATCACCACCGGCAACGCCATACACGACATCATCGGCTAACCGCCGGCTCAACCCAACAACGACTCTTCCAACTTCATGGNTCCNTGTGGCGGGAGTTTTTTGAGCATCTCTGAAACAGTCTCGGCTCGACCCGGGAGGATGATGTTCGGAGCGAGTTCGTTTAACGGAGCGAGGACGAATTCGCGTTCGTGTGCGCGGGGGTGAGGCAGAACGAGTATCTCACAGTTCCGCTCCTCGTCGCCGAACGCAATGAGGTCCAAGTCAATTTTTCTAGGCTCATTGGCCAAGCCGGTGCGTTCGCGGCCAAAGCGAATCTCGAGTTGCAGCAACGATTCCAGCAGCGACTCTGGCGTAGCGTCCAGTTTGGGCTGCAGGCCAAGCGCGGCGTTGATGAACGGAGGGGAACCGGGAGGGCAGTCCAACGGCTGAGTTTGCCACAGGGACGAAGCAAGGGCTTGGCCAAGCGACCAACCGGCGATCTCGACGGCAGCCCGTTGCAGCGTTTGCACCGAGTCTCCAAGATTCGCGCCAAGCGCCACATACGCCGTTTTTGGCTCTGCACTCACGCGCTTGGTTTGCCCTGCCCGCTTGGCCAAGGCAACCCGAATCCGACACGAGCGTTGACACACGCCACAATCGCAATAGCGTNCTGCCNGTGAGTNTGCGTGTCAAAATTTGCGGAATCANCTCGATCGAGGATGCCACGGCAGCGGTCGAGGCCGGNGNCGATGCNCTTGGCTTTATGTTTTACGAGCCAAGCCCNCGCTATCTTACAGCCGAGCGGGCGGGAGCAATCATCCGCGAACTGCCGACGTACGTGGCCAAGGTTGGCGTGTTCGTTGATGCCGATGCGCAGACGATACGCCACACTGCCGACACANCCGGGTTGGACACACTGCAATTTCACGGCGACGAATCGCCCGAGTTTTGCNCANAGTTCGAGCAGCACANCATCAAAGCATTNCGTGTGAAAGATGAGGAATCGCTTGGNCAACTGCCAGACTACGANACCGACNCTTGGCTGCTGGACAGCTANGTGAAGGGAGTGCCGGGCGGCACCGGTGAAAAATTCAACTGGAACTTGGCCGTGGAGGCCAAGCACTTGGGCCAGCCAATCCTGCTCGCGGGCGGCCTAACGCCGGAAAACGCTGCCGAGGCCGTCTCACAGGTTGCGCCGTTCGGGCTCGACGTCTCCAGTGGCGTGGAAATTTCCCCCGGAAAAAAGGACGCCGAAAAATTGACCCAACTCATAGCCAACGCCAAAAACCCATCTAGTTTATGCGGCCTCTGGACCAACCAACACCCGCACCCACAGTAACTTTGCCACTGAAAATAACGTAATGAGAACGATGTTTTTTAATATTCTGAACAAACCTGCCACTTGGCTTTGTGCTTCCATTTTGGTCAGCGCAACGGCGCCGGCCAATGAGTTAACGCTTGACGATGTGTTCCCGACCGATCGCGTACTCGACGTGCAAATCACAGTTGCAGAAAAGGATTGGGACAAAATTCGCCATCAGTCGCGGAATTTCGTCTCAGCTCTGCACGAAGATCGCAAGAACGCGCACATCGATGGCCCCTACGAATACGTCACCGCCGACGTCAAGATCAATGGAGTGAAATTTGAAAAAGTGGGACTCCGGAAAAAGGGATTTATTGGCTCGCAAAGCACCAGCCGCCCCTCTCTCAAAATCAAACTAAACCACACGGACAAAGCACAAAAAATCGGAGGGCTGACCAACCTGACGATGAACAACAACAAGCAGGACAACACCATCGTCAGCCAGTTCATGGGCTACGCTCTGTTCAACGCCGCCGGCTCCCCTGCCCCGCGCTGCGCCTTCGCCAAAGTCACGGTTAATGGGAAAAATCTCGGTGTTTACTCGCACGTCGAGACCGTGCGGAAAACAGTTTTGAATCGCGGCTTCGGTAACGAAGACGGAACGCTGTACGAGGGAACGGTGGTCGATTTTTATGAAGGCTGGGACGGCAGTTTCGAACGGAAAACCGGGAACCGGGACTGGCGCACATCCGCAAAATAATCGAACTGTGCGAAAACGAATCCGTTCCCGAAGAAGCCATCGGCAAACTGGTCGACCTCGACTCGTTTTACCGATTCTGGGCGATAGAAGGGCTGCTTGGTTTTTGGGACGGCTACTCCGGCAATGCCAATAATTTCTTCGCCTATCTCAATCCCAACACAAAAAAATTCCACTTCATGCCGTGGGGCGCCGATTCACTTTTCCGTAAACGCAGCATGCTCAATTTTGATTTTCGCGCTCCCCTCTCCGTGAAAACCAAGGGCNGAATNGCGTATCACTTATACCAAACCGAGACTGGCCGAAAACGTTACCGCGAAGCNCTTCACGNTTTGCTNAAGGATCATTGGAACGAGGAAAAACTGCTCGCCGAGTGCGACCGGATTGAGGCACTGGTCGAACCGCACCTCAACCGCGAGCAGTCGCGCTTCAGCCGATCACTGCGTGGCACCCGGGAGTTCATCAAGGAACGCCGCCAAGATCTGATGGACGAAACCGGCGAACGCATGCCGAGATGGACAAAAACACCAAAAGCACCGCCCGTCATCGCGGAGATCGGTTCGGTGAAAGTCTCGTTTAGCGGGGAATGGATGGACGAATCGCCGCGCGAACGCACCAATCTAGGCAAAGTCACGCTTCAACTTTCGCTTGGCGACAAACCGGTCGAGCTGACCGATGTCGGCGTCCATGGGGCCTGGGCGGGAGGCGGCTTTGGGCGCAGCAGTAAACCGAACATCCGATTTTCTGGACGACGCAAATCTGATGGCAAATCGATCTCGATCGACATCTCCGTACCTGAGGACGATTTTAAACCGGGCGAAAACATCAACTCCGGCGGCACCTTTAAAGAAGGAGGAGGCTTCAGCTTTGGCCCGCTTGGTATGCAATTCGTCAACGGCAAAGCCAAACTCACCCAGGCCAGTCTAAAAGAAGGCGATCAACTCGAAGGAGAGTTCGAGGGAGTCATCATGAAACTCGTCGGCATGGGCCGCTAAACCGAGCGATCAACTATGGCGCCAGCCTCGGTCGACGAGGATTTCCTGACCGGTCACGGCGCGGCTCGCGTCGCTGGCAAGAAACAGCGCAACATCGGCCACTTCATCCGGCTGGTTTAAGTCGGGGATGCATTGAATCTTCCGCAACTCGCGCTTGATCGCCGGAGTGACGAATTGTTCGAGCTGACGATCGGTCATGATCCAACCGGGCGAGATGGTGTTCACACGGATACGCCTCGGGCCAAGCTCTCGGGCCAACGAACGTGTCAGCCCGATCGCCGCAGACTTCGTCGACACGTAAGTCGACATGTCCTCCGGCCCATTGTGGTACGTGATCGACGCGAAGTTGATTACCGAAGCGCCCTTGGCCAAGTGCGGTGAGGCTTCGCGGCAGGTCAAAAAATAGGCACGCAAATTCCCGGCGAACAGGTTGTCCCAATCTTTCGCAGAAACATCTTCGAGCTTGATGCGAGGATCACGGGCGGCGTTGTTGATAAGGACATCGATCTGTCCGTGCCGCTTGGCCGCTTTTGCGATCCAGCGCTTGATCTCCGCCTCACGCGTCAGGTTCACCTTGGTGAATTCAACTTGATCGCCCAAGCGCTTGGCCAAGCGCTTACCTCCGGCATCGTCCAAATCACAAAACGAGACGACTGCANCCTGCGAGTGAAAAGCCTCGACCATCGCTTGGCCAATGCCGTTCGCGCCACCGGTGATCAACACCACACGCCCCGTCAACTCGTCGTACGTCGCCATCCAAAAANATGTCTCTTAAGTAGCGCTTGGCCAAGCGCCAACCCAATTAACCCAACGCCGGNGCCACCGAGGCTTTCATTTTATCGATGCCAATNTTGGCCGCCTCAAACGGATCNATCGNCCAATATTTTTTATTGAACAACTCAAGCGAAAGAACGGGCGTCGCCCCGACCTGCAGGAAGCCTTTGACAATATCAGTGATNGGCGCGATGCCGTCGCCGGGATAAACCCGGTCGCCGTCACCGATGGTTTCGAGCGGCGGATTGGCTGGNTAATCGTTCCAGTGAAAAACCTGCAACGCCTGCGGGCCAAGCATTTTGAGCGCGTCAAAATCCGAGCCGCCCTTGTAAGTGTGATACACGTCTCCGAGAAAACAGGCGCTCGGGTGGCCGGCCTCCAAAGCGATGTAAATCGCAGTGCTCACCCGGCCGATCGATTTNTTGCCACCCCACATTTCGATTTGCGGCACNACACCGATCTCATCGCCNGCCTCAAGCAGTGTGCGATACCGGGCTGCAGCGGCCATCGGATNCACCNTACCCCGCGCACCNGCCGGCGGCGCAGCGATGCGCTTGGCCCCGAGTTGTGCGAGCAAATCCATGTCACGCTTGGCATCCTCAAGCCCCTTAGCACGTTGGGNGTCGTCATCGACAATCCAACGCGCAAACCCGATGGCACTCTCGATGGTCAACCCGTGATCCTCGAGACGCTTGCGTAAATCCTTCAACGAGCCNCCCTTNTTTTTGTACTCGTTAAGCTTGCCCAACCACGGCTCGANCCCNGTGTACCCGGCCTTGGCAGCAATATCGATCTCCTCTGTGACTGGNAGATTTTGACCGCGAATCGTGCTNGTGTTTAGACAGTACTGAAACGGATCTTTGCCTTCGCGCTCGGCTGGTTTNGCACTGGCGCTTGCGCACCCGGCCAATAGTCCAGCGGNAGCAACTCCGGAAGTTTTCAGGAGATCACGACGATTTAATGAATGAGCGTTGAGTTTTGNCATGTTNTGTTTTTGNAAATTATNTTCGGACCAAGTGCGGTGCCTTGTCGTCACCGTTGGGCAACCGATTGAGCGTGTAACAAACTAATGGATTCACCACAGCGCTGCCGTCCTCCGANTTCACGTTTTTCAAATNCAGCTGATACACAAAACCGGGGGTCATCTTATCGAGATAAACCAACATCGTTTTCTCGTCGCCGAGGNGTTTTGAGCCAGCAATCCTGATGACCTCCGTGCCGTGTTGCGGNGAGCCGTATCCCTGACGATACTCGTAGTAATATCGAGTGAACTGGAACTGATCCGGTACNGCAGTGGATTTGTCCAGNCNTTTGGTAAATGAGATTTCAAATCCACCCGGAATCTGTTTCATCGATTGAACCTCCATCGGTGTTTTACCGTTCCAGCGAATTCGTTGNACGCCTTCNCCNCCNACCCATGAGAGGTGCGTTTGGCCCACCCACAGGCTACCGTCCTTGCCGAAAACGAATCGGTGACTNCCNNGNGTCAACNCAGCGTTGTCGTAAAACGGNACGCACGCGCCCTGNAGNTCACCGGCCACCTTGTCGAGCATCACTCGNACNATCCGCGAGCGGTTCATCTCGCCNACGAGCAGTTGNCCCGCGAACGGCCCAAACTTTCCTTGGGTCGAATCCGGCAGCGGTTGGGTTGGGCTGTTCGCCATTAAACCCTGCGGGAACANCACNGCAGCCCGAGTGCGTTTTCCGTCGAATTCNTGCGACGNAACCTTCAGCGGGTTGCGGCCTTTTTGCCAAGCGTCAGACCATNTGAGACTGGCCGGGTGGCCATAAAAACGNCCCTCCTCCACATGAAACANNTTGCTNGTCCCCAACCAGTCTCCCTGATTGTCGGTCACNAAAAGNTGATCCTGCAGATCAAAACCCAAGCCGTTNGGNGACCGAAATCCGGGAGCAAACGGCGTCATCTTTCCCGTCCGGTGAAATCTTCAATACCCAGCCGCGGTACGGGGTCGCGGCGTACATTCGGCCAGCCGGCCCCTTGTAATTCTTGGCTTTGAAACCTTCGCGACTCAGGCCGTAATGACGAAACTCTCCGCGTATCTCCGGCCGGATGCTCGCCCCGTTCGACGCCAAATTCAGGCCAACATAAAAATTCCCTTTCGAATCCGTCGCCGGGCCAAACGCAAACTCGTGATAATTCCCGGTCATCCCGAAGCCGTCGTAAACCGTCTGATAACGATCCCCCTCACCATCGCCATCGGAGTCGATGATACGCGTCAACTCCGGTCGCTGCATCACGACGACTTCGCGGTCGCTGATCGCTCGAATGCCCAGCGGCTCCTGCAAACCATCCGCGAACAAGATCCACTTTTTTGTTTCTGGGTGATAGGTGTACACTTCGCCACGATGAAAACAGGCGACCAACCGGCCATCCGGCATGAAGTCCAAGCCCCCCACTTGCTGATCCAAGCCCTTCGGAGCAGCGATATTTTCGATCGAATAATAGTCACCAATCCCGGTCGCACGAACCGCAACCACTGAGATCAAAACAGCAATCGTAAAAAAATATTTTGCAGCTCTCATCTGATTTACTTGATTAGCCCTATGGAAACCTTGAACGCTGCGGCCTCTTTTCCGGTCAGCGTCAGCACGCCGTCTTTTAGTTTTCCGGCGCTGTGCTCAAAAGCCACCCGGCTTGTCGGCCCAACCGGCAGCGTTACCTTCTTTTTGTTATTTGGAATGCGGAACGACCGCTGAATCCCGATCACTGAATGCAGTGGCGTGATCAGTTCAAAAACATCCACACCGTTAACCCGATAATGAAACTCCGGTCTCCCGTCGATTTTTCGATACCCTAAAAACTCTGACTTGGCTTCGCTGCCCCCTACCTGAACCGCACCCTGAATCTCCGATTCCCAATACTTCGCACCCAACACCTTGGCCAAGCCATTGCCGTTGGCGCGCCAGACCGGCAAGGGATCCACGAACCCGCCGTACCACGCGTAGCGCAGCCGACACTGCCCAGCATCCCAACAGTAATTTTGTCCATGTTTCAACGCTACCGCGATCGCTGCCGGGGAGGCATCCGGCATAAAAATCCGGTACATCAACGGACGTTTGTTCCCCCAAGGGTGAAATTCTTTCTGCTCCGTTTTTCCCTGTCGAGCCAGTTCCGGTATATTTTTGTCTTGAATCAATTCAGGCATCGACACGCCGACGTACATCGCGCCATACATCAACAATCCGTGCCCGGGAAACGTGCAAACATAAGGATAAACCCCCGGCGATTTCGGCGCGGCGAACTTCAACACGTGCGAGGAGTCAGGCTTCAGCACGGGAGTGGCGAACAGCACAGCGTTCGAATCCGGCACCCAATTTTTGGCGTCACCCTTAGCCCCAAGCGCGAGGGCTGCGTTGGCCACGGCCGAGCGTTGGCCGGGCTTGGTAAGGACAAGATTGTGGGCCATGTCATCGATGTTCACCAACTTGAGTTCGACTTGAGCACCCGGTTTGGCCTCAAAGCGAACCACGTCGTACTGCAATCCGGCGAGGGCGTTAATTGTTACCCGTTGCGGCTCCGCTTGGCCAAGCGCGGATGTGCAAACAAAGCTCATCAGGCCAAGCGCTGCACAAAGTCGTTGAGCGAAAAAAATTTTCAAAACTGGAATACCATTCGGTGGGGACAAAAGATAGCCAAGCCCCGGCCGATGTCGATTCTGTTTCGTGCCCGTGTGAGAAGAATTAAACTTGGCCAAGCGGATTAAGGTTTCCGTCTGGGCCAAAGGCCATCGGAGCCGACTGGCCAAGCGGCTCGAGCGCAGGAATTTCCGATGCCACCTCCAGCAACGCCCCAGAAATCTCGAACTGATCCAACGTAAGTGTGTCGCGAATTCGAACTACCCGGGCTTTGGCAGGGCTTGAATCCGATAGTGAAGCGAACATCGCCTCAATGGCCTCGGCATCCGTCGCGAAATCCATCGGCAACTTGGCGCACTGCACCGAGCGCGCGGTGATCACATTCGTCCGCGTTGCCTCGGCGTCGATCTCTGCAATTAATCGACTCGTCGTTGCTTCTGCCATGCCGATCCCGATTGCGTTTCCGTGCGTTTCCGAAGTCAGCCCCCGAACAAAAATACGCCAGATAAACGGCCGATTAGGCGGCTCCTCCGGCGTGAGATAAAAACCGTGCACCCCCCGACCAATCACGTTCGTGTCCATGCCGGTACCGCTGATGTTTTTTCCGATTTGATCGACGATCAGCAGATCGATTTCGTCGAAAGGCAGCGTTGGCATTAACCGCTTGGCCTCGGCGCACAGTTCCGGTTCACGAGCCGTAATGCCCTCCGCCGGAACCACCTCAAGCCGCGCCGTCTCATGCATGGCATCCTCCACCAACGCCACNCCGCCAAGGANNGNAGCCTTGTCAAAAATCACCCCGNCCAAATCNGACAGCGAANGCTCATAGCCCANTTTCAACGCCTCGGCGTGATAGACGGATGCGCCGGCGTGTTTCCCAAGACCAACCACCAGCATCTTNGTTAAGCCGCTTCCCATNACACCCTTAAAATCNGTGTGAGGCTTGACCCGNTTGATCACCAACACGCCATCTGCAGTNGAGGCTTCCCGACTCCAAAGCACCTCGCANCCGGCANCCGACCTACCNANCGACTCCACTTCCATNGACGNTCGAAGCGGCACTCCCATTGTTTNCTCCGTGACGCCATACCCCGCGAGCAGCGCCAACTGCCCTTCCGGAGTCGCNCCACCGTGGCTACCCATTGCNGGAATNATAAATGGCTGCGTTCCAGCGTTTTTCAACTCACGAATGACCAGCGAAACAATCTCTGCNAAGTTGGAGATCCCTCGGCTNCCNACCCCCACGGCGATGCTCATNCCCGGTTTTAACCGCNGCCGAATGGCTGCAAAGCCCTCCGTCACAGNTGCCGAAAAATCCACAACTGGCGATGATTCGAACCGTTGNCGAACAGGCAGCATTGCTGGNAAAAAATCACTCATGAACTGNNANNATCCAACGAAAGANCTTGGCCAAACGCGAGCTTTTTCTTGCTCCGACNGGTTGGNCAAGCGAANNTGCGCGCACCTCAAAANCATTCAANAAATGGAAAAGAAAAACATCGATCGACGAAACTTTCTCGCCACTNCGGCTGTCNCNGGAGCCGGCTTNGCCACTGCGACTGCCCGCGATTGGAGCGGCAAAAACCCAACGCGTTACCCGGANCCCGACCTTATCTCGCTNGACCCGCGGTTCGACAAATACAAACTCGGCAANACGCCCATTCAGCGACTGTNCACCAACCCCAACACGCTNTGGACCGAAGGNTGCGCNTGGAATGGCGTCGGNCGNTACCTCGTTTTTAGTGACATTCCCAACGACCTGCAGATGCGCTGGATCGAGGACGACAACCGCGTGTCCNTCTTCCGCAAACCCAGCGGGAACAGCAACGGCAACACGTTCGACTATCAGGGTCGCCAGATTTCCTGCCAACACAAACACAGGCGCGTTGTGCGCTACGAATACGACGGGACCGAAACCATTCTCGCATCGAGTTTTGACGGAAAACCGTTCAATGCCCCGAACGACGCCGTCGTACACAAAGGCGATGGCTCGATTTGGTTCACTGATCCGGGTTACGGCAGCATGTGGAATTACGAAGGCAACCGAGGCCCGTTGCACCTCAAGGAATCCATCTACCGCATCGACGTAAAAAAGAGTGCGATCACCAAGGTAGCCGACGAAATTTACAAGCCGAACGGGCTCTGCTTCGCGCCGGATTTAAGCAAACTCTACGTCTCCGACACCGGCGATGGGAAAAACATCAAAGTGTGGGATGTCGACGGCGAGAAACTGAAAAAAGGTCGCGAATTCGCCTCCATGAAGCTCGAAGGATTCGACAAATCCGGAAACGCCGATGGTATCCGCGCCGACGTCGATGGCAACATCTGGGCCAGCGCTGGCTGGGTTGGCGACGGCTACGATGGGGTACACGTGTTTGCTCCGAATGGCGACCGTATCGGCCAAATTCTCCTGCCGGAAATCTGCTCCAACGTCTGCTTCGGTGGCCGCAAACGCAACCGCCTTTTCATGACTGCCAGCCAAAGCCTCTACGCCGTCTACACCGACGCCACCGGCGCCCACATGACGTAAACCAACTCGGCGTGGCAGAAAAAATCGCGGAATCCTCACTTTTCGCTTTTCACACAGCGCTTGAGGGGCATGATTCCCGCGCTTATGGAAGAGACACTTGTCTTGTTAAAACCTGACTGTCTTGAAGGCCGCAAATGCGGCGAGGTTTTGAAGCGCTTCGAGGAAGCCGGCTTCGACGTATTCGGTGTGAAGATGATGCGCCTGTCTGATGAAATCCTGCGCGAGC
>NZFR01000114.1 GCA_002689335.1 Verrucomicrobiales bacterium
TGGAGCCGTGGCCAGGCTGCCGGCGCGGAGTGGGCGTGCGCCCTTTCTCGAGGCCACTCGCGAGGGCGGGTGTGCATCGCGCCGGGTTCGGGGCGGATTCAAACGATCAAGCCCTATCGGGGCGGCATTATTATTAGGATAGATCGGTGTAGCCCTTGCAGTGCTTTTCAATTTCATCGGGTTGTTTTGTTTCGCCCCGACGGGGCTAAGGCCCACCGTTTTTTGATTACTCAGAAAAAAAGCAGGCGAATGCCGGCTATGGNGGAGAAGAGNTAGAGGAGGATTTCGAATCCTTTTTGCGGGATAATGCGGATGACTTTTCGGCCNATNAATATGCCNGCGAAAAGCGCGGGNAGGACGAACAGATTCACCCGCAGCGACTGCNCGTTGATCAAGCCCAAGTTNGCCACCATCGGCAGTTTGATGAGATTTAACAAAAGGAAACACCGGGCGCCGACGCCCAGAAAAGTTTCTTTCGCCATTTTTTCGACNAGCGCGTAGATGGAGAAAACCGGGCCGGCTGCGTTGGCCATAATGGTGGAGGAACCGATCAAAAATCCACTTGTCCATTTGAAGCCAAGAGAGTGAGTGAGGCGGCCAAGCGCTTGGTCAAGTCGCAGNCGNCCGAGTTGCAGCGCGAGCATCAGTAGGATGATCGCCCCGATGCCCTGCCGGGCAGTGGACTCGGCGATNTAGTCCAACAAAAAATAGCCGGCGATCAGTCCGACGAAGGTGGANGGCAGAAGCGGCCAGAGTTCCTTCCAGGAGGAGTAGCCGCGGAAAAGCGGGTAGACGGTGAGGTCGCACACCACGAGCATCGGCACGATCATCCCGACGGACGCCTTGGCCCCGAACAGCTCCGCGAGGATGAGCACGTTGACCATCGCCAAGCCGGGAAAACCGGTCTTGGAAAAGCCGAGGCTAAACGCCCCGAACAGCGCGAGCAGCCAAGTCGCAGTGGAGATGTCGCCGGGTAAATCCAAGGTGCTGCCCGGCGATCAGAGTTTGAGCGTCACGCTGGAGGTGGCGGCGGAGGCCGGGTCGGCGCGTTGGCCAAGTGACTTGATAATCTCTTTGGCGGAACGCTTCACGGAGCCGCTGAATTTTTCCTCGCCGTTGACGGTGATGCTCACTGGTTTGTCGAGGTCGACGAGTTTGTCCGAC
Source organism: Verrucomicrobiales bacterium (assembly GCA_002689335.1). Lineage (GTDB taxonomy): Bacteria > Verrucomicrobiota > Verrucomicrobiia > Limisphaerales > UBA1096 > UBA1096. The sequence continues at coordinate 1,165 of NZFR01000114.1, forward strand.
AGACGCACGATCAGGCGCGGGGTGTTTTCCGCAGTGACNGCGATCGTTTGCCCGTTCACCNCGGCCGTGATGCGTTGNCCCTTGGCCAAGTGCTTGTCCGGAATCTGCAGCCAGTAAAAACGGGAGGTGATGCCCTTGGCCTGTCTCCAGATGATTTTCTTCGGCCAAGCGTTGCGGGAAAACTTGGCCATCCACGGCAGCGACTCGGCATCCTTCAGTCTCATCCAGTGCCCCATCTCGGGGTAGATNCGAACCATGTGATTGTAGCCTTTCGGGTCTCNCTTGCGCAATTCGGCGAGCAGCCCCTTCCATTTTTCGGCAACCTTGTTGCGGTTGTACGCNCCGTCTTTGCCGCCCATGAAGAGGCCAAACGGCAGGTTGCGGAGGTTGTCCGGNTTGGCGTCGTTCGGGTGTCCGGCCATCATCGAAGCGGCTGCCCAACGATCCGCCATGCGCGGTGCGAGTTGATACACTCCGTCGCCCCCGGCAGAATAGCCCATGAGGTAGACGCGGTTCGGGTTGACGCCGCGCGTGGTGAGGTAGTTTTCGATCAGGCGATCGAACAACCCGTCGATGTGCGACTGATGCCAGAGGTTCCACGTGTCGGTCGGTGCGCGTGGCGNGACGTAAATGCCCTCCTTCGGCTGGTAAAGTTTGATCTGGTTTTTCCACTGGCCGTCATTAACGCGAGCNGGGGCACCGCCGCCGCCGTGCATCGAGATCCAGAGTGAGCGCCCGCCCTCCGGTTCGTCGCCGAAAACCTTCTCGAGAAAGCGCAGTTTTTTGTCGCCGAGCTGGATCGTCTTGGCCTCCATCTCCGCGAGCCGCTCCTTGGCCAAGCGCGCGCGGTGGTCGACCCAAATCAGATCGACTGCTTTTTGTGCGTCGGCTTTCGAGAGGTCGCCCTTGGCCCAGTCGCCCGGCAGGGTGTCGGGCCGCACCTTCGACGGGGCAGCCAGCCAAGCGGTCACGGCGGCAAGTTGCGAATCGGCAATCGCGGTCTCGTCTGGCAGATCGTCCCACTGCAAATCGAGCGTTACTTCGCCCGCCTTGGCACGGCGCAGTGGAATCTGTTTTACCTGGTCGCCTTGGATCAATCGCAGCCATAGCGGCGTGTTGGGGTTGCAGGTGAAACCGGCAATGTCGTTCAGATCGGCGCGACCGGCCTTGGTATTCTTGGAGGCGAGTACCTGATTTTTTGCGTCGAGCAATTCGGCTTTTACCTCGAGCCGTTTGCCCCCGTCGCGATCGAGCACGCGCACGAAGACGTCATCCTCGACATTGTCGCTGCTGCTCTTGCCGGTGTAACGGTCAGTGACGTTGAAAGCGTTCACTTGAGTCGCCTCGATGTCCCAGACCATCGGGAAGCGCGTGCCTGTTTTTTTCCACGACGTGGCGTAGATCGCGTGCCGCCAATCGGCTTTGACGGCCTTTGACGCCGCNCCGACGAACCAGCCACGGTTCAGGCCGGAGGCGTTGTATTCGTCCGAGCCGGTGAAGTGCCAGCCGTCGTCCCACACCTCGGTCCACGTGTGGTTGCCGCGTTTGTTGGACCAAAGCGGCGTCCCGGCCACGCGTGCGGCGACCCCGACTGAGCGGCAAGCATCGACGAGGATGATCGATAGGCCGGTGCAGGTAGCCCGGCTCTGGGCGATCGATTCGGCCGGGCTCTGGTTCGGCTTTTTGCGGCCGGTGTTGTAGTGGACGTTGATGAGGTTGAAGAGCTTGCTGTTGATCGCCTGAACGGCCTCNGTCGGGGTNGAGGCCTTGGCCACGAGCTTACGGCANTTTTCGTAAAAACCGGGACGCCACCGCTCGCGGGTTTCATCAAGGCTGGCGTACGGAAGCACGTCATTGAAAAACAGCTCCTCCGACAGATTGGCGCACCACGGGAATTCCGCNCGGGCCTTCATCGCAAGGTCGAGATTTTCCGTGAGGAACTCCCGGTCGAGCTGATTGAGATCCGATTCCGGCATGCCTTTAACGAGGAACACGGCGGCACGATAGCCAAAATCTCTATGAGTTTTTTTTGCTGAAGATATGAAAGCTTCCAGTTCGGGACGATTATCACCTGCCTTGNCTAAAGCTGTTTGAGTCTCCTTCTCCGCTTGGCCAAGCGAGATTACAANAAAGNAAATGAATATTGTTANNATNTGTTTCAATCGGANAAAGATCANGCACCGCATGGGTNGGAGGTTAACTATACNTCAGTTNCAGNGCAACNCANTGAATAACAANATCCAGAATNNTTGATATGATATGCGCTTGACTAAGAGAATTGGNATAGCTGAGNNTTCCNCTTNAGAATAATGGGGACATTTATTTAATTTTAAATCATGACTGTGCCTAACTACATCACGATATTTAGACTTTTGCTGGTGCCTTTTTTTGCTACTTTNATTATAGATTATTCAAATACTAATAATTANNTGAGTTGGTGGGTTGCGGTAATCTCATTTTGCTTAGCTTCANTTAGTGATGGACTCGATGGATATATTGCGCGTCGGTTTAAACAACGGAGTGAATTGGGCGCTTTTTTGGACCCGCTGGCAGACAAACTTTTGCTGCTTTCAGGTATAGTGGTTTTGAGTTTTCCAAGTGATTTCCTTCCGCAATTACCGCTTTGGACTGTTGGTATGATTTTTGGCCGAGATTTAATACTGTTATTAGGTTATTTAGTGATCAACCACTGGNTAGGCAGGGTTAAGGTTAGACCTCACTTTTTGAGTAAATGCGCCACTGTTTTGCAGATGGTTTTGGTGGCTTGGGGAGTACTTGGTTGTAAGCACCAATTTGGATTAGGAGACGAATCACCTATGTTTATCTTTTGGTGCCTTTCGGCAACAGTATTAACTGGATTAACTCTTTTTATTTATTTTCCTGCGGGAATGGCTCAGCTCAGGGCGATTCCTGCAAGTTCTCCAAGCGAGGATCAGTCTCTCAACATGGTCGCAACAAATATTGAAGTAGACTCTCTTGCAGCGATGCCAAATAAAAAAAACACCCGCAATGAAACGGGTGTTGATGATGGATTAATTAATAATAATATCTAATTTCGGGTTCGATTAGGAGGAATTTTGTTGGTTGCGGCCTGCNGCATTAGTGCCGCGCGACTTCCNGGCGTGGCACACTCGACGCAGTTCGTGCCTTTGGCCGATTCGCTCTTGGCCTGTTTGGCATTGGATTGGGAACAGCCCGAAAATATTGCAATCAAGCCTAGGCCTAGNGCAGCAATCATCGAAAAACTGTTTAAGCGAGACTTCATTTCAACGNAACGAATGTAGGTCCGCACCGTCGCTGACGCAAGCACCGTGCCCGAGTCGCGGCCAAGCGCTTGCCCAAGCGGGGAGTAACCTTGCCTCGGTTTGCTAGGTATGTTGTGCTGTTGGCGATGAGGAGAATAGTTGTAGCGTTAGGTGGGTTGATGGTGGCTTCGTTGGCTTGGGCTGGCCCGGGGCAGGGGGAAGNTCCCTCTGGNGAGGATGGCNGGCACGATACCGGTGGGNTTGATTTCATTCTCAAACCGAAAGGACTTGGCCAAACTGGTCAATTTCAATTCAGCATCGATGGGCCTGCGGTCAATTATTTNACCCGGTTTTTAGGTGACGGTTTACACGTAGAAAGCTCGACCGACCTGAAGCAGTGGGAAGAGGTGGAGTTGCTCAAATCCACCGACGAGGAGACGGTGTTTCAGGATGANNGCAACCCGGGCCGCAGCCGGTTTTATCGCGTGCGCTACGCAGGGGAGGCGTCGACGTGGGGGATTATTCGCGATCGCATTCTCGGGCCAAGCTGCGCCGGTTGCCACAGCGAGGGCACTACCTTTGCAAAGCAGTCGAAACTCGTCCTCACGCCGGATGTTGCCTACGAGCAACTCGTTAATCGCAAACCGGCTAACACTTATGCGCTTGAGGATGGGCTCGATCTGGTCGGTACCAAGGGGCTGGCCAGCGTTGGTAAAAGTTTTTTGTGGGAGAAAATCAACGCTGCCGAGCAGCAGCATTTTTTTGATGACCACCCCGGCTACGGATCGATCATGCCGCTTGGGAGTGAGCCGCTGACGGATGGTGAACTGAAGTTCATTTTACACTGGATTCTCGAGGGCGCACCCGAATACGGCACGGTGGCACGCGTGGCCGATCTCGAGAACATGAAGCGATACACACCTCCGCCGTTCAAGCCTTTGGCCAGGCCGGAAAGCGGTTACCAGATTCACGTTGGACCTTTCGGTGTGCAGCCTAATTTTGAGCGGGAGTTTTTCATGTACAAAAAATTGAACAACAGCAAGTCGGTGTACGTGAACCGTGTCCAAATCGAAATGCGGCCTGGGAGTCATCACTTCATAGGATATCTGCTGAACTCAAGTCGCCCGCTTTTCTCTTTAGCTAAGCGATTTTTTGTGCCGAACAGAATTCGTGATCTTCACCTGCCAAACGGCAACGACGATCCGCTTGTGTTGGCAAGCATGACGTATCACGATTTTTTTGCCGGCACACAAACGCCGCGCTATGACTACGAGTTTCCCAAAGGAGTGGCACTGCGGTTGCCGCCCAACACCGGTCTCGACCTNAACACTCACTACGTCAATCGCAGTGAGGAGGCGTTTGAGGGAGAAGTGTACATGAACCTACACACGATCGAAAAATCCGATGTAAAACATGAGGCAAAGATTATCAACTTCAACAACACTGACATTGAGCTGCCTCCCAACAAGATTACTATGGTGACTCGAGATTTCCAGGCAACGGAAAAGATGAACATCTTCCAACTCTTTTCACATTCTCATGAAAAATCAGTTGAATTTCGCGTAGAAATCGCAGACGGCAAACGCGATGGCGAACTGCTCTATATCTCCTATGACTGGGAGCATCCTCCGGTAATGAAATTTGACCCACCACTGGTTGTCAATCGTGGAGAGACCATCCGACTCAAGGCCACGTACGATAACTGGACCGACGAGATCGTTACCTTTGGCTTTCGTAGCACCGACGAAATGATGATCCTCTTCGGTGCGTACTACACCGATTAATTCAAGCGACGGGTCAAGGCCATAAATTTCGTTTTACAGACGGTCACTTTTCATTAGGCTGTGCCGCCCATGAAAAAACTCCTTTTGATGGCATTACTGGTGGCCCCGTTCGTGGCANTCGACGCGGAACAGGCCAAGGGCAAAAAGAAGAGCGAGAAGGGCTTCGTCAGCCTGTTTGACGGCAAGTCGCTCAAGGGCTGGAAGGTCAACAAGGAAAACCCCAAGTCCGTTACCGTTAAGGATGGCAACATCGTCATCGACGGCCCACGCGCTCACCTGTTTTACGCCGGTGACGTCGCGGATCATAACTTCAAGAACTTCGTTTTCCGGGCGCAGGTCAAAACCTTCCCCAAGGCCAACTCCGGCATCTACTTCCACACTAAGTATCAGGACGCAGGGTGGCCGGACGCCGGATTTGAGGCGCAGGTGAACAATACCCATGGCGACCCGAAAAAGACCGGAGGCCTCTACGCCGTGAAAGATGTCAACCCCGCCCCGGCCAAGGACGGCGACTGGTTTGACTACGAGATTCGCGTCAAGGGCAAAAAGATCACCATCAAGATCAACGGCAAAGTCACCTCCAGCTGGACCGAGGTGCCGAATGCTCCGCATCTCAAGTCGATGCCCGGTCGTAAACTAGGCAGCGGCACCTTCGCTTTTCAGGCACACGATCCGAATAGCGTGGTCCACTACCGCAACATTCGCGTCAAGCCGCTCAAATAACTGCGGCCGCGCGGGTAAACGCGGGTGAACATTCTCGACAAAATCGTCGCCCACAAACGCACCGAGCTGGGGCATCTGCCCGACGCGCCGGTGACGGTGGACANTTTACGCGCCGAGGTGGCCAAGCACGGNCCCCGGCGNGATTTTATTGGCAAACTGCTCCAGCCGCGAAAAGGCAACCTTNGCCTCATCGCCGAGGTGAAAAAAGCGTCGCCGTCCGAGGGNGTCATCCGCGACGACTTCGACCCGGTCGCCATCGCCAAAACTTACGAGGCTGCCGGGGCAAGCTGCCTNTCCGTGCTGACCGACCGGGAGTTTTTTCAAGGCTCACTCGACTACCTCAGTGCCATCCGCCAAGCCGTCGCGCTGCCGCTCCTTCGTAAGGATTTTATGATCGATGAGCGGCAGTTGCCCGAGGCGATCGAGAACGGCGCCGACGCCATCCTCCTCATTGTCGCCTGTCTTGACGACGAGACGCTGGACCGTCTCCACCGTTTGACCACAGGGGCCGGCTTGGCTGCACTCGTCGAGGTGCACAACGAGGCCGAACTGGAACGTGCTCTGGCCATCGAAGCCCGGTTGATTGGCGTCAATAACCGTGACCTCACCACCTTCACCGTCGATCTTGGCACCACCGAGCGCTTGGCCAAGCGCTTGGCCAAAGAGGGTGAGACTGAAAAAGTGCTCGTCGCCGAAAGCGGCATCCACACCCGAGCCGATGTCGAACGACTCGAGGCCTGCGGATCCAAGGCCATCCTCGTTGGCACCTCCCTCATGCGG
>NZFR01000115.1 GCA_002689335.1 Verrucomicrobiales bacterium
GTCTCCGAGTTCACCGTCCTTGATGCGGTTGAACAACTCGCCACGGGCGCGGCTGTGGCGACACATCAGGCCGACGCCGACCTTGAGATTCTTTTTCTTGGCCTCTTCGTTCAGGGCAAGCATGCGCTTGGCGGTGATGCCGTCCGGGCAAACCGGTTTTTCCATGAACACGTTCAGGCCGCGCTCGATCGCTTTTTTATAATGCACCCAGCGGAACGCGCACGGGGTTGTGAAGATGACGACGTCGCCAGCGTCGAGGTTGTCCATCGCCTTGGCGTAGCCATCAAAGCCGATGTAGCGGCGGTCTTCCGGCACGTCCACGCGGTCCTTGCCGCGGCGTTGGAGGGCGCGAAAGCTATTTTCCATTTTGGCGGTGGAGACGTCTGCCATGGCGACCAGCTTGGTGCGGGCGATGTCTTGCGGTACGGCCAACGCGTTTGAGGCGGCTCCAGTGCCGCGTCCGCCGGCGCCGACGAGAGCGACTTTGGTGAAATCGTCCGTGGACGAGTGGACACGGGGAATCCCCACGCCAGCGAGAGCCGAGGTGGCCGTCACCGCTCCGGTGGTCTTGATGAAGGAACGGCGGTTGCTAGAGAACGAATCGTTAGGCTTGTTCATCGCCCCCATGCTTACTCTGCCCAAAGCGGGGCCGTCAACTTCAATCCATTTCTCCGGTCCGGCTGGGTTTGCCGATGGGAATAACCTTTTCGACACCGCTCTCTTGGTGTACCCAAATCCCTTCCGGTTACCTGTGTTGAGCCGTCTGTTTTTGACGACAATGTTTTGCGAAAAAATCAGATCTTGGAAACAGCGATGGGGCATTTTGCCTGTCGCTGTGTTGTTTGTTTGGCTGGCGGCCAAGGCGCATGCCGAGGATGAGGTTAACTTTTCCCGGGATGTGCTCCCGATTCTTTCCGACAAATGTTTCCACTGTCACGGGCCGGACCCCAAAACAGCCCGCAAAGGCGATTTGCGACTGGATGATGAGGCTGATGTCAAGCGCGATCGAGATGGTTATCGAGTGCTCGACGTCATCAATCCGGCCCAGAGCGAATTAATCGCCAGGATCACCGCCGCCGATGAGGACGACCTGATGCCGCCACCGGATGTCGGCCGACCACTGTCACCGGAGCAGATCGAGACGCTAAAAAAGTGGGTGGCCCAAGGCTCGAAATGGGGGCGCCACTGGGCGTTTGAGCGGGTGGAACGTCCGGCGCTTGGTCAAACGGGAGAGCATCCGATCGACGTACTGGTTGGCCGCCAGCTGCAGGCCAAGGGCATGCTTGCTAATTTAAGAGCCGACCGGCGCACGTTAATTCGCCGACTGAAACTTGACCTCACCGGACTACCGCCAAGCCCGGAACAGGTGGAGCGGTTTTTGGCGGATGATCATCCCGGCGCTTGGGTACGGCTTGTGACCCGGACGCTGGCTTCGCCGGCCTATGGCGAACGCATGGCTTGGGACTGGCTGGAGGCGGCACGCTATGCCGACTCCAACGGCTATCAGGGAGACCGTGAACGGTCGATGTGGCCTTGGCGCGATTGGGTGGTTCGCGCTTTCAACGACAACCTTCCGTTTGACGAGTTCACCATACATCAGTTGGCCGGTGACCTTTTGCCGGACGCAACGCACGAGCAGATTCTCGCGACCGGCTTCAACCGCAACCATATGATCAATGGCGAGGGTGGTCGCATCGCGGAGGAAAATCGGGTCGACTACGTCTTCGATATGACCGAGACGATGGGTACCGTTTGGCTTGGGCTGACGCTCAACTGCAGCCGTTGCCACGACCATAAATTTGATCCGCTTACGCAGCGGGAGTATTACGAGTTCACTGCGTTCTTCAACCAGACCCCGGTTAATGGTGGCGGCGGCGATCCCGCGACCCCCCCGATACTCGAGACCGGTTCGCCGGAGTTGCGCTCACAGATCAACACGGCCAAGGATGTGGCCGCGCTGAGCCAAGCGCAGGTTGATGCACGGCAAAAAGCGATCGCTCCTTGGCAGTCCGCTTGGGAGGCCAAAAGGAGGGAGGAATTGGTCAAGCTGAAGACGGACGACTGGGTGTTAGTCACGCCAACCCAAGCCAAGGCCAAGAGCCAGACGCTGACCATCGAACCCAACGGTGCCGTGCTTGCGTCTGGCGATAACCCCGAAAAGGATGAGTACGAGTTGGTCTATCGCTTGGCAAAGGGCGAGGTGACGGCGTTCAAGCTGGAAGCCTTGCAACATCCGTCGATGACCGAGGGCCGCTTGGCCCGTTCCGACTCCGGTAATTTTGTGCTGACCGACATTCGGTTCCGGTCGAAGGAGGGCAAGGACGCCTTGGCCATCGCGAGCAGCCAAGCGACATACGAGCAAGGCAGTCACAAGGTGGGCCAAACAATCGACGACAATCCGACCACCGGTTGGGCTGTCTGGAACGGCAGGACGATCGACAGGAATCATGCCGCGATGTTTCGACTGAAATCTCCTTTAAAGGTGGAGGCCGAAGGGGAGTTGGCCGTGTCGCTCAAATTCAACTCGTCGGCGAAACACCACAACATTGGCTATTTTCGTTTGTACCAATCCACCGTGGAAGAGCCGAAACTCGAAAGCGAAGAGGCGATGCTTTTTGCATCGTTTGAAACGCCGACGGCTGAGCGCTCGGCGGATCAGCGGAATCGGATCAAGGCGGCCTATGAGGCGTCAGACTTGGAATTGGGTCAGCGCCGCAAGGAAAACAAGGAAGCGGACGATCGACTGAACCAGTTGCGCCGGCAGTTGGCCAAGGTGATGGTGATGAAGGATATGTCCAAACCCCGGAAGACGTACATGCTCGATCGCGGTCTGTACACCAAGCGCGGTGGGGAAGTCGTTGCCGGTGTGCCGTCTTCGCTGCCGGAGTTTCCAGAAGGCGAGAATAACAACAGGCTCGGCTTGGCCAAGTGGCTGGTCGATCGTGATCACCCGTTGACAGCGAGGGTCACGGTGAACCGTTTTTGGCAGTCGATTTTCGGAATCGGGTTCGTCAAGACGGCAGAAGATTTTGGGGTGCAGGCCGAGTACCCAGTGCAGCGCGAATTGCTCGACTGGTTGGCGGCTGATTTCATGGATTCCGGCTGGGACGTCAAGAGGTTGATGAAAACGATCGTCACCAGCGAGGCGTACCGGCGTAGTTCCAAAATCATGTCGCGCGAGCAGTACGAAGCGGACCCGGAAAACCGATTACTGTCTCGCGGTCCGCGTTTCCGAATGCCGTCATGGATGATTCGCGATCAGGCGCTTGCGTCGTCCGGAATCTTGAACGGCCGGCAGGGTGGCGCCTCGGTCAATTCCTACCAACCAGAGGGAGTCTGGGAGGAGGCGTCCTTTGGTAGAAAACGCTACAGTCAGGCGAAGGGCCGCGCGCTGCACCGGCGCAGTTTGTATACCTTTTGGCGGCGCATCGTCGGGCCGACCATGTTTTTCGACTCGGCCAAACGGCAGGTTTGCGAAGTGAAACCGCTGCGGACGAACACGCCAATGCACTCGTTAATCACGATGAACGATGTCACCTACGTCGAGGCGGCACGGTCGTTNGCAGAAACCATTTTGAACGAGGAAAAGCAGGACGAAGCCCGCTTGGCCTTGGCTTCCAGTCGTGTGCTATCGCGTGAGTTGTCCGCTCGCGAGCAGACTATTTGGAAGCGGACGCTGGAGCGATCCACCAAGGAGTTCACGGCGGATCCCGGTGCGGCCAATGCATACCTGTCGCATGGTGACTCTAAACCGGATGGTCAATTGAAATCGGTTGAGTTGGCCGCGTGGACGGCCCTCTGCCTGAATATGCTGAACCTCGATGAAACGTTGAACAAGGAATAGAACGATGCCCTCCACTTGGAAAATACTGAACCCCGATTCCCCCGCGCCGGTGCGCGAACGTCAGTTGGCAATCAACCGCCGTCAGTTTTTTGGTCGCAGCGCCACCGGGATCGGTGTGGCAGCGTTGGGCAGTATGCTCGGGCGCGATGGGTTGAGCGCTGCGGTTGGGCCAAGCGGGAACGCAAAGGGCCTGCCCGGCCTTCCTCATTTTGCGCCCAAGGCCAAGCGTGTCATCTATCTTTTTCAAAACGGCGCGCCAACACATATTGATCTTTACGACTACAAAGAGCAGTTGCCCAAGGTGCACGGTAAACCGGTTCCGGAGGAATATTTTAAAGGCAAACGCTTTAGCACCATGACCGGCAACCCAACCGGTAAACTGATGCTGCAGCCGGTTGAGCCGTTCAAACAACACGGCCAGAGCGGGGCTTGGGTCAGTAACTTTTTGCCGCACATCGCCAAGTCGGCTGATGATATTTGCTTCATCAAAAGTATGCACTCCGACGCGGTGAATCACGCACCGGCGATCTCGTTTTTGTTGAGCGGCGCACAGATTCCCGGTCGTCCCACTTTGGGGGCGTGGCTCAATTACGGGTTGGGGAATCCTTCCGAGGATCTGCCCGGTTTTGTCGCGATGACCTCCGTCAGCAAGGGAACCAGTTGCGGTCAGATTTTTTACGACTTTTACTGGGGTTCCGGTTTTTTGCCGACGCGATTTCAGGGAGCCAAGTTCCGTGGTAGTCGCGACCCGGTGCTGTACCTGAAAAACCCGGCCGGGATGAAACCGGAACTACGCCGTGGACTGCTCGACGATCTTGCCGAGTTGAACGAATTGAAATTTCAAGAAACCGGTGATCCTGAAATCCGTACCCGCATCGCCCAGTACGAGATGGGGTATAAAATGCAAACCTCCGTTCCAGAATTGACCGACTTTTCCGACGAACCGGATCACGTGCTGGATCTTTACGGTCCACAGGTGCGCGAGCCCGGAACCTTCGCTTATAACTGTCTCATGTCACGCCGCTTGGCCGAGCGGGGAGTGCGATTCGTCCAGTGTATGCATGCCGGGTGGGATCAACACAACAGTCTTACCACTGAGCTTTACACTCAGTGCAAGGACACCGATCAACCGAGTGCCGGTCTCCTAAAAGATTTGAAAATGCGCGGCATGCTTGACGATACGCTGGTCATCTGGGGTGGGGAATTTGGTCGCACGCCNTTCATTCAAGGCGACATCAAAAACCGGCCGCGTTGGGGGCGTGACCATCATCCCTACGCGTTCACCATTTGGATGGCCGGCGGCGGTGTGAAACCCGGCATGACTTGGGGTGCCTCCGATGACCTCGGCTTCAACGCAGCCGTCGATCCCGTCCACGTCCATGACCTTCAGGCGACCGTGCTTAAGTTGATGGGTATCGACCACGAGCAACTCACCTACCGCTTCCAGGGCCGCTACCACCGTCTTACTGACGTTCACGGCAACGTCGTCAACGACATCATCGCCTAAAAATTACTTTAAACAACGGAGTGGGCACGCTTGTGCCCNTTCCTACTGAAAATCACCACTTGGTCAAGCACTTGGTTTTGGGTTGGCTCAAGAGGGCGGGATAGGTAGGTTGTGCGCACTTGCTTTTTTGTGAATTTGGTTATGTCTTTTTGCATGTCTTCTCGACGACAGTTTTTTGGATGTTTTGCTGCTGCGTTGATCGCTTGGCCAAGCGCTGTGTTTTCAGCGGAGAAAAAACCGGGGTCGATCGATTTTGCCCGGGATATTCGGCCGTTGTTGAGTGATAATTGTTTTTCCTGCCACGGGCCGGATGCCAAGCAGCGGAAGGCCGATCTTGGGCTCGACACCCGCGAGGGGGCGATCGCTGATCTGGGCGATTACTCTGCTGTAGTGCCGGGTAAGCCTGCGGAAAGTGCACTGGTATCCCGTATCTTGACGGACGATCAGGACGAGCTCATGCCGCCGCCGGATTCCGGCAAACAGTTAACGGATCGCCAAAAGGCGTTGTTGCAGCAGTGGATCGCGGAAGGCGCTAAGTATGACCTGCATTGGGCGTACAAGCCGGTCAAGCGGGTTGCGCCACCGAAGGTGGATGACGAGTCGTTTGTGGTGAATGATGTCGACCGGTTTGTTTTCCGTAAGATTGCCGCTGCGGGCTTGAAGCCGTCCAAGCAGGCGGATCGTGTGACTTTGGCGCGTCGGTTGTATTATGACATGCTGGGGATGCCGCCGTTGCCGGAGGAGATCGAATCGTTTGTGAACGACCGATCGGACGGGGCGTACGAGAAGTTTGTGGAGCAGTTGCTCAACGATCCGCGTTACGGTGAACGGATGGCGGTGCATTGGCTGGATTTGGTGCGTTACGCCGATACGATCGGTTACCATAGCGACGCGATCCGTGAGGTCTCGGCATATCGGGATTACGTCATCGATGCGTTCAACAACAACAAACCGTACGACGATTTCACCATCGAGCAGTTAGCTGGTGATTTGTTGCCGCAACCGACAATTACGCAGCGGATTGCTTCCGGCTATAATCGCCTGTTGCAAACCACGGAGGAGGGCGGTGCGCAGGCGAAGGAGTATCGGGCAATTTATGCGGCGGACCGTGTGCGGAATGTCTCCGGCGTATGGCTTGGGTCGACGCTGGGTTGTGCGCAGTGCCACGACCACAAGTATGATCCTTTTTCAACACGAGATTTTTACAGCATGGCGGCGTTCTTCGCGGACATCAAAGAGACGGCGGTGGGGCGGCAGAATCCGAATTTCAAAATTCCAAGCGAGTCGCAAAACTTCGAGATGGATTCGTTGCGTGACCAGATTCGTGATAGCCAATTTGTAGAGTTCGATTCCATGCGTGGTTTTGCGCGAACGTTTCGCTCGGTCAATGGATTAGATCTGGACGGTGATTTTGTCTATNCGGTGAACTTGGGTGGCGATGATTCAGTGAAAATCGGCGATGTGGTTTTTGCGTCGAGCACACGGGGCGTTGAGGGATTTGTCTGCAACATGAAACCGGGGACGGGTAACTCCGGTAATCATCCGGAAGCGGAGTTGAAAAAACTGCTAGGCACTCACGGCTGGGCGGATGGCCCGGTGTCGATGAGCCTGAAGGCCAAGCCCGGCAGCCGCTACAAGTTGCAACTCATCGTGCGCGAGCCAAAGGGGGGAGGGCATCATCGCAACTTTTCTGTGAACATCGATGGCCGTGCGGCTGCGGATAACCTTTTAGTAAATGCCCGGCCGGGAGCGTACAATGAGGAAAGTTTGGTTTACACCGTGGAGGCAGAGGCCGCGAGCGAGACGCTCAAGGTGGTGCTGATACCGGGCAACTCAGCCGGCGGAACGGATGGTGTGCCGATCGTCAACGCATTAACGTTTGAGGAGATTTCGGGGCAACCTGCCTTGGCCAAGCCGGGGTATTTTGCGGCGTATGCCGAGGGACAGGCCAAGTGGGAGGCCGAGACCTTGGCCAAGCTGGAAAAGAAGGAAGACCCGAAACTGCCCGGAAACGTGGTTGAGGCGATCAAGGTGGCTTCGCCCAAGCGGTCCGCGGCTCAACGCGCGACGTTGCTGAGTCATTATTTTGCTATGGCCCCGGCGACGGCGGAATTGCGCAAACGGGTTGATGACTCACGCAAGCGCCTGTCCAAAGTCGAGAAATCGATTAAAACGATGCTGGTCACAGAAACGGAAAAACCGCGCATGACCCGAATCCTCCCCCGCGGCAACTGGCTGGATGATTCCGGAGATGAGGTGTTGCCTGCGGTGCCGGCGTTTCTGCCGAAAAATAAATTGCGCGCCGACGAAGCCAGAGCGAACCGGTTGGACTTGGCCAAGTGGATCATGGACTCGGAAAACCCGCTGACCTCCCGCGCGTATGTGAACCGGATGTGGAAACTATTCTTCGGCACGGGCCTGTCCTCGCGACTGGATGATTTGGGCGGTCAAGGTGAGCCACCGACCCATCCCGAGTTGTTGGACTGGTTGGCGACGGAGTTCGTCAAAAGCGACTGGGACATGAAACACATCGTGCGGNTACTGGTGACATCCGGGNCGTANCGGCAGGCGTCGGTGTCCAACGATCAACTGGACGAGGTGGACGCCGGCAATCGACTGTACTCGCGGCAAAGTCGATTCCGGGTGGACGCCGAGATGGTTCGAGATGCTGCACTGCGGATTAGCGGATTGTTGGTTGAACAAAAAGGAGGCTCGAGCGCCAAGCCGTATCAACCGGTTGGTTACTGGAAACACCTGAATTTTCCCAAACGTAAATGGAGCCACGACAACGGTGCGAACCAGTATCGCCGAGGGTTGTATACATTTTGGTGTCGAACATTTTTGCATCCAAGCATGCTGGCGTTTGACGCGCCCAGCCGGGAGGAGTGCTCGGCGGAGCGTACTCGCTCGAACACCCCGCAGCAGGCACTGGTGCTGTTGAACGACCCGACGTACGTCGAGGCGGCGCGTGTGTTTGCGGAGCGCATTTTGCAGAACGGAGGGAGCTCCGACGAAGCCCGTCTGGATTGGGCATTTGAGAGGGCACTTTCCCGCAAGCCGTCAGTCGAGGAACGCTCGATCCTGCTGGGCTTAGCCAAGTCGCAGTTGGCGCAATACGACGCGGACGCCGAGTCGGCCAAGCAAGCGGCCACGGTTGGGCAGTGGCCGTCGGCGAATGTATTGAAGCCGGAGGCAGTGGCCGCTTGGGCTGCTGTGTCCCGCGCGATCATGAACCTGTACGAAACGACCTCGCGCTTCTGATTTTAAAAATGAACCCACAAAACCAAATCATCAATCAACTGAATCGGCGCTCGTTTTTGAACGGCGTCTCCGTCGGAGTCGGTTCACTGGCATTGACCTCGATGCTCGGAAGTCGCGGCTTGGCCAAGGAGTCTTCGCCGTTGGCATCCGGCGGGGCTGTTAATCCGCTTCACTTTGCGCCCAAGGCCAAGCGAGTGATCCACCTCTGTATGGCCGGTGGCCCGTCGCATCTGGAGACCCTTGATTACAAACCGAAGTTGGCCGAGATGAACGGCAAACCGATGCCAAAGTCGATCACCAACGGGCAGCCGATCGCGCAGTTGCAGAATAACAAGGAATTGAAATGCTTTGGCCCTCAGCATGAGTTTGAAAAATATGGCAATTCGGGCCAATCAATCTCCAAAGCTTTACCCCACATTGGCAGCATTGCGGACGACATCTGCATCGTCCGGTCGATGACCACTCAACAAATCAACCACGATCCGGCGCATACGTTCATGAACACCGGAACGCAGATTTCTGGACGACCGAGTATGGGGTCATGGGTGTTGTATGGCTTGGGTAACGGCAGTGATAATCTGCCGGGTTACGTGGTCTTAAGCTCGAATGGTGGCGGACAGGATCAGCCGATCGCCTCGCGTCAGTGGCACAGCGGTTTTTTACCAAGTCGTTATCAGGGTGTGCATTTTCATTCGACCGGCGATCCGGTGCTCTACATCAGCAACCCGAAGGGTGTGAACCAAAAGGGTCAGGGTGAAGTGATCAATGCGGTGAACGCTCTCAACAAACTTCGCAATAAATCCGTGGCTGATCCGGAGATCGAGACGCGTATCAGCCAGTACGAAATGGCATTTCGCATGCAGGCCAGTGTGCCGGAATTGATTGATACCTCGAAGGAACCGAAACATGTTTTTGACCTTTACGGTGCCAAACCGGGGGACGGTTCGTTTGCGAGTAATTGTTTATTGGCGCGACGCTTGGCTGAACGCGGGACACGGTTTATCCAACTTTACCATCGCGGCTGGGATCATCACGGCGGCATTAAAAACGGAGTGCTCACCACGGCAAAACACGTCGACAAAGCCTCGGCCGCCCTGGTCAAGGATTTGAAAGATCGCGGGATGCTGGATGACACACTCGTCATCTGGGGCGGCGAATTTGGCCGCACTCCAATGGCTCAAGGCTCCGGGCGCGACCACCACATTAAGGGCTTTTCATTCTGGATGGCGGGAGGTGGCATCAAGGGCGGCATCAGCTATGGCAATACGGACGACTTTGGTTACAACGCNGCCGAGGACGTAGTGACGGTTCACGATTTTCACGCAACCATGCTTCAATTGCTTGGTGTTCAACACGAAAAGTTCACCTACAAATTTCAAGGGCTCGACTTCCGTTTGACCGGTGTGGAGGAGGCTCAAGTGTTGAAGAAAATTCTTGTGTAACTTTTCATTAATTTGTTGCTTAACTTGGCTAAGTGTTTGGTCAGGTGAACGTTAAGTCTTGATTTTTTGCATTTGTCTTGGCTTATTGCGCCTTCTTTTTTCATGAAAATACAGTCTCGTAATCTGAGTAATAACTGGCGGAAGCAGGTTTTAATNACCACAGCTGCNACATTAAGTGCGCTTGGCCNATTAGGAATGNCGCAGGANGAATCCGCTGGCGAACTGCCGCCGGTGATGGTGATTTCCGAGGCTNCCGAAACTGAGTCGCAGTCAGTAACTTTGTTAAGTGGAGACACAATCACACTCGGCGGAATTCAAGAGGTGCGCGATATTCAAACTGCGTTGCCTAACTTCACGGTGTTCGACTCGAACAACACTCGCATGCCGAAGTTTAGCGTCCGCGGTCTTCGCGAAAATNGTTTCGGTGCCGGTCAATCCGCGATCGGTATGTATGTTGACGGTGTGCCGTACACCGACATNATGTCCCGAGGCCTGTCGCTTTACGACGTGGATCGCATCGAGTTTTTGCGCGGCCCTCAGGGGACGCGTTATGGTGCCGGTGCNGCACCGGGTGGAGTGGTGAGTATNCAGACGCGCCAACCGGGAACTGAGTGGGGAGGCAACGCCGGGCTCGGCTTCGGCGAACACGAATCGCAGGAGTNCCGGTTGAACGCCAGCGGCCCCATCTCCGACACGCTCGGGGTGAGTATCAGCGGTCTCTACAATGACCGCGAGGGATTCATCAAAAATCTGGCGACCAGTTCCGAGATCGACAGCCGCGAAACCACCGCCGGTCGACTGCAGTTCGTGCTCAAGCCAAGCGANCCGTGGACGATCCGTTTTTCGGGTTTAACCGAGCGCTACGACGACGGCTTCATTCCGACTTACAATCCACTGTCTGATGCCGGCCCGTTCAAGGTCAATCGTGACTTTCCCGGCTNCGCGAATACCGATGTTGANTCGATCGCGTTGACTGCGGAATTCGACGGNAGCCAGTATGATTTCAGTTCCGTGACGGCGTATCGCAGTTGGGATCAGGATTTGCAGCAGGACTTTGACTTCACGGCGATCCCGGTGGTCATGCCGCAGATCGGATTTTTCCCGGTGATCGGCGTAAGCCAGCCTGACGTCGAGCAGTTCTCTCAGGAGATCAATCTTAGATCCGAAGTGAGTGATACTTTTGACTGGGCGCTGGGCGCTTATTATTCGGATCGAGACACCGACAACGTGTCCGGTTCGCTTTACCCGCAGGGCATGGTGCACCCGCAATTCGGTCAACTACCCGGCCCGATCCCGAACTACACCACGTCCGCCATGAACGACAATGACACTGCACTGTATTGGGAAGGCGACGTTTTGGCAACGCAACTGGGCGTGAAAATCACCGCCGGTTTGCGCTATCAAAATAGCGATCGCTCGATCAATCGCAGCAGTAGCACTTCCAGCTTGAACGATAGCGACGACTGGGATGCCTGGTTGCCGAAGCTAGGTGTGTCCTACGCGCTCAGCGAGCGGGACACTCTGTTCGCCAATGCGGCCAAGGGCTTTCAGTCTGGTGGGTTTAACTTTTTCGAGGGCACGCTTGACTCGTCACAGTACGACGCCGCTGAGTCGTGGAACTACGAACTCGGCTGGTCTGCCTCGTGGAACGGTGGCCGCCTTCACACACGAGTTGCGGTGTTCTACAGCGACTTTAAAGATTATCAGGTATATCGCATCAACCCGATAAACCCAACTGAGGCCTACATGGTCAACGCCTCCGAGGCGAGCAGCTACGGATTGGAACTAGAAGCGGAAGCCGTCGTAAGCGACACCGTCACGCTGAGTGCTGCGCTGGGCTTGGTAAACGCCGAGTTTGACAGCTATACCGATAACGTGTTGAGGAGCGTGCTCGGGCCTAATGCTGCTGGCTATGAGTTTGGTGGCAACGACATCAACTTCGTACCGGAGTACACTGCAAATCTGGGGGCAAACGTCGAGTTGCCGTGGAATCTGTACACCAACTGGGAAGTGCAGGGCATCGGCGAATACTGGCTCGACGAAGCCAACACCGCTGAGCAGGAGGCTTACGCGTTGGTCAATGCTCGCCTTGGCTACAAGCGCGACAACTGGGAGGTGTTCGTTTACGCCCGCAACCTCACCGACGAGGATTATTCCAACAACGCACTCGACCTACGTTACATGGATTACTCCAACCCGGCGGCACCGCGTCCCTCCGGTATGATTCTCCACATCCCGGGCTGGGAACGCACGATTGGCGCCGGCCTTACAGCTAGTTTTTAAACCAAGCGGGACACAATTTAGCGTACCGGGCCAAGCGCCCGGCTTTTTTTGTCGCTTGGCCAAGCCGCCACCGCTGGCGTGTTTTGCTTGTCTCTCATATCGCGCCTCAAGCAGAGTGGCGGCGTTCATGAAGCATCGATTCTTTTTTGCCAGCCTCGGCTTGGCTTGGGTTGTCGCGCTTGTCCAAGCGGCCAAGCCGGATATTAAACACGTCATGATCGAACCGGCGACCGATGAAACGCCGAGGAGCGACACCGCTGCCATCGCTCCATTGGCCGACGGTCGATTGATGGTCGTGTACAATAAGTTCCATCGAACCAAGGAGGCAGGCCGCGACCACGGACTATGCACGATCTGGTCGAAACTCAGCTCGGACAACGGCCGCACATGGGACACACCGAGGATGTTGGTGGACGCCGCCGAAGGAGATATGAACGTGCAGGCTCCGGCCATCATGCGCACCCGCGCCGGGGAGATTTACCTCATCGCGTTGCGTGCACACAAAGGAGGCAGCAGCAGCACGATGTGCGTGTTTGTCTCCAAGGATGAAGGCAAGACGTTCAAGGAATTTCCGCCAATTTGGAAACGCTCGAAGGGGCAACTACTGCAGGGTGGAACCAGTTGCATCATGGAACTGAGCGATGGCAGGTTGTTGCTGCCGTTTCATGGCGGGACCGGCAACCAATGGAGTCAGAAGAATTTCGCCGGTTGCTATTACAGCGATGACAAGGGAAAGACATGGCAACGATCCTCAGAGATTAATCTACCCAAACGCGGGGCGATGGAGGCCTCGGTGGTCGAGCTGAATGACAAGTCGTTGATGATGACCCTGCGGACGCAGTTGGGAGGGCCGCACATCGCACGCTCGAAGGATCGTGGNAAGACNTGGAGCAAGGCGGTTTTCAGTGGANTGGAGGGCGGTGAATCNGGCACGTGCCTGCGACGGTTGCCGGGGAGCGATCGAGTGGTTTTGTTTTGGAACAATAGTAAATTCCAGCCGCAGCACCATCACTTCGGTGAACGCACGCCGCTTAGCGCGGCTGTGTCGGATGACAACGGGAAAACGTGGCGAAAACTGGGCAACATCGCGGAAAACCCAAAAGCCGAGTACACCAATCTCGATTGCTTTTTCACCAAAAACGGGGACGCGGTGCTGACCTATCTGTATGCCAATCCGGCTTGGAACCGTAAAGCGATCGACCTCAAGGCAGCGCTTATTCCAAAGGCGTGGTTTGATTAAGGACTACCGCATGCTCAATCGGGCGATGGCGTCTTTGACGACCCAGTTTGTTTTCTCTAAAGCCGCGCGGGTTTGTGGTTCGGTTGCGTCCGTAAGTTGACGAACGATCCGCACGGCGCGGTCTCGCAGTTTTGTGTTACTCGGGTCGAGGTCGACCATCAGGTTGCCGACCACTTTGCCGATTCGCACCATCGCCAAGGTAGTGATGATGTTGAGAATCAGTTTGGTGGCGGTACCGCTTTTCAACCGGGTGGAACCGGTGAGTAACTCCGGGCCGATCTTCGGATTAATGACCACATCCGGTTTGTTTTCTCGCGGAATGGTTATGGTCGGGTTGAAGCAGAGTAGGGCGGTTTTTGCTCCCTGTTTTTTTGCGGCCCAAATGCCTCCCCAAACGAACGGAGTCCGGCCACTGGCGGCGATGCCGAGTAATACGTCGCGTTTTCCGACGCCACGAAAACGAACCGCTTCGGCTCCGGCTTTGGCGTTGTCCTCTGCTCCTTCGACGGCTTGGCAAAGCGCGGGGAAACCACCAGCGATAATTCCTTGAACTTGTTCAGGGTCCGCGCGAAACGTGGGAGGACACTCACTGGCGTCGAGCACACCAAGCCGTCCGCTCGTCCCTGCGCCGCTGTAAAAAAGTCGCCCTCCGTTTTTGAAGGCGTCAGTCACCCAGCGGACGACCCGTTGGAGTTTGGCTTTTTCCGCTTTGATGGCGGTTGGCAAACGGCGGTCTTCGTCGAGGAACAGGTCAACCGCTTGGCCAAGCGGCATGCGGTCGAGTTGATTTGAACGGGGATGCCGTTGTTCGGTTGGCGCTTGGCTAAGTTGCGCCAAATCGGGAATCGGGATGGTTGGCGCTTGGCCAAGCGGCGCGGCCACGGCGGAGGTGTTTGGCGAATTGCCCAGGCGCCGTGCCAAGTTGAGAGCGCCCCAGCAGCTTTCGTTTTTTAACGGCGCAACCTGCGAGCCGGGTCGCCGGGCGCGGATGGCCTTGGCAACTTTGGAGGCAAATCGTGTTTGCTTGAGCAACACGCTGCCGGCCAGAAGAAAACGCACCGGCTCAGATTTACCGACAAGATTTTTAGCACATGCGCAGGCATCCTTGGCGAGTGCACTGATCGCGCCGTCGAGAATGTCGGTCGCGATTTTGTCGCGCTTGGCGTGAGCTGCAAAAACTTCTTTGGCCAAGTCGGCGATCTCCGGTTTGGTCGCGTTGGCCACCCAGTCGATCAGTTGATCCGGGGAGTTGAGTTGAAGCCTGCGGAGGAGNCGTTGCCCAAGTACCGACCAAGTGCCGTCGCGGTCGAGGTAAAACACGCACGCTTTGAGNGCGCGCAGCCCGATTTCGTANCCGCTACCTTTGTCGCCGAGGATNTGCCCCCAGCCTCCGAGTTTGGCANTGGTGCCGNCGGCNGTTTGGCCAAAGCTGCAGGAACCGGTACCGCTCAGCACCAACACACGCGGCCCCGGCTTGCGTTGGGTGTCGGCCGCAAGCGCTGATTCGAGATCGTTGGTGGCGAGGGCGGCTTTGGCTTTCGGCCAAACTTTGGCCATCGCTGTTTGCAGTCGCTGTTTATCAGCTTCGGTTCGCGCGCCCGCCATACCGATGACAACAGCCTCGGCGCTGGGAAAGGATTTGCCGATTTTTCGAAGATGAGCGGCCAGTTGTTTTTCGTTGAGCAGTCGGAGGTTTGCGGCGCCGAATTCTGCGCGGGTGACTAGTCCCTCCCGTTCAAACAACGCCACGGTATGCGTGGCGCCACACTCGATGCCAAGCAGATAGCCCATGATTTAGGACTCCAGCAGATCAGCCGGTGCGACCTCAATTTTGTCGGCGATCTCGGCCGGGATGTTACACGCCTTCATCGTTCCGTTGCAGTCGCGGGACACGCAGACAACCGTGAGTTTTCCGATTGCGGCGAGTTCACGTTCGGTTCCGATCAGTTTATTGAACCGAAACTGGTACGTGATCGACTTGGATCGCAACTCGGAAACGAGGAGGTGGATTTCTATCTCGTCCTCGAAGCGCAGTGGTTTTTTGAAATCAAAACTGGTGTGCACGCGAGGCCAGCCAACGGGCGGATCGATTTCGTTGGTGACAATCGAGTAACCGATTGACCGGAAAAACCGGTGCTCGGCGGACTCCATGTATTTGCAAAAGTTGGAGAAGTGCACGATGCCGGCCATGTCGGTTTCGGAAAACTCGATGGTGCGGACGAATTTGAACTCGTGTGCCACGCCGGGAATGTAGTGGGGTGCTCGCCCGAAGACGACAGATTTCTATTTGCAGAGTAGCCCCTCGAGATAGGCGGTGATCAGATCCGGCAGATCATCGCTGTAGCCGCCCTCCATCGCGTTGGCCAAAGGTACGCCGAGGGAGGAGAGGATTTTGCCAAACCACCGGAAGTCGTCTGCGCTGAGTTTTTGGTTGCAGAGCGGGTCACCGCCGTAGGCGTCGAAACCTGCGGAGGCGATGACTACATCGGGCTTAAACGCCTTGAGTTCGGCCACGGCTTTTTCGGCGGTCTTCCGATAATCTTCGCGAGGTAGCCCAGGGCGCACGGTGTAGTTGTGGCAGTTGTGGAACGACTTCGTGCCGGTGCCGGGGTAGGCCGGGTGTTGGTGGATCGAGAAAAACGCGAGACCATCGCGCTTGGCTAAAATGTCCTCGGTTCCATTGCCGTGATGAACGTCGAAGTCGAACACAGCCACGCGCTTTGCCCCGGAGGCCTTGGCCTCGAGCGCGGCGATCGCTGCCGATCCAAGATAGCAAAATCCCATCGCCCGTTCCTTGGTCGCATGATGCCCGGGCGGTCGCAGGAGACTGAAGTGCGGTTTGTCGGCCTTGGCCAGTTCGAGTGCTTTGAGCGCGCCACCGGCTCCGCGCAGGGCGTGATCTCGGATGCCCTCGTGGTAGGCCGTGTCGCCGTCGAAGTCGTGCGGCTCACTCAGGCGTTGATAATGATTTTTTGAGTGAGCGCGGAGGACTTTTTCGGTGGAAGCTGGCTCCGGTTTGGCCCAGTCAATTTTTAGTTCAGATTGGGCTTCGAGTTTTTTGACCGTGCCGGCCACGCGAAACGGGCGCTCCGGATGCCCGGGGCTGTGGTAGGCGGTGCAGCGTTCGTCTGTGATGATGGTCATGGCCGGTCGAAATTACCGATTGGCCAAGCGAAAGGAAAGGGCGGCCGTGGCGTTTTCGATTTGCGCCGCTTGGCCAAGCGGGGCAATATTTTCCGTACCAATGATGGCGACGATTCTCATCCTTGTCCCCTTTTTTTTGGTGTGG
>NZFR01000116.1 GCA_002689335.1 Verrucomicrobiales bacterium
CGTATATTTTATTTTTTGGGATTGTATCGCCTCACGCATTGGCAGGGGAACACTGGTGGCAGTTTCGAGGTTGGGGTGGGGATGGGCACACATCTTCAGCCCATCTACCTTTAGTCTGGTCTGAGACTAAAAACATCACATGGAAAACTTCTATTCATGATCGTGGTTGGTCGTCGCCGGTGATCTGGGGAGATCAAGTTTGGTTGACCACAGCCACGGCGAATGGTCGAAAGTTATTCGCGGTTTGCGTCGATAAAAACAGCGGGAAGATTATTNATGATCTGCATTTGTTCGANGTGGCCAAGCCGATGCGGATCACGAAGGATAACACCTACGCGACACCCACGCCGGTGATNNATGAGGGTAGGGTNGTATTGCATTTTGGCACTTACGGTACGGCTTGTCTGGACAACGCCACAGGCAAGGTTTTGTGGAAGCGGCGTGACTTGAACTGTGACCATGAGGAGGGGGCCGGCCCGGCTAGCTCGCCGACACTTGTCGAGGGTAAGGTGGTGGTGCACGTGGACGGCCGCGATGTGCAGTACATCATCGCGCTGGATATCACCACCGGGAAGACCGCTTGGAAAACGCCGCGTTCGCTCGATTACTCCTCGTTTCCCATTCATCACCGCAAGGCGTACAGCATGCCGGCGTTGGTGCCGCGCGGTGAAGGGTGGCAACTCGTCAGCCCGGCCGGCCGCGGTTTGTACGCCTACGATCCGGAGACCGGCAAGGAACTCTGGCACATGCGGCATCGGGGTTGGTCAGTGGCACCACGGCCGGTGTCCGGTCACGGGCTGGTGTTTGCCACGGTGGATCGTGACCGACCGGAGCTGTGGGCCATCCGGCTCGACGGCACCGGCGACGTGACCGACACACACATCGCTTGGAGATCAAACCGCAGCATGCCACAGCGCTGCTCGCCGTTGCTCGTGGGCGATTTGTTGTTTGTCGTAAATCGCGGAGGGATCGCGACTTGCCTCGAGGCCAAAACCGGCGAGGTGGTCTGGAAGGAGCGGTTGAAGGGAGCTTACTCGGCGTCGCCCATCCATGCCAAGGGCCGCATTTATTTGTTTAACGAGGAGGGGTTGACCACGGTGATACGCCCGATGCGCAAGCTGGAGGTCATCGCCAGTAACGCGTTGGCCAAGCAGCCGTTCATGGCGACGCCGGCGGTGGATGGCGACGCGTTCATCATGCGCACCGGCGGGCACTTGTACCGGGTCGAGTCGGCGAAATAGTTTTCATGAAGTCGCTGGCGGATTGTTTGCTCTACGGGTTTGTGGACTCGGCTTATCTCGATGGCCGCGATCCGGAGGGGTTGTGCCGTCAACTCTGCGACGGCGGGGCGGACTTGGTGCAACTCCGTGCCAAGGACTGGAGCGAGACCGAGGTGTTGCGCTTGGCTAAGCGCTTGGCCCTCATCACCGCTGACGCCGGGGTGAGGTTGGTCATCAACGACTTTCCGGAGATTGCCGCCGAAGTGGACGCCAAGACAGCGCATCTGGGGCAGGAGGATTTTTTTGACGCTGGACACCAACAGGTCGACGAGGTAAAGCCAAGTGGCTCATCGCTCGAGCTTGGCCTGAGCACCCATGCGCCGTATCAGGCCAAGCGCGCCTGCGAAGCCGGGGCGGATTACGTCGCGATCGGGCCGGTGTTTGCCACGCCAACCAAGCCGGGCCGCCCCGGTGTCACACTGGAGTACGTCCGCTGGGCGGCCGCGAACATCGACCGCCCGTGGTTTGCGATCGGTGGTATCCACCTGGAAAATCTCAACGAGGTGTTGGAGGCCGGAGCACGCCGGGTTTGCGTGGTGTCGGCCATCCTGCGCGCGCCGGATGTGGCTGGTGCTTGTCGCGCCTTCAAGGAACGCTTACTCTCCGCAGCCGATTAACAGGGACGTTCCCGAAACTAAATTCACAACATGAGCCTACTCGTTTTTGGTTCCACCGCGCTGGACTCGATCAGCACCCCGAAGAAAAAAAATCCCCGCCTGCTGGGTGGTTCCGGCAGTCACGCTGCCGTGGCAGCTAGCTTCTTTGCTGCCCCCAAATTGATCGGGGTGGTTGGCACCGATTTTCCGCGCAAATACATTACGCTCTTTGAGAAACACAAAGTAAACCTCAAGGGCTTGAAGGTGCGTGAAGGCAAGACCTTCCACTGGGCCGGCGAGTACGAGGTCAACATGAACAACCGCCGAACGCTNAGTACCGAGATGGGCGTGGTGGANGGNTACTCGCCAGTGCTGCCGGCGGCGCATCGCAAGGCGAAATACGTTCTGCTCGCGAACAACCCGCCGGGCGCACAGGAGGCGATCGTCGACCAGCTCGACAAACCGAAATTNGTCGTGGCAGACACGATGGATCTCTGGATGAACATCGCCATGAACGATNTGCGCAGCCTGCTCAAACGGGTGGACATGCTCGTACTTAACGACAGCGAGGCGCGGCAGTTGACCGGCGATGACAACGTGGTTTCCTCACTACCCAAGCTGCACAAGTTCGGGCCGGAATATGTNATCGTGAAAAAGGGCGAGCACGGCGCGATTCTCTCGTCGAAAAAAGGACTGTTCGTCGCTCCNGCGTTTCCGCTNTCAAAAGTNGAAGANCCNACCGGAGCTGGCGATTCGTTTGTGGGGGCACTGATCGGTTATCTGGCGAAGACCGGCGGCTCGGTCGATGCGAACATCCGCAAGGCCGTGATGTACGGCAGCGTGGTGGCCTCGTATTGTTGCGAGGGTTTCGGCTTGAATCGCACGACCAAAACCAACCGCGCCGAGATCAACAAACGCCTCCGTGAACTGGAGAAAATGACGCGACCGAGCTAGTCGTTCGATCCGTCGTGCGGTCTGTTTCATCCGCCCAACTCGTCCAACGCTGCGAGAACTTCGCTGGCATGGTCGGCGACTTTTACCTTGGGCCAGATTTTTTGGATCACTCCTTTGCCGTCGATCAGGAACGTCATCCGTTTGATGCCTAGGAATGTTCGGCCCATGAATTTTTTTTCACCCCACACGCCGTAGGCTTCGCAGATTGATTTTTCCTCGTCGGCGATCAACGTGAACGGCAGTCCGAATTTTTCGATAAACTTGTCGTGCTTGGCTGCGGTGTCGGCGCTGACCCCGAGCACGACGGTATTCTTTGCGGTGATTGCGTCGTGCGCATCGCGAAAGCCGCACGCCTCCTTGTTACAGCCGGGTGTGTTGTCTTTCGGGTAAAAGTACAGCACCACCGTTTGATCCCGAAATTGGCTGAGCGAAACTTCGCCGCCGCCGTTCGTGGGTGCGGTGAAGTCTGGCGCGGTGTCGCCCTCGTTTACTTTTGAATTAGCATTGGTTGCCATGTATGGGGAAGCGTCCTCCAGCGCTTGGCCAAGGTCAATACTCACCGCAAAAAACCTTGCCGCCACAAGGTTGGCTGCCTAGAACGAACGCGTAGTCTTCATGGCGGATTCACCCGACAACGCAGAGTCAGTTCAGTTGCATCGTCGCAGCGTTGAGCTTTGGCTGAGTGGCCAACGCGAGGAGGCGTTGCTGGCCTTTCGGCAGGCGCTTGGCGGGGAGTCGGATGCCATCGCGCTGCAATTGCGCGACACGTTGCCCAATTCGTATGAGAATCCGGATGCCACGCCGGATCAGCCGATCAATCTCCAGCAACAAAACGCGTTCGCGGCTTATCGCAAAACGGCAAGGATGGTCACGGACGACTCCCGCGCCTGGTTTAACGTGGGTTTGACGCACGAAAAAGAGGGCCGCGCGGGTGAGGCCCGGCAGGCGTTTGAGGAATCGTTCAAGAGTTACCAACGCAATCGGGCGGCCAAGGCGTTGCNGGAGGGCGANCCGAAGGTGGCGCTTNGCCTGTGCCAGCGCGTGGTGGATATCGACGACCGGGACGCCAAGGCGTGGATCAATCTNGGCGCTGCNCTTGGCCAAGCGCAGCAACCTGACGAGGAATTGGAGGCGTACCNNAAGGCGATCGAGATCGCGCCGAAATATGCCGAGGCGTGGTATAATCTCGGCGTGGCGCAGGCGCGGCTTGAGCAGGATGCCGAGGCGATTCACGCCTATAAACAGGCGCTAATCCTTTCGCCGAAGTTNGCCAAGGCCTGGTTCAATCTCGGGGTGTTACAGGGNAAACTNGGCAACCCGCAGNAGAAGCTGCGTTCGTATCGCAGGGCGGTGGAGGCCGATCACAATTTTGGNGAGGCGTGGCACAATCTTGGGGTGATGTTCAATGCNTTTGGCAGGGAGGAGGAGGGNCGCGATGCGTTTGATCGTGCGCGCAANTTGCTGAACCCGAAATTGCGTGTGGCGGAGTCGATCGAGTTTAAGTCCTCCACCATGCTGGACGGTGCGCCCGCCCGACCCACCGCAGCCCNTCAATCGTGAGCAACGGGTCGACGTGGCGGATACCCGNAATTTTCCCGGCNATCAATTCCGCGTAGCCNCCNGTNGCGATCACCGGCAATTTTTTTGCGCCCAACTCTTTTTTCAACTGCGNNAGNAGTTCCTTGATCAGGCCACGATAGCCNAGCACNGCNCCGCTCAACATCGCCTGTTCGGAGTTTTTGCCGACGACCGATTCGGGTTCGGTGATTTTGATGCGCGGCAGCAGCGCGGTTTTNTCATGCAGATAATCGGTCATNGCGGCCAAGCCGGGGGCGATGATGCCGCCGGTGTANTTTTGGTTGTCGTCGACGACGTCGAAGGTTACNGCGGTGCCGAAGTCGACGACGNCGACCGGGCNGCCGAACCGCGCCTGNGCGGCGATGGCGTTGGCCAAGCGGTCAGCGCCAATGGAGTTTGGCTTGGGATAATNGATNCCNATNCCGACGACGGTTTTTGGTGTGAGCTGCAGNGCGGNGCAGTTCCAGCGNTTGCGNAGCAGTTGCNTGAGCGGGNTGTTNAGCTTGGGNACGACGCTGCAGAACACTGCACCGGAGAGTGNGTCGCGCTTGGCCAAGCGCAGNAGCTTGGCCAAGGCCGGTTCCGCTTGGCCAAGCGCGAGTGTGTCGCTGGGGAAGTTGATGTCGGCCAACACACGATCGCCACCTGCCACGGCGGCGTGCGTGTGTGTGTTGCCAATGTCAACCAACAGTACCACACGGCTTGAGCTACCCGCAGCCCAACGAAGTTTCAAGTGAGAAGTTGCGTGGCTGCGCTTGGCCAATCGCGTTTGGGCTTGATTGATCTGGCAGTGGCACGGACAACAGTCCGTGCCGTTTCCTGTTGGAATCGCACTTTGAAAGATGAAGCAACAAACGATTGTCACGCTGGATCTCGAGGGGGTGTTGGTACCGGAGATTTGGATCGCGTTTGCGGAGAAGACCGGAATCGAGAAGCTCAAACTGACGACGCGGGACATCCCGGACTACGATGAGTTGATGACCGGCAGGCTCGCGATTCTGAATGAGCACGGTCTGAAGCTGGGGGATATTCAGGAGGTGATCCGGACGCTGGCGCCGCTTGAGGGAGCCAAGGCGTTCCTCGACGAGTTGCGGTCGATGACGCAGGTGGTGATCCTGTCGGACACGTTTTTGGAGTTTGCCCAGCCGTTGATGGAGCAGTTGTCGTGGCCGACGATTTTCTGCCACGACCTCGAGATTGATGACGAGGGGAGGGTGGCCCATTACCGATTGCGGCAGCCAGACCAGAAGCGCAAGGCGGTGGCGGCGTTTCGCAGCCTGAATTACCGCGTGATCGCCGCCGGGGATTCGTACAATGACACGACGATGCTGGGGGAGGCCAACACCGGTTTTCTGTTTCGCTCGCCGGATAATGTGAAGGCGGAGTTCCCGCAATTTCGCTCGGCGGAGGAGTACGACGAGTTGATGAGCCTGATCCGTGGCGAGCTGGCTGAGTGAGCTTGATGGAGGCGAAAGTGGGCATCGTGGGGGATATTTTTNCTTTAGTCNGTTTAATCANTTGACACCCGAANAGGCGGTGNTAAATTNNCCNNCGGCGCTCCCGNAANNNNGGAGCGTTTTGTCCGAAATNATCCANNTTTTTNAATGAGCCAAACGGCAGTTACGGGGGATGATTCTGGGAGGGGCTNCCAGGCTTCCCATATTTCTGAGGCGNTCATTCGTATCGCCGGCAATTCTCAGGACGGCATTCAATCCATCGGTGGCTTTTTGGCCCGTCTGGCCGGTCGTAGTGAGCAGGAGGTTATGACGATGATGACCATCCCCTCGACCATCTCCGGCGGCCCGTCCATTTTTCAGGTTCGCCTTGGCTCGGGAGAAGTCCTCAGTGCCGGAGATGAGGCCGACGTGCTGCTGGCNTTTTACCAACATTCCTACGAAAACCACATTAGCAACNTTCGTNAGGGNGGCATCGTGGTATACGACAGCGACCACGTTGAACCAAATGAGGAGTGGCTTGAAAAGTTCCGNCACATCGGGATCGCCATCTCCAGCCTGACTGTCGAGGCGATNGGTGGCACNGCCCGTGACAAGGGGAAAAACATTTATGCACTTGGTTTGATCGGNCGNATGTTTAACCTCAACCTCGAAAAACTCGAGCGGTTGATCAATGAACGATTCGCNTCCAAGGGNGAGAGCGTGGTGAAGACCGCCATGGACGCGTTTCAGTCTGGATACCGCTATCAGTCGGACGACATTACGAACTTGTTTCATTTCACCAAGAGCGAGGTGGATCGCTCGAACCAAGTGGTNATGTCCGGCAATGAGGCGATCGGCTATGGNTTGATCGCAGCCGGTGTCCGGTTTGGTGCCGGTTATCCGATCACGCCTTGGTCGGACATTATGGAGTTGCTCCGCCGCGAGNTGCCAAAATACGGCGGCGCGTTCATCCAGTGCGAGGACGAGATCGCNTCGGTGTCCATGGCGATCGGTGCTGGCTACGGCGGCCGCGTTGCTGTGACCGGCTCCAGTGGCCCGGGTATNTCACTGAAAACCGAGGCGATCGGTTGGGCGGTGATGGCGGAAGTNCCGCTGGTNGTGATCGACATCCAGCGCGGNGGNCCGTCNACCGGTCTGCCNACCAAGANCGTGGAGCAGTCCGACCTGAACATCGCCTGCTTTGGCGGTCACGGCGATTCACCTCGAGTGGTGATGGCGGCGGCCAATGTTGAGGATTGTTTTTATACCGCGATGGAGGCCGTGCAAATCGCGCGCGAGTACAGTGTGCCGGTGCTCTTGTTGAGCGACCAAGCCATTGCAACCCGGATCGAGGCGTTCGATGAGCCAAAACTGGAAGAGATTTGTCAGGACCTGACCCCGGATCTGACCCCGACGCCGACCCACAAACCGTACGACTTGGAGTCGGCCACCGGCGCCAGCCAACACCGCGCGCCGGGCACTCGAATCGAGGATGGCCGATACCCAGTGATCACCGGATTGGAGCACGACGAGTGGGGCCATCCCAGCGCCTCGCCGGATTTGCATGAGGGCATGACCTACAAGCGCCGCAACAAGCTCAAGGCGTTGGCAGACGCTTTACCTGTGCCGGAAGTGTACGGTGCTGACTCGGGCGAAGTGCTCGTTGTCGGCTGGGGCTCGACGACCGGGCCACTTTACGAGGCGGTTGAAAAATCAGGCAACAACGGGCAGGCCGTCTCGGCGCTCAAGCTGCGTCATATCAACCCGCTCCCGAACGGTCTTGAGGAGATTTTCGCACGATTCAAAAAAATCTACGTTGTCGAGATGAACGACGGCGGCGTCCACGGTTACGGTCAGTT
>NZFR01000117.1 GCA_002689335.1 Verrucomicrobiales bacterium
ACAATCCGTCCCGCACCACACAGTTCATAAAGGATTCAGGCATGGAGGATGTCGCAGATGATTTCAGTCGAGTCGCTTGGCGACAGTTCAACAAACACAACGGCATTCCCCTGTTTGTTATCATCAACGGTGTTGCCAACTCCCCCTCCCACGATCAATGGGAGGTGCTTTACAGCGGTGCGGGTTATCCCGGTGCCGTCCTGTTTCGTTCTGTCATTAACACCGTCAAAAATGGACTCCAACCGCCTACCATCGACGAGCAACCGAAATCCCTCACCGTCAAGGTTGGCGAAACCGCGACTTTCAAAATCGATCCCGGGGGAAAAGCGCCATTTCAATTCCAATGGCAGTTCACCAGCTTCAATATTCCCGAGGCCACTTCACCCAAGTTGGTCATCGAAAATGCCCAGATTAAAGATGCCGGCGACTACCGTGTTTTGATCAAAAACAAAGGCGGCGAGATTTACAGCGAAACCGTTCAACTAGTCGTTCAACCGGTTCCGGTTCCAATTCAAACAAAGGTCGAAGACGGACAAATTACTCTTTCCGCCAAGCTTTCCCCCGCACAACGCTACGCCATCGAAACCTCCTCCGACTTGGCCAAGTGGGAATCCGTCAAAACCGGATACGCAAACACAAAACCGATCGAGTTCAAACTCGGCACCGGAAGAGCGGCTCCTGCTCAGTTTTTCCGCATTCGCCTTTTCGAGTAACCAAGCGCTTGGCCAAGCCGGTTTGAACTTGCGATACCCATTGCCTGTCCGTAGATTTTGCCCATGATTTTGACTGAAGCCGGAAGCGAACCACAACTCTACCAATATTTGGGCGTCCTCTTTCTCGCCTTTGTTGCCGTGTCATTTGCCGTCGGTACGATGTTCGCCTCAAAAATCGCCGGCTGGTTTTTCAACACTCGCCGAGCCAAGGCGATCGGCCGCCATACGATCACCAAGGACACGCCTTACGAATGCGGCATGAAAGCGGTAGGTGAAGGCAGCTCTCGCATGTCGGTGAAATTCTACCTCATCGCCATGCTATTTATCCTGTTCGATATCGAGGTGGTTTTCCTTTACCCGTGGGCCGTTGTTTACAAAGGCATGCTCGCTAATGCCGAGACAGCGAATTTGATTTTCGGAACAATGATCTCGTTCCTCGGCATACTTTTCGTCGGCTATATTTATGCCATTCGTAAGAATGCCTTCGACTGGAAAAGCTGACCGCGCCACGAAGCGCTTGGCCAAGCGAACCCCTCTCCTCGTTTTGCTGCCGTGAAATCCCCGATAAAATTTGGCACCTCCGGATGGCGTGGTTTAATCGCCCGCGACTTCACCTTCGAAAACCTCCGCTTGGCCGCCCAAGGTCTCGCGCTCACTCTCAAGGCGGAGTTGCGCCGTAAAAAATCTCCGATCCACGGCAAACGACCGCTCGTCATCATCGGCCATGACACACGATTTCTCGGACGCGAATTCGCCTTGGCCACGGCGGAGATTCTTGAACAAGCAGGCCTCGAACCGCTGCTCACACGGCGAGATGCCCCCACCCCGGTTATCGCCTTCAGTATCCGTCAAAAGAAAGCCATCGGAGGCGTCAACATCACCGCAAGCCATAACCCATTCGGATATTCTGGATTCAAGTTTTCCATGCTCAACGGCGCGGGAGCACCGCCCGAATTTACCGGTAAGATTGAAGCCCACGCTGACGCGCTCTTAGCCAAAAGGTGGAGCCCAAAAACCTCGGTCGTCGGGACGTTTCGATGCAAAGAATTCGATCCAGCTCCAGCTTATCTGAACCGCCTCCGAAAACTGATCGACCTCAAAGCCATCGGCAAAACAAAGTTGCGTATTGCGGCCGAGTTGATGCACGGGACAGGTCGCGGATACCTTGACACTTTACTGGAAGAAGCCGGTGCAAAAATTACGCGCTTCCACGAAACGCTCAATCCCCTTTTTGGCGGTGGTTCACCGGAGCCAAACGAAACCGGCATGGCTGACGCCGCCAAGTTCGTGAAAAGCGGCAAGGCCGATCTCGCGCTTGGCCTCGATGGTGATGCCGATCGGTTCGGCGTGATTGACAATGACGGCACTTGGCTCACGCCCAATCAAATTCTCGCCCTCGCCCTATATCATCTCCGCAAAAACCGAGGCATTAAAGGTGCCGTGGTGCGGACCGTGCCAACCAGCCACCAAGTTGATGCTGTCGCCGAACTTCTCGGCGTGAACGTGCATGAGACACCGGTCGGTTTCAAGCACATCGGGGCGTTGATGGAGAGCGAACCCATCATCGTCGGAGGAGAGGAATCCGGTGGCCTGAGTATCCGAGGTCACATTCCAGAAAAGGATGGCGTCCTCGCCTGCCTGTTGATGGCCGAACTGGTCGCGATAGAGGGCAAACCGCTCGGACGCATTCTCGCAAATCTCGAAAAACAGACCGGCGAATTCCACACAGATCGGATCAACATCGCCGTACCTCCGGACGAAAAAGCGACTATCCTCAAAAAACTGAGCAATGGTTTCGCCAAAATCGGGCGCTATCCCGTACAACAGTTCATCACCACTGACGGCTTCAAGTTTTTGTTGCCGGACAACGAGTGGGTGGCGTTTCGCGCGAGCGGCACCGAACCGGTCATTCGCTGTTATCTCGAGGCAAAAAGTGACACACATTTAAAACAGCTCAAATCTGCCTGCCGTAAAATTCTCACCGGTAAATAAACCATGGCTACAACAGCTAATCCCTTAAGTTTGGCAAAAACACTTGAGGCCGTTGCCGGATGGCTTTGGGGAACCCCGCTTCTTTATTTACTCATCGGAGGCGGTCTTTTTTTTACTATTTACTCCCGATTCACACCGTTCCTCTACCTCTGGCATGGCATTGAGATTCTTCGAGGCAAATTCAACAATCCTAACGACCCGGGAGAGATCAATCATTTCCAAGCCCTATGCAGTGCCCTTTCCGGCACGGTCGGAATGGGAAACATTGCGGGCGTCGCGATCGCGGTAACAGAGGGAGGCCCCGGAGCGCTGTTTTGGATGTGGGTTTGCGCACTGGTCGGTATGGCAACCAAGTTTTTCACATGCACTCTTGCAGTGATGTATCGCGGCACAGATCACTCCGGTCAGGTTCAGGGAGGGCCGATGTATTTCATTGTCGAGGGTCTGGGTGAAAAGTGGAAACCGTTGGCGATGGCGTTTTGTTTTTTCGGCGTGTTTGGTTGTTTGCCGTTGGTTCAGTCCAACCAACTTACTGCGATTATCGGCAACATGTTTCTCATCCCGAATGAATGGCTCACGGATGAATCCAAAGCCGTGCTCCCTGCAGGNAAAATCTTATTCGGTGTCTTGATGGCGCTCTGCGTTGGCTCGATCATCCTTGGTGGCATCACTCGNATCGGCAAAGTCGCCAGTCGCTTGGTTCCGTTCATGGTCGTGTTGTACGCGCTGTGCGCGATCGTAATCCTAATCACACATNTTGGACAAGTGCCCGCTGCGCTTGGCCTAATTTTGACTGACGCGTTCACAGGTGACGCTGTCGCCGGTGGAGCGCTCGGCGCCGTAATCTCAACTGGCGTTCGTCGCGCCGCNTTTTCGAATGAGGCCGGCATGGGCACAGAGGCGATGGCTCATGGCGCCGCCAAAACAAAAGAGCCCATCCGGGAAGGGCTCGTCGCGATGCTTGGCCCGATGATTGATACGTTGATCGTCTGCACCATCACAGGNTTGATCATCCTCAGCACCGACGTNTGGAAGGAAGCGGGCGATGAGGCCGACGGCGTACTGCTCACCGCGAGTGCCTTCACTAAGGGAATCCCGTTTGCCGGCAGCTATCTACTTTTGATTTGCGTGCTCTGTTTCAGCTTTTCGTCGATGATCGGTTTTTCCTATTACGTGACCAAGTGCGGCATGTTTCTGTTCGGCCCTGGGGCTCGAATCCCGCTTATCCTGTTTTACCTGATCGGGATTGTCGTTTCTGCGGTNGTTGAACTGGGCGACGTGATTAACTTTCTCGACATCATGTTCGGTATGATGGCGGTNCCGACCATTCTCTCCACNCTACTGCTCTCNCCACGGGTGATAACCAAGGCGCGAGAGTACTTTGCCGCGCTTGGCCAAGCGCGATAGCGTTTGAATTGCCGCTCTCNGGCCAGTAAGTTGGCCCCGACTTATGGACGCGAATACAGTTTCAACCGGAATCCCTTGGTACATTTGGGCCCTCATGACCGTCATCTGCTGGGGCACCTACGGCGTGTGCATGCACACCGGCTCGATGAAAATGGCTAACCCCGAGCACGGCCGAATCATGGCCTTTCTCTGGGTAGGCTTGGCCTATTTTCTCACCGCCGTCATCGCNCCAATCATCATTCTAAAATTAAAGGGCGGCCCAATCGATTTTTGGGCTTACCCAACNAAGGGTTGGCAATGGTCTCTTATCGCCGGAACGCTCGGAGCCATTGGAGCGCTCGGAGTACTTCTCGCTTTTGGCGCTGCCCCCAAACCCACAATCGCATACGTGCCCGTGATNATGTCCATNATCTTTGCTGGCGCNCCCATTGTGAATGCGATTGTCAACACGACCAAATCAAAGGCCTGGGNTAACGTGTCCGGGCTNTTCATTCTCGGCATNGCATTGGCCGCCTGNGGAGGCTATCTNGTCACTAAGTACGCACCGAAGCCGCCAAAGCCGACTGCGCAATCCCCTACCAATTCGGCCGCAGCTGAAACNAATTAGGCCGCCATGCCACGCACTCCCGCCGACAGTCGAGACGCGCTTGAACGCACGCAGTTGGCGGAACTAAAGAAACTGCTGGCAATAATCCGNCCGACAAACNAATTTTATGAAAACAAGCTCAGCGGAACCGGTATTAACGAGCATATCAATTCTCTTGAGGCGTTCCGCGAGTACTGCCCATTCACAACCAAAAAGGAATTGGTTGACGATCATCAGTCGAATCCGCCTTACAGCAGCAATTTAACTTTCCCGCTNGAACANTACACCCGAGCCCATCAAACCAGTGGCACCCGCGGTCAACCGATGCGTTGGCTCGACACTCCCAAGAGTTGGCAGTGGATGGTCAACAATTGGTGCGATATATTCAAGGCNGCCGAAGTCAATTCGGAAGANCGCATTTTCTTCGCGTTTTCATTCGGCCCATTCATCGGCTTTTGGCTCGCTTTTGAGGCTGGAGAAGCGCTGGGCGCGCTNAGTATTCCGGGAGGCGGTCTNAGCAGTGCCGCAAGGTTACGATCCATTTTCACTCACCAAGCCAACGTCCTTTGCTGCACTCCGACCTATGCGCTTCGTCTGGNCGAGGTTGCCAAAACTGAGAAGATTGAACTCGGTGAATCTCCCATCCGGAAGATCATCGTTGCCGGTGAACCGGGCGGCAGCATCCCGGCNACCCGGCGTCGCCTTGAGGAAGCTTGGCCGGNCGCNNCGATTTTNGATCACCACGGAATGACCGAAGTCGGCCCCGTTACCTANCAGTGCTCCNCCCAACCAGGGGTGCTATANATACTNGAGCATTCTTACATCCCGGAAATCGTCCATCCTGAAACAGGCCAAGCCNTTGATCCNNGGGAAACTGGCGAATTGGTTTTGACNACGCTTGGCCGACACGGNTCGCCGTTGCTTCGTTATCGGACAGGTGATCTAGTCAAATCCACNAGCACCCAAGCCTCCGCCTGCGGGCGTTTCGATCTAGGGCTCGACGGAGGCATCCTNAGTCGCGCGGATGACATGGTCGTCGTTCGCGGCGTGAATGTTTACCCAAGCGCGGTTGAGGAAATAATTCGAAATACCGGCGGTGTGGCGGAGTACCGGGTGGAGATCGCCCGCGACATTTCGATGGTCGAGATGAGCCTCCAAATCGAACCTGAATCCTCCGACGATGATCGCTTGGCCAAGCGCTTGGCTGTCGCGTTTCAGGAGAATCTTTCCCTCCGGGTTCCCATCCAAATTGTTGAACCGAACGCGCTGCCCCGATTTGAACTTAAGGCCAAGCGCTGGATTGTCCAATAACTTGGCCAATCGCACCGCGTTATTCCCCGTTTTTTTCCTTCTTATGCCAACGTTGCTTGACCGGTTCCGGCAACGATGTGTCCACCTTTGCGTAATAACTCCCCGATTGGCCAAGCAGATCGTTCACCTCATCTCGCAAGCGATCCGATGGTTTCACGAAGTGCTGCTCGCCGGACTCAACAAAAACCAGACGCCCATCTTGCTGTTTAAAACAAAGATACAACGGGCAGCGGCCGGGATGACTCGACGCAACGCCNAAAACCTCCTCCACCGTGGATGGTTCCACNTTCGCGCTNTTAAGTCGAAAATGAACCTGTTTGGTGTACTTCACCGGCGCATCCTCAAGAGGAACAATTTCCTGAGGAAAAATCTTTGGCATGTCTTCGTTGTTATTCGCCTCTCCGACCACCAAAACGGTTTTGTTCGCTTCTAGCAGGCTCTGATATTTGTCGTAGTTTTCGTTCATGCAGAGCACCTGAAATGGCCCGGACAAATCCTCGATCGTCGCGATGGCATAAGGCTTGTTGCTGCGTTTTGAAATCCCACGTTGCACAGCCGAAATCAACCCCCCCAAGCGTGTGANTTTCCGGTTTTCGAGCCCCTTAACGGTTTCGCTGTTGTGAACGCAATATTCGTCGAGCAGTTCCTTGTAGGGATCCAACGGGTGACCNCTNACGTAAAATCCAAGCAGCTCTTTCTCGGAGGAGAGGATTTCGTCACGATCCCATTCGGCCAAGCCGGGCACGGTGTCGCGCATTGAATTACTGCTCTCTTCGAAAGCACCAAAAA
The DNA here is from genome assembly GCA_002689335.1 of Verrucomicrobiales bacterium. Taxonomy (GTDB): domain Bacteria; phylum Verrucomicrobiota; class Verrucomicrobiia; order Limisphaerales; family UBA1096; genus UBA1096. The sequence continues at coordinate 6,799 of NZFR01000117.1, forward strand.
GAGACGTCTGACCGGCGGCCCGATCTTTCGCTTGGCTCGAAGCCTTGGCCAACGCCTTATCGACCACCGAAAACTGGCCGGCACGTGTTCCCTCTAACGTATCGCACGCACCGCTTCTGATGAGGGCTTCAAGCACCTTACGATTGACCGTACGTGTGTCGCAACGATCACACAGGTCAAACAAATCAGTGAACGGTTCGCCTTCGCTTCGTGCCTTGATCATCTCCTCCACAGCAACACTTCCAACGCCCTTGATCGCCGCCATCCCGAAGCGAATGACTGAGCCATCACGAGCCGGAGCGAAAAAGACCTGACTTTCGTTCACATCCGGCGGCAGCACTTCAATCCCCAACACCTTGGCCTCATCCGTCAACACACCCAACTTGGTGGTATCGGCCATGTCGTTGGTCATGTTAGCCGCTAAAAACTCAACCGGATAATGTGCTTTGAGATACGCCGTCTGATATGCAACAACCGCATAGGCCGCCGCATGGGATTTGTTAAACCCATACCCGGCAAACCGCTCCAGCAAATCGAAAATTTCGTTGGCTTTTTTCTCCGGTATATTGTTAACCTCAGCGCATCCCTTAACGAATAACGTACGCTGCTCCTGCATGACTTCGACCTTCTTTTTCCCCATCGCGCGTCGAAGCAAATCCGCGCCTCCAAGTGTGTAACCGGCAAGAATTTGAGCGGCCTTCATCACCTGCTCCTGATAAATCAGAATGCCGTAAGTCTCTTTCGCGATCGGCTCCAGCAACGGATGAGAGTACTTAATCTCCACCTCACCGTGTCGGCGTCGTATGAAATCCGGAATCAGATCCATCGGGCCGGGACGATAAAGCGAGACCAACGCCGTGATGTGCTCGATCGAAGCGAGTTTGAATTTGCGGCACAAGTCCCGCATACCGCCCGATTCCAACTGAAACACACCGACCGTATAACCGTTGTTCAGCAGGTCGTACGTTTTTTCATCACCGAGCGGGAGGCGGTCAACATCAAGGTCCACGCCGTGCCCCTTTTTGATCATCTCGCAGGAATTCCGTATGACCGTGAGCGTCTTTAGCCCGAGAAAATCCATCTTCAACAGACCCAAGTCCTCGACCGGGCCCATCGGATATTGCGTCGTGATCGTGCCATCCTCGTCTTTCTTGAGCGGCAAAATATTCACCAACGGCTCAGCTCCGATCACCACCCCAGCGGCATGCACCGAAGTGTTCCGGGTTAAATCCTCAAGAATGAAAGCCGTATCGATCAACTCCCGCGTGACTTCCTCTTCGTCGTAGGCTTCTTTTAAATCTGGTGATTTTTCCAGCGCCTTTTCCAGAGTGATCTTCAGCTCAGCCGGAACCATTTTTGCTAAGCGATCGACTTCGCCGAACGTCAACCCCATGACACGGCCAACATCTCGGATCACCGACTTGGCTCCCATGGTGCCGAAGGTGATAATCTGCGCCACCGAGTCCTCGCCGTATTTTTCCCGGACGTACTCGATCACGTCCTCGCGTCGATCATCTGCAAAATCGATATCAATGTCAGGAGGACTGACACGTTCGGGATTCAGAAACCGTTCGAAGATCAACCCGTACTTCAGCGGATCAACGTTGGAAATCTCCAGCAAATACGCAACTAACGAGCCTGCTGCAGAACCACGAGCCACACACGCAATTCCCTGCTCGCGGCCGTACCGAACGAAGTCGCCAACGATCAGAAAGTAACTGATGTAGCCCATCTGATTCATGATCCCCAACTCATACTCGAGACGATCGATGATCTCCTTAACNGCATTGGCAACNGGTTCGTCGNTTAACCCTTGAGCACTATTCGGAACGGCATCTTNCGGCAGCTTGAGATTGGGCAACAATTCGGAATCTTTGAGCGACTCANCGACAAACGCCTTCCCNCCTTCCACCGATGCCTGAATGCCATAACGCAACATCAACCCCTCAGCCAAAAACTTGCGCAAATACCCTTCACGTGTGAAACCGGTCGGGGCTTCAAAAACCGGATAGTTCAGCTTGCCGAATTCGATCTCCAAATCGCACTTCTCTGCGATGGCCAATGTGTTGCTAATGGCCTCCGGCACTTCGGAAAACAACCCCGCCATCTCCTCTGCAGAACGGAGGTAAAACTGCTCCTGCACATAGCGCATCCGGTTCGNGTCATTGAGCAANGCCTGTGTGCCGATGCAAATTAAAGAATCGTGCGCGTGNGAATGATCNTTTTCNACATAATGCACATCGTTCGTCGCCACAAGGCTCAACCCAAATTCCTTGGCCCAAGGAATCAATTTGCGATTGACTGTCATCTGCTCAGCGAGCCCGTGGTTGTGNAACTCGAGATAATAATTTTCGGGGCCGAACGTTTGTTTGAACCAATCAATTTGATCTTTTGCCTTATCAAACTCTTCTGAAATGATTAAGCGTGGAATCTCACTGGCAAGGCAACCGCTCAAACAGATCAATCCTTCTTTGTATGCCTCGAGTATCTCTTTATCGATGCGCGGTTTATAGTAATAACCCTCNGTTTGCGCCATCGTCACAAGACGAACCAAGTTTTGATAACCGACCTCGTTTTTNGCGAGCAGCACCAAATGGTAGTAGGCGTCCTTTCCACGCGTCCCGGATTTGCGTTCCGTCCTGTGTCTCGGCGCCACGTAAACCTCGCAACCAATTATCGGCTTAATGTCTTTCGANCGTGCTGCGCGGTAAAAATTAATGGCCCCAAACATCACCCCGTGGTCGGTAATNGCGATGGATTTAAAATCCANTTCGCTCGCCTTGTTCATCAGGCGATCCACACGACATGCGCCGTCGAGCAATGAAAACTCGGTGTGGCAATGGAGATGAACAAACTCTGGTTTCGGCACGGGCTCAACTTACCCGTAACGCTTAGCAAACAGCAAGTGGGACATCGCCTTTGTGAACAACTTCCATCGAAAACACGCTTGGCCAATGGCTTGGCCGAGTAATTATTCAGCCGAGAAAGTCGTTTTGAAATCGGTACTTCCGCCCGNTTTAGCCNTCAATCGAAGGTACGGTGCGTGAACCGTTTTCATGAATCGCGGCGAAACAANNCCGTCAAGATTGTNGACTGTTTCTGTTCCATCTGGCTGCCATAACTCTGCCCCTGCCCAACCGGCGCCCAATTCAACCNTCATTACGGATGATNCGGAAGAAACCCGAAACGCGCGGTCCCCGGATCGGTCGACTTGGCAATCCGGTGCGAACTGCCACCGAACCGTGAACGGCCCGGCTTGGCCAAGCGTTTCCTCAAACGAATCCCGAACCTGCCAACCTTCGCGGTCACCNGGAATCGGCTTAATCGTCCGAGACAACGCACCCGGTCCNACCCGGAGTTCGATCTCGAAAATTTCTCCATCAAAACTCCATAACGGTTTGGGGTGAATCCCTCCCCAGAGGAAAGGCCCCTCGCGCTTGGCNAAGCTGACCGACNCNGCATTCGGCCCGTTATGCACTTCACGGCCAGCGAGCCAGTTTCGGAGNTTGGGGTTACCGTGGTAATCACCCGTTCCTGGGTCGATCACCATCGCNCGTCCTTTTAGCCAAAGAGAAAGGTGCTGCGCATCAAGATGTCCGTGAGCCGCCATCGAGCCCGAACCGAGCGGAGAAAAATCGACCCNCGCCTTCCAGTGNCCCAGCGAGTTCACAACAAAACCGGTTTCCGGAAAAACANGCCAACCNCCCTGTTCNGTTTTGATCTCCGGTTGAGTCAGTGCGTCGGAAGCCTTACCACGAATGAAGTGATAAAAAGCGGATTCCGTTTCATCGCCGGCGAGCCATTGCCACCATTCCCGGGCCGCTTTGATTTCATCCACGAACCAAGGGCAAACGTAGGCNTCGTCCGAATCACCGTAATCCCACGGAGCGGATGGCACTTGTATCTCACGAAAATAACGGGCNGCTTGGCCAAGNCGCCCATCGATNCGCTCGCGCTGGGCCGCATTCATTCCNCCAACCGCTTCCAGCGCCTGACGAGCTTCCCAACANAATTCCCATGAATAAAAATGGTAGTTCAGCGCNTGTTCAAAATTGCCTCCGTCCGGGTGGAATTGCGTTAGCGTTTCGCGCTCCAGCATAGACGACAATTTTACNGGAGTGGCACCGAGCTTGGCCAAGCCAGGCCAGCGGGCTACCGCCAATGCCAAGCCGCTGATCTCACCGATAAGATGGTTGTTCGCGGAAGACCCAAACGAACGATNCCGCCACGTGTAACATGCGTGAGGAAGCAGCACCTGTTCTCGTAGCTTGACCAAGCGCTTGGCCAAATCGCCNGGAGCCTCAGCCTCGAACGCNGTCAAAAATGCATCGATCCAAGTAAACGCGACCAACCGCATCCCAGTCTCAAGCGCACTCGTCCAATGCCAACCGATNTATGGCGGATTTTTCTCAACCCAATCNTCAAGCCAATCGAGCGCGAGTTCNCCGCNTCGGCGATTCCCCAGCAACCAGCAGGCTTGGGCCAAGCGCACGGGGCCGTACCANCGGCTTGGCTCCCAAAGNGNCTTGATNGCAGCNCCGNATGGNAACTCCCNGTGATTNAGATCAAACGCACNCNTNCNCGTCNGGACATCGACNNCNGCCTGATAATCNCGCTGCCAGTTTGGNGGCGTNTCNACACGAGACNTCCACGTGNCCGNAAAAACGCAGTTGGCCTTTGGCGANCCGCTCNGCGTCTNCTTTTACTGCTTCAANGACGNACCGGGTCAAGTGCGTCGGCCGGATCGGGTAGGTTTGGGAAGGTTGAAGCAGCGAGGTCGAACTTCGGCCAAGTGCTGCATTTGGAGTCTCGAAAGTCATACCATTTTTTACGCAAACGCAACGCCAACTCGCCGGGCCCCATCGCTCGCAGGCGATGCCAGTACCACTTAGCGTTGGGCATGGTGGATAGTGATCAACGACGGGGACTGGTCGTGCGTTCCTGCAACCAGATTACGTCCAGATTATTCGGTTGAGGTTGATTGAGGGGAATATTCCCATTCTTTTTCAGAGGTGGGACGGTACGTGGATCCAGCCATTTTTTGATTTCCGCATGGCCG
>NZFR01000118.1 GCA_002689335.1 Verrucomicrobiales bacterium
GTTGATAAAGGATTTCATGTAGTTCTGACCAATTATCCAGAAATAAAAAGAAACATCAATGTAGATCAATTAAAACCATTATTTTTATCATCTAGTTGCGAAATATGGGATGGAAGGAGAATGTTAATTTTTGCAAATCCATTTGAGAATATTTTGGATTTTGCAAAGGGAATTAAGACTCCAATTTTTACAATAAAAGATTTGTTTCTATTAGGAGTAATTTATCTCAGAATTAAATTCAATTTTAAATATTATGAGAACACTACTGTTCATACGTTCTTTTCAAAAATTGGATTTTCTAAAAAATTTATTAGTTTATTCTTAAAACCATTCTTTTCGGGAGTCTTCCTTGAAAATCAACTTCGGACAAAAATGAATAAGTTTCAGGAAGTATTCAAAAGTTTTACAGACGGAAATGTATTTATACCTTCAGATGGTATTAATAGCTTAGCTCAACAAATTGCCAAAAACATACCTAAAAAAAATATTATTTTAGGAAAAGAAGTTGTGAGCATTTCAATTGACAACATTGTTTCAACTATAGATAAGTCTAAATACTCAGCAAAAATTATTGTTATTGCTGCTGATAAATTAAATTTTGAGTATCTAGCTTACAGGAAGAAAAGGAATTTAATATCCAGCAACTTTAATAAATCCAAGACTCTATATTTTTCAATAGATGATAACCCTGAATTGAAAAAGTTTTATTTATATCTAAATGGTTCCAATGAAGGCATAATTAATAACTTGATATTCTTGAGGAATGAAAAATATCCTAAAGGTAAAATAATTACTTCTATTACCATTTTTAAATCTCTTGAATTACAACAAGACGTGCTTGCTAAAAAAGTTATTAAGGAATTAAAATTGATTTTCGGAGATAAAATAAAAAATCATAAACTCATTGAAATATTTTCAATAAAAGAATTAATAAATAGCTCGATTAATCATAAATATAACTTATGCATTTCTAATAATTTATATTTTTGTGGCGAGCATTGTGGAGTCGCTTCTTTAAATACCGCTTTAAAGACCGGAAGGCTGGCTGCAGAAAGAATAATTGAGCTTAAAAAGTAGCTTATTCGGAATTCATAATTAAATACAATCTGCGGGTATGCCTTCATTTCTCTTAACATTTACAGCGAATGCCATGTCTAAAGGTTCACTATTTCCAGCCATACCGACCGGCTTAATATCGTTAATCAAAACTCTTGCCCCGGATCGCAAATCAAAAAGTATTCTGTCATACCTAATTCTAAAATGCTTAAGCATTTTTAAAGTATGATCTTCGTGTCTGCTGTCCCTAGCTGTAGTTAGTACTATGGTATCGCCAAAAGGTATAGATTGAATAAAATTCACACTCTTCTCAATCGGTTCTTCAATCAGATAACTTTCATCTCCCATTGAGTTAATCGCTTCATCTAATTGCTCATTGTTTCGCGTTTTAACTATCGTTCCATCAATGTCGATAAACCAAGTTTTGTTTAATGATTCTTGCTCCATAGTTGTTAAATTTTTTGCATTTCTCAAACCGCCGCGCTCAAATCTTCGCAATCTGGCGACAAAAAAAGGCGGCCCAATTGAGTCGCCTTTTTGGTGATTTTATGTCGTGCCTCAGATGAACTCGTTAATGAGGTTCTCGAGGAACTCTTGACGGCCGCTTTCGTTTTTCGAGACTTCACCCTTTTTTAGAATGTAGGTCTCGAGACTTTTGAAGCTGGCTTTGCCGGACTCGATTTTTTTGCCGATGCCAATGTCCCATGAGCGATAGCGGTTTTTGACGAACTCCTCCAACCGGCCGTCGGTGCGGATGGCGGCGGCGATTTTGAGGCCGCGCGCGAAGGCGTCCATGCCACCAATGTGCGCGTGGAAAAGGTCCTCCGGCTCGAAACTCTCGCGGCGCACCTTGGCGTCGAAGTTGACGCCGCCCGTGCTGAAGCCGCCCATCTTGAGGATCGGCAGCATGCACTCAGCGGTGAGGTAAACACTGGTCGGGAACTGGTCGGTGTCCCAACCGAGCATCGGGTCCCCTGTGTTGGCGTCGATGGAGCCCAGCGCCCCGGCGGCTACGGCGACTTCCAGTTCGTGCTGCATCTCGTGTCCGGCCAATGTGGCGTGGTTGGTCTCGAGGTTGAGCTTGAAGTGGTCCAGGAGGTTGTACTGGCGCAGGAAGTTCAGACAGGCAGCGGCGTCGGAGTCGTACTGGTGCTTGGTCGGCTCTTTTGGCTTGGGCTCAATGTAAAACTGGCCCTTGAAACCTATCTTCTTTTTGTGATCGACCGCCATTTGGAGGAACGCACCGAGGTGAGACAACTCACGGCCAATGTCGGTGTTCCAAAGTGTCGAGTAACCCTCGCGGCCACCCCAGAAGGTGTAGCCTTCGCCACCGAGTTGGTGCGTGACTTCGATGGCCTTTTTCACCTGCGCAGCGGCGTAGGCGAAGGCATCGGCGTTGCAACTGGTGGCGGCGCCGTGCATGTAGCGGGGGTTGGTGAACAGACAGGCCGTACCCCAAAGCAGCTTGATGCCGGTACGCTCCTGCTCAGCCTTCAGCACCTTGGCCACAGCATCGAGATTTTTGTTGGACGCGGAAAGGCTTTTGCCCTCGGGCGCGACGTCGCGATCGTGAAACGCGTAGTACGGCGCTCCGAGTTTTTCCATGAACTCAAAAGCCACCTTGACGCGCTTTTGGGCGTTATTGACCGACTCCGTACCGTCGTCCCACGGGCGCAGCGCAGTGCCGACGCCGAACGGGTCGGAGAGGGCGTTGCGGAAAGTGTGCCAGTAGACGACAGAGAATCGGAGGTGGTCCTTCATGGACTTGCCTTCGACAAGTTCGTCCTCGTTGTACCATTTGAAAGCCAGCGGATTTTTGCTGTCCGGACCTTCGTACTGGATCTTTTTGATCTTCGGAAAATAGGCCATATTTTGAACCTTTGTAAATTTGGGTCGCGTTGTGCGGCGGNATTGCTAAAGGGAAAAGCNGCAAAAGACAATCCAAAACCGGCGTTTTGGCGTTGTCATTGGCCAAGCGCTTNGCTTTGACTGTGTGGATGCGCTTTTCTCGACTGTTACTCAGTCTNCTCNCAGCGGTGTCGCTGNCCCCCTTGGCCACGGCGGCCGAACNGGCTAAGCGGCCAAACNTTGTCTTCATCGTCTCCGAGGATAACTCGGTACATTACCTCCGCCTCTACGGCAACAAGCTGGGCANNACGCCCAACATCGAGCGCCTGGCCTCCGAGGGGCTCACGTTCAACCACGCCTTCTCNGCCGCGCCGGTTTGCTCCGTGGCACGCACGACNTTGGCCACGGCGATGCACGCGCCAAGGGTTGGATTTCAGTACCACCGCAAATCNGCATTGGCCACCCTGCCCCCCGGCGTGAAGCCNTGGTCGCAGGTGTTGCGCGAGCAAGGCTACTACGCCACGAACAACTCCAAGACCGACTACAATTTCAAGGTGGACATGAAGNAGGCTTGGGACATGTCCTCCAACAAGGCCACATGGCGCAACCGGCCGAACAAGGCCATGCCNTTTTTCCACATGCAGTCGTTTNCCGACTCGCATGAAAGCCGTCTGCATTTTCCNCTCAAGCAAATGGAGACACNGACCAAGACNTCNCCCNATGACGTGACGCTTCAGCCCTACTTCCCCGACACGCCGATCATNCGCTACACGAAGGCGCGGTATTTCGACCGGATGGGTATCATCGACGGTCACGTCGGGCGCATCGTCAATCATCTCAAGGAGGACGGACTGCTGGAAAACACTTTTGTTTTTTACTTCGGCGACCACGGCGGCGTGATGCCGCGCAGCAAAGGCTACGCCTACGAAAGCGGGCTGCACGTGCCTCTCGTCGTTCGTATCCCTGAAAATTTCAAACACCTCGTCGACCACAAGCGCGGCGACCGCACTGACGGCTTCGTGAGCTTCATCGACTTCGGGCCGACGGTGCTCAACCTCGCCGGGGTCACGCCGCACAAGGAAATCGATGGCCGAGCGTTCCTCGGCAAAGACGTCCCGGCCTCCGCCTTGGCCGCACGCGATGAAGTCTTCGGCCACGCCGACCGGTTCGACGAAAAATTCGACATGGTACGCACCTACCGCAAAGGCAGTTGGAAATACATTCGCAACTATCAGGCCTACTACGCCGACGGCCTGCAAAACAACTATCGCTACCGACAGCTCGCCTACGACAACTGGCGCGATCTTTATCGGGTGGACCGTCTCAACCCGGTGCAGCGACAGTTCTTCGAGCGGCGGCCGGTCGAGCAACTTTTCAACCTCTACACCGATCCGCACGAGGTCAACAACCTTGCCGGTGATCTGGAACAGGCCAAGCGCTTGGCCGACATGCGACGGTTGTTGCGCGACAAAATGAAATCGATCAACGACCTGAGTTTTTACCCAGAAAACCGGATGGTCACCGCCGCTCTCGCTGACGGCGTGGCGTTTGGTCGCGAGCAAACCAAGCAGATCAGTCGCCTCTCCGACTTGGCCGACCTCGCGTTGCGGCCCTTCGCCGAAGTGCAACAATCGCTTGGCCAAGCGCTGGAATCCAAAGGCGTTCTGCGCCGCTACTGGGCGCTCAAGGTCTGCTCCAACTTCGGAGCCGAAGCCAAGCCGTTGGCCAAAGCCGCCGAACCGCTGTTGAAAGACAAAAACCTGATGGTGCGCGTGCGCGCCGCCGAGTTCCTCGGGAGCATCAAGGCGGTCGATCCCATGCAGACCCTCTACGATGTCGTAAACACCGCCGAGACCGAGCAGGCATTGATGATCGCCTTCAACACCATCGTCTACCTGCGCGACCAGATCGGCCACAAATACGACCCGGCGAAAGTGAAACTGAAATTCAACAAAGGCGAAGTCTACCGCCGCGTGCAATACCTCGCCGGAACCGAACCGAACACGAACTATTAATCTTGATCATGAACATGAAACAAACACTACAAACAAAAGTGGCTGGTCTTGTGGCTGGCTTGGCATTGTTGTCTCCGGCTTGGGTCGGGGCAGCGGAAGCGAACTGGCCGAATTGGCGCGGGGCGGACGAAAACGGATCGACCTCGACCGGCAGTTACGTTGCGGAGTTTGATAACAACAAAAACGTGAAGTGGAAAACCGAGTTGCCGGCCAAGGGCTGCTCGACACCGATCGTTTGGAAGGATCAAATCATCCTCACCAGCCCGAGTGATGGCAACGACACACTGATCTCTTTAGGTTGGGATGGCAAAAAACGGTGGCAGACCACAGTCGGCAGCGAGCGCGCCGGCAAACACCGCAACGGCTCCGGTAGCAACCCCTCCGCGATCACCGACGGCAAGCTGTTGTTCGCCTATTTCAAAAGCGGCAACCTCGCCGGCTTCACGCTGGACGGCAAGCTGCTCTGGAAAACCAACCTGCAGGAACGGTTCGCGCGCGACACGCTGTACTGGGACATCGGCACCTCACCGGTGTTGACCGCAAAACACGTCGTTCTGGCCGTGATGCACTCCGGCGAGTCGTACCTCGCGGCATTCGACAAGCGCACCGGCGAACTGGCGTGGAAGGAGTCCCGCAACTACAAGACTCCGGTCGAGTGCGATCACAGCTACGCCACCCCCCACGTCGTGCAGTATCAGGGCCGCGAGGCGATCGTGGTCTGGGGTGCGGAACGTCTGACAATTCATGACGCCTCCAACGGTAAACTGTTCTGGACCTGCGAAGGCTTTAATCCGGACAAACGCGGAAACTGGGTGCAGGTCGCTTCGTCGGTGCTCGCCGGCAACATGGCGATCGTGCCATACGGCCGGGGCAAACACATCGCCGGAGTAGAATTAAGTGGCGACGCCAACGTCACCAAGTCCAACCGTAAATGGACCCTCACCGGAACCGGATCGTTTGTGCCCACCCCTGCCGTGCACGCCGGAAAAGTCTACGTGTTGGGCGACCGGGGACAGGTTGCCTGTCTCGACGCCAAGACCGGTAAGAAACTTTGGGACGGCCAATTCCCCAAACACCGCGCCAGCTACTACGCCTCGCCGACGGTCGCCGACGGAAAGCTGTACGCCCCGCGCGAGGACGGCGTAGTCATGGTCGCGTCCATTTCGGATGGGTTCAAATTCCTGTCCGAAAACAACATGGGCGAGCGCATCATTGCGACCACCGTCCCGGTGCGCGACCAACTGCTGATCCGAGGCGAAAAACACCTCTACTGCATCGCGAAGTAACCGGTTCGTTCAATCAACTTGACCACACGCACGCTTGGTCCAGCGGGCGTTGACTTGCCTTGCCGCTTGGCCAAGGGCAAGGTTTGCCCATGCGTTTTTCATTAAGTTTATTGTCAGTATTGGTCTGTTCGGTGGCGAGTTTCGCAGCTGAAAAAAAACCAAACGTACTGTTCATCGCGATCGACGATCAGAACGATTGGATCGGCTATCTCGGCGGGCATCCGATGGTGAAGACTCCGCACATCGACCGCTTGGCCAAGCGCGGCACCGCCTTCACCAACGCCCACTGTCAGGCTCCCCTCTGCAACCCGTCACGCACTAGCCTCATGACCGGCCTGCGTCCCAGTACCACCGGTATCTACGGACTGTCGCCGTGGTTCCGCACCGTCACGGAGTTGAAGGATCTCGTCACCCTGCCCCAGTATCTCCGCAAGCATGGCGGCTACAAGACCTATACTACAGGGAAGATTTACCACGGCCGCTATGGCCGCGAGAATAACGGCAGGGAATTCGACGTGGTCGGCCCCGCTACCAGCGGCGCCCCTTATCCGCCAAAAAAGCTGATCGGCCCGACCCAGTTCGGCAACCACAAGCTGATGGACTGGGGCGCGTTCGACCACAAAGACGAGGACAAGGCCGACTGGAACATAGCCTCATGGGCGGTCAAGCAAATCGACTCAAAACCCAAGAAACCGTTCTTCCTGTCGGTCGGATTTTTCCTTCCGCATGTTCCATGTTACGCCACACAAAAGTGGTTCGACCTCTACCCAGACAACGACACCGTGCTGCCAAAAATCCTGCGTAACGATCGCGCCGATACGCCGCGTTTTTCTTGGTACATGCACTGGTACCTGCCGGAAGTCCGGCACAAGTGGCTCGAGGAAAACAACCAGTGGCGCAACCTCGTTCGGAGCTACCTCGCCTGCACCAGTTTTGTCGACAGCCAAGTCGGCCGCCTCATGGAGGCACTCAAGCGAAACAACTTGGATGAAAACACAGTGATCGTGCTCTGGTCGGACCACGGTTGGCACCTTGGCGAAAAAGCCATCTCCGGCAAAAATACCCTTTGGGACGACGGCACCCGCGTGCCACTCATCTTCGCCGGCCCCGGCGTAAAACCGGACCAAGTCTGCACCCAACCTGCCGAGTTGCTGGACATCTATCCGACGCTGAACGAACTCCTCGATTTACCGAAGAAAAAAGACCTCGACGGACGCAGTCTGACGCCGCAACTACAAAACGCGAAAGCCAAGCGGCGACACCCGGCCATCACCACCCACAACCACGACAACCACGGCGTGCGCAGCGAGAATTGGCGATACATCCAGTACGCCGACGGCAGCGAAGAACTGTACGACATGCGCAACGATCCCAACGAGTGGCATAACCTCGCCAAAGACCCGAAGTTCGCGAAAGTGATCAACCACCACAAAAAATTCCTCCCCAATATCAACCGCAAACCAGCCTCCGGCAGCAAACACCGTATCCTCCTCTACAGCGACGGTAAGGTAAACTGGCAAGGTCAGAACATCGGCCCAAAAGACCTCGTTCCCGGCGTGGAGGATTAAGATGAAACAATTCACAATACTGCTATTGAGTGCCCTGTTTGATCTAAAGGCTATTGCAGTGGAGAGACCCAACATCGTTGTTATTTTGACGGACGATCAGGGGTATGCGGACATCAGTTTCAACCCCAACCACGCGAAGGAAGTCGCCACGCCGCACACGGATGCACTGGCCGGTGAGGGGGTATTTTTCTCACAGGCATACACGAGTGGTGCGATGTGTTCGCCGACGCGCGCCGGGCTGATGCTTGGTCTGTATCAGCAACGGCTCGGCATTTATACCGCGGGAGCGAAAGTCGGCTCGGAATGCTGCAGCATCATTGCAATTCGA
>NZFR01000119.1 GCA_002689335.1 Verrucomicrobiales bacterium
TCGCCTTGGCCAACTACCTCCGCAAGTATGAGCGGCTGGATGAGGCGATCGACTGGTGGAAAACCGGCTTGGCCAAGGAGCCAAAGTGGGACGACTCATGGCGCGACCTCGGCCTTGGCCTCGAACATCTCAACCGCATCGACGAAGCCGTAGAGGCATACAGGCAGGCGGTCGAAGCTGCACCGGATAATTCCGAAAACCATCGTTACCTTGGCTCCGCATTACAGGACGCCGGACAGCTCGACGAGGCGCTTGGGGAGTTTGATCGTTCGACCGAGTTGAACGCTGAAAATGCGGACGCTCACTGGGGTCGGTTTTGGGTGCGGGCGTTGCGCGCGGAATTTCCTCAAGCCTGGGACGACTACGAGTGGCGTTGGAAACTTAACAACCGCAACACGCCGCAACTTGATGACTCCACGCCACTTTGGGACGGCGGCGATCTTTCCGGGCAGACGATTTTCCTCCGGGCCGAACAAGGCTACGGGGACACGATTCAAGCTATCCGCTACGTACCCCAATTGGTTGAGTTGGGAGCCACGGTCAAGATCGGCTGTCCACCGGCACTCGCCCGGTTGTTGTCCGCCGCGCCCGGGGTCAGCGAGGTGGCCACCGGCCATGCCGGTACGGTCACGTATCATTGTCATCTGGCCATGTTCAGTTTGCCCCAGCTGCTGGGCACCACGCTNGACTCCATTCCCGGTAAAGTGCCTTACCTCAAGGCGCAGAGCCAAGCGGGGCTGGAGTTGCCCCAGACGAAGGGGGTTCTGCGGGTCGGCCTTGCGTGGCATGGCTCCGGCAGCCAAAACCCCGACCGGCGCGGAGTCCCGTTAGAGTTACTCAAACCGTTGCTTGAGCATNAGAAAACGTTGTTCTTTTCACTGCAACTGGGCGATGCGGCACACGATCCCGGGCGGGCTGGGCTGGATGAGAAAATCGCCGATTTGTCGCCATTAATGGACGATTTCGCCTCGACAGCCACNTTGATGGAGCAGCTGGATTTGATCATCACGATCGACACCGCTGTGGCCCACTTGGCCGGTGCGCTTGGCAAACCAACCTGGCTGCTGCTCTCGGCTACGCCGGATTGGCGATGGATGTTGGATCGGTCGGACAGCCCTTGGTATCCCTCCATGCGACTCTTCCGACAGGCCAAGCCGGGAGACTGGTCGATGCCCTTGGCCAAGCTGCGCGAAGAGCTGTCCCGGACGGTATAGTGCTTGGCCAAGCGCACTCTCGACAGCCATACGCTTGGCACGCATTATCTGCGCCGCAATGGCAGAACCGGAAATCAAAACCAAGGTAGTCGGNAGTTATCCGATCCCGCTTTGGCTGAGCGCCAATCCCTCCACCCCCACGTTGCGTGACGCAATCATGGTCGTGCTCAAGACGCAGGAGTTGGCCGGGATCGACCTGATCTCTGACGGAGAACTTTCGCGGTTCGATGTCAGCCACCCTGAGACCAACGGCATGATCGATTATTTCATCCGGCCGATGGGCGGCATTACATCGACCATCAGCCGGGAGGACTTGGTTAAGTTTGCCGCCGAGCAGCGGATGGGGTTCCGTACCCAACCTGCCGGCGTCGTTGAAGGTCCGGTCACCGAAGGCACGCTAAACCTCCCGAGCGATTGGCAGTTTTTCAAGGGGCTCAGCGCGGCCTGCACCATGTTCACCTTCACCGCGCCGTATATGCTCTCGCGGACACTGGTCGATCGGCATTACGGCGACATCCNCCANTTGACCATGGATATCGCTGAGGTCCTGCGTAAACAAGTGGAGTCGATTGACGCTCCGGTAATCCAAATGGACGAAGCCCACCTCACCGGCCACGCCGAGGATGCCGAGTGGGCANACGAACCGTTCAACCACGCTCTCAGCGGCATCCGCGGCGAAAAGTCACTACACCTCTGCTTTGGGAACTATGGCGGACAGTCGATCCAGAAAGGTTATTGGCAGGACCTCATGCCGTTCCTTAATAAGCTCGATGTTGATCACTTGGTTTTGGAATTTGCGCGTCGGGGCTATGACGAACTGGATGCGTTCAAGGAACTCAAATCAGAAACCAAGCTCGGTGTCGGGGTGGTGGATATCAAAGACAACGAAGTGGAATCTCCCGACGTCATCGCCAGCCGAATCGAAAACGCCGTGAACGTACTNGGGATCGANCGCATCAAGTGGGTGCACCCNGATTGCGGCTTNTGGATGCTACCGCGAAGNGTCGCCGACAGGAANATGGCGGCACTNGTTGCCGGCCGCGATNCTTANCTCGGNCGCTAAATCTACNCAATAACACCGTAACTCGAGCGTTACAAAGCCTTTAACCGCCAAAAAACGGCTTTTATCCACCTATGTGGGAAACGCCANAAAATAGGTTTTTCAATTCAAAAATAGTTTTTTCGGCCTAGTGTTGGAAAGTTTCTCACCAGTTATTCACAAAACAACCAAGTGTGNCATATTGTCTCATTTTTGCGAGTTGACAAAGCGGCAAGTCGCCCTTANTTTNCCCGGCCTGCTGACCGGCANAGAGGCGATTTGCCCGGCGGGTTGGTAATGAAAATAGAAAGGAAGTGAGTCTCTTTTGACGGAAATACGTATCAGAAAAGGGGAAACCTTGGATAAGGCGTTGCGCCGGTTGAAGAAGCGTCTCGACCGTGAAAACGTGATCAAGGATGCGCGGAATAACCGCTACTACGAAAAGCCGAGCATGCGTCGCCGCCGTAAAATGAAGGTGGCCAAGTTTTCTCAGATGTTGAGAACGCGCTACGCGGACAACTGATTGAATTCAATTTGTTGGCCGGAAGTTGCCTACTAGGGTGGCTTCCGGCTATTTTTTTGGACATGTATTCATTTTCCACCTGCTGGAATTCCCACCGCCACACCGACGGCCGCGCAATGCTTGAGGAGATTCGCGACCTCGGCTTCGAGTACGCGGAACTAAGCCACGGCATTCGGCTCAGCCTCGTGCCGGGAGTTATCGATGCCCACAAGGCGGGTGTGATCAAGATTTCCACGCTTCACAATTTTTGTCCGCTCCCGATCGGGTGCAAGCACGCCAACCCGAACGTCTTCAAGTTTTCTTCCACCAACTCCCGCGAGCGCGACAACGCCTACAAGCACACGATGAAAACCATCGAGATGGCCGATCAGCTTGGGGCGAAGTTGATCGTGCTGCATATGGGCGAGATCGATATGCGGAATTATACCGATAAACTGATCGATTTGCTTGAGGCCGGAAAACAGGACACGCCCAAGTATCAGAAGCTTTGCCAAAAGGCGGAGATCAAACGCGAGAAAGCCAAGACCAAGTATTGTGAGTTGGCCTACGAGATGTTGGAGCGCATCNCGGAGCAGGCATCAATGCGCGGCATCAAACTGGGCATCGAGATTCGCGAGGATCTCGAAGAGATCCCGATCGACACCGACTGGGATTTTTTCTTCCANCGCTTTGACGATCCGACCGTCTGTTACTGGCACGACATTGGGCACGCACAAATCAAGGAGAACCTTGGGTTTATCCATCACCGGTTGCACCTTGAGTCGATGGCACCGCGCTTGGGCGGTTTTCATCTACACGATGTTGAGTTTCCGGCGCGAGACCATCGTCCGCCCGGCCGCGGGATGATTGATTACGAAGGGCTTAAGCACATCGTGAAGCCGGAGCACATCAAGGTTTTCGAATTCAGCCCAAGCCTCAAGCCGGACGCAGCCCGCGAAGGGGTCGCGCACCTGAAATCCATCTGGGGGGATTAGTGGCTTCNAAGTCGCAGGCGCTGAAGTTCACGATAAAACTGGCGATCTGTCTGGTTCTCGTCGCGTGGATTCTGCATGCGATCTTCGCCGGTGAAGCCGAAAACGCCCTAAACCTCGAAGGCCGAAACTGGGCCGAACTCACTCTAAGCGAGCAGGTTAGCGAGAGCTGGTCCATTGGGCCGGCGAGTTTGTGGAAGACCATCTCCGGCGTGAACCTCGGTTGGTTGCTGGCCTCGCTGGTTTTCATGGGTCTGACTATTTTGATCGGCGTCATCCGCTGGCGGATCGTGCTCGATGTGCAGGGGCTTCATCTCTCGTTTGGCCGCGCAGCCGGGATTTCCCTCGTCGCCCATTTTTTTAATTCATTCCTGCTTGGCTCCACCGGTGGCGATTTGCTGAAGGCGTATTTTGCCGCCGGAGAGACGAGCCACAAAAAAGCCGAGGCGGTGACGACGGTGGTGGTCGACCGGTTGCTGGGTTTGTTTGCGATGCTGCTTTTTTGTTCGGTGATGGCGCTGGCCAACTGGGGCGTTGTGATGAGCCAGCAACGGTTCATGGCGGTGATGCTGGTGGTGTTGGGAATGCTCTTTTTAAGCGGGTTGATTGTGGTGCTTTCGTTTTGGGGTGGGCCGACCAAGCCGCGCCTTAAGTTTGAGGCCCTCTTGGCCAAGCTGCCTAAGGGCGAGGCGCTCGTTCGCTGCATTGAGGCCTGCCGGTCGTTCGGAGAGAATCCCGGTTTTCTGCCGAGGGTGCTTGGCTGGTCGATGCTGTTGAGCTTATCCTGTGTGCTGCAAATTGTTGCGCTTGGCCGGGGACTTGGTTTGGAGATGGGCGATCACTTTTTTGTGCTAATGCTGATCGTGCCGGCCATCATCTGCATCAGNGCGCTGCCGATTACCCCAAGCGGGATTGGGGTGCGCGAGAACCTCTACGTTTGGCTACTCTCGGCGACTGCGATCGGCATCGGGGACAAGCAGGCGTTGACACTTTCGATCCTCGCGTTCGCTGGCAGCCTTTTGTGGAGCTTGGCAGGAGGAGCGGTGTATCTGTTTTTCCGCAGCCGAAATGCCCTCGACCGTTGAGCGGGTGTACTTGGCCAAGCGTGATCGTTTCGTCCTCCGGTCTGTCTTNGCTTAGAGTGCTTTGAGCAGCATTTTCATTTCGCCCAGTCGCCCGTCCGGCGTGCGCTTGGCCAAGCGCGGGTATTTGCCGCCGAGTGTGATGAGGCTGCCGTTGCGGGTGAACATGAGTCTGTCGTCGCGGGTCTCGATGGAGGTCACGTTCTTCGGCGCCGCGAGTACTTTTAATTCAGCCACGCGCAACAGTCGTTCAACCGGTTTGGGCATNGAGCCGAAACGNTCGCGAATCTCGGACTTCAGTTGGTTCAACTCATCNGGGTTGGAGAGTTGGGCGAGTTTTCGGTAGATGATGATTCGNTGACGTGTGTCGGGGATGTAGCCAAATGGCAGATAGGCCGGCACGCGTCCGACGTCCTTNGGCTGGGTTTGCGGGCTATATGCCGNGGTGTTGCGTTCGTCTTCGTCGACAGAGGATGCAACGGAGCGGGGGACACGGACNTCGAATTTGGGCTGTTNCGGCTTAGCCTTTTCTCGCTCGGCGGCGCGCTCTTCGCCGGGGTTCATCGCGAGGAAATCGATCGACACGGTGACCTCCACCCTGCGCTCGACCTTCTCGCCCTTGAGTCGCTTGACGCTTTGCTTGAGAAGTTGGCAGTACAGTTCGAAACCGACTGCTGTGATGTGGCCACTTTGCTGGGAGCCGAGGATGTTACCAGCTCCGCGAATCTCGAGGTCGCGCATGGCGATTTTGAATCCGCTGCCGAGTTTGGAATACTGCTTGAGGGCGCTGATGCGTTTGCGTGCGTCGGAGAGCAGTGCGGCNTGGCGCGGCAAAATNAAATAGGCGTAGGCCTGATGTTTGTAACGCCCGACGCGCCCCCGGAGTTGGTACAGCTCGCTTAGGCCNAAGCGGTCGGCGCGGTCGATGATCATCGTGTTGGCGTTCGGGATNTCGACGCCGCTCTCGATGATGGTNGTCGAGAGGAGGATGTCAGCCTCGCCGTTGATGAACCGNGTCATCACTTTTTCGAGAACGCCGCTGGGCATCTGGCCGTGTCCGACGATGAGCCGCGCCTTGGGCACGAGTTTGCGAATACGCTCGGCCATGGTCTCGATGGTGGTCACGCGGTTGTGNAAAAAGAACACCTGNCCGCCTCGGTTGAGTTCGCGCTGAATGGCGTTGCGGATGGTTTTCTCGTTGAACTCGATCACCGTGGTCACGATCGGCAACCGGTCNTGCGGTGGTGTCTCGATGGTGCTCATGTCNCGCGCCCCGGTGAGCGCCATGTGCAGTGTGCGCGGGATCGGNGTGGCGGTGAGCGTCAACACATCCACGGTTTGGCGCAGCATCTTGAGCTTCTCTTTGTGCAGCACGCCAAAGCGTTGTTCTTCGTCGATGATCACAAACCCGAGGTCCTTGAAACCGACCTTGTCCTGAATTAGCTTGTGTGTGCCGATGACGATGTCGACCGCTCCGGCGGCGAGGCCGGCAATGGTGGCGTCGGCCTGTTTTTTTGAGCGGAACCGCGAGAGCAATTCCACTGAGATGGGGAACTCCGCCATGCGCTCGCAAAATGTGTTGTAATGCTGCTGGGCCAGCACGGTGGTTGGCACCAGCACAGCGACCTGCCGCCCACCCATCACCGCCTTGAACGCCGCGCGGATGGCCACCTCGGTTTTGCCAAAACCGACNTCGCCNCAGATGAGTCGATCCATTGGNCGNGGNCGTTCCATNTCCTGTTTGGCTGCCTGNATCGCGCCCCATTGGTCGNGCGTTTCTTCATACGGGAAGGCCCCCTCGAACTCCCTCTGCCACGGCGTGTCCTCTCCGTAGGCGTGNCCGGNTTGGGCTTCGCGTGAGGCCTGAATTTTCAGCAGATCTGCGGCGAGATCGGCCACGGCTTTTTCGGCGTCCGCCTTGGCTTTGCTCCAGCGTTTGCCGCCGAGAATGCTCAACGGCGGCTTGGCCTTGCCGGTGCCGACGTACTTGCTGACGAGGTGGGCCTCCGACACNGGCACGAACAGCTTGGGCGGATCCTGCTCCGGGTCGCGTGTGCCGAACTCGATCANGAGGCACTCCTGCCCGCCCTCGGTTTTCTTTCGNCCNGACTGAGTGNTGCGCGTCTCCACAGGCAACACTTTCAAGCCGAGATACCGGCTGATGCCGTGCTGCAGGTGCACGACGTAGTCGCCCACGTTAAGGTCGGTAAAATCAATCTCAAGTGCCGAGCGGGTGGCGGAGGCGTGGGGTGACTTGAGCCGACGCGGCCGCTGCGATCGGTGTCGGCCGAAAATCTCCGAGTCAGTGACGATGACCAGCTTGGCCGGCTCGATGAGGAAACCGCGCGAAACTTGGCCAAGCGTCCGCACCGGCTGCGGTTCGTTCTTCCGCTTGGCCAAGCCGTACTCGGTCCACAGTTCGTCGAACCGTTGCAACTCACCTTCCGTGCCGCACACGGCCCAAACCGTGTAGCCGCTGCGGAGCCAACGGTGGAGTTGCCTAAAAAACTCGAGCCGCTGCGACTCGGCGATTTGCGGATCGTCCGCCGCTTGGTCAAGCGGACGGTAGGCGTCGAGACTTTGCACCGGCAGCATCGGGTCTTCCGCCGCCTCGCGCATCTCGACCACGCAACCGTGTTCGCGCGCTTGGTCAAGCGCCGCCTCCCAACTGTCGTGAAACGGATCTTCCTCGGGCACCTGCTCGAGATAGTCCGCCGCGCGCTCTGCGGTTTCCTCCGGCTCGATGAACACGTAAACCGGCTCACCGGCGAAGTGATCGGCCAAGCGAGCGGTCTCGTATTTTGGGTTGGCAGCGAGTTGTTGTTTGAGGATGCCCAACTCTCCGCCTGGGGAAAGGGTGACACGATCGATTTTATCCCGGGTCAACTGTGTCTGCGGGTCGAACGTTCGCAGCGACTCGATTTCGTCTCCAAAAAACTCGAAGCGCACTGGCCACAGGCTGGCCAGCGGAAAGACGTCGAGGATGCCGCCGCGCAGTGCGATCTCCCCCTTTTGGCTGACCTGCGCCTCTGGTTCGTATCCTTGGTCCTCGAGCCATCCGACCAAATCGAGCGGTTCGATCCGGTCGCCCAATACGAAACTGCGGAACCGCTTTTTCAGCTGGTCCGGGGTGAAGGTGCGCTGCAGCAGGCCGATGCCGTTGGTCACGACGACGGGGCCGATGCCGTCGGTGTTTTGGCGATTGGCCAAGTGAATGAGCGTCTCCAACCGCTCGCTCAGTACGTCGGCGTGCGGCAATTTTGATTCATGCGGGAGGACGTCCCAAGCGGGGAAAAACTGGGCCTCGTGCGGAGTGGTAGCCGACTTGACCAAGCGGGGTAGCCACGTTTCTAGCTCCTGATGAACCTGTTCCTGAACCTGAACCGTTGGGCAAACCACCACGGCCGGCCGGCCGGGAAGGCGGTGCGCCAAAACCCCAGAAACAAAGGCTTCGCCACCTTGGCTGATGCCCTCGAGGGACAATAAAACACCCTTACCCAAGTTTTTCAGCAGGGGCTGAAATACAGGGGATTCGCATAATCCGGCCAGATTGGCCTTCGGGTCTGGTGGATCCAGACTCAAAATGTCTGCCGCAAGATGAGCCAATCACCGTCTGGCGTCAATTATCACAAGGAAAACGGGCTGTTAATGCAGGAAAAAATCACTTGACAGGGGTCCCGTCATGGTTCACCTTATAGAAAAGATACGTCTGCGATTTCCATCGAGTGGTTTCGAGCATTTTTAACTGAGCAATCAAAAAACTAATACCCAAGGGATAGGTTTACCCATTATGAAACGTGCCTATAGAGCAAAAACCAA
>NZFR01000120.1 GCA_002689335.1 Verrucomicrobiales bacterium
ACACCACGAACCTCCCGCTGTCACCCAGTGATAAAACGAACCGGCCAAGACACCTATTCGGAATAGGTTGAGTTTATCCGGATAGGAACAAACTATCTCCTGCGTGACTTCCTGCTCGTTGTTGTTGTTAACGCTTGCTGCTCTCGTTTATTTCCGGGAAGAGATGCTAGCCAGTTACNNGATAAAGGGAGTGGCACTTTGGGTCATCAGCTACGTCGGAGGAATTTTTTTGATCTATCACCTCTGGCCNCCGTTGCTTCACGCTTGGTTCACGCTCGTCCCCATCGCTTTTTTTCTGACAACCCGGCATCGATACAAAAAATATTACGCCCCCACTCCNATCAACTCGGAAGAGATGTGGGAGTTGGAGAAAGCGGCCCGCAAACATGCTGAGGATAAGGCATTCGATGAATCCAGAGCCATCGTGCCCAAACACGTCGAAACCGATGAGCCGAGTCCGGACAACAAAAACCAGACGCCCTGACCGCTGGACTTTGGGTAGGTTTCGGGGCAGTTTTTCGCCGTGAACGAGGCGAAGCTCGAGCAACTCAAGGAGATTCTTCGCGGGTACGAATCCTGTTTGGTGGCTTACTCGGGCGGGGTCGATTCCGTGTTGCTGGCTTTCGTGGCGCATCAGGTTTTGGGCCACCGCGCTCTCTCGGTGATTGCGGATTCCCCCAGCCTGCCGCGCCGCGAATTGGCCGAGGCGCAGGAGATTTCTCAGGCGCACGGCTTCCCGCTACGCATCGTGCACACGCAGGAGTTCGCCAACCCGGACTACACCGAAAACCCGATCAACCGCTGCTACTACTGCAAGCATGAGTTGTTCACGCACCTCGAGCCGATCGCGACCGAAGGCGGCTTTGCTGTGCTGGCCTACGGCGAAAATGCGAGTGACATCGGCGACTATCGGCCGGGTGCCGAAGCGGCAAAAAAATTCGAGGTGCGCGCGCCTCTCAAAGAGGCCGGGATGAGCAAGGACGATATCCGCGCCTGCTCGACTGCGTTGGGTTTGCCGACTGCAGACAAACCGCAGATGCCCTGCCTCAGCTCCCGCATCCCGTACGGGCAGGAGGTCACTCGCGAAAAGTTGGCGATGATCGAGGCAGCGGAGGGGGTGCTGCGAGATGCCGGTTTTCGCGAAGTGCGCGTGAGGCATCACGAACAGCCGGACGGCCCGATGGCGCGGCTGGAACTTGGTCCGGAAGAGATGGAACGCTTCGAGACGGAGGAGATGTTGCCGACCGTGACCTCGCAGTTTCGGGAAGCTGGATTCATCGACGTCACGCTCGACACGCGCGGCTACCGACGCGGCAGTCTCAACGAAGGCATCCCGGAGGAAAAGCTGGCCAAGGGTTGATGCGCAAAAAAATCGCCAAGTTTGACGACCTGCCGGAGGGGACGACCAAGCGCTTTTCCTTTCAGCGCGACGGCGTGCGGGTGGACGCATTCGTGGCAAACTTCAAGGGCGAAATCGTGGCGTACGAAAACCTGTGCCGCCATCTCCCGATCACGCTCGACTACGGGGACGGAGAGTTTTTCAGCAACGACGGCAGCCTGTTTGTCTGCCAAACGCATGGCGCATTTTATGAGCCGAAAACCGGGCTCTGCGTCGCTGGCCCCTGTACGGGAGCAAGCCTCATCCCGCTGAAAACCGAGCTGACAGACGGAGAGATATTTCTCGTCCGCTAACTCTGCCAAGCGCTTGGCCAAGCGGAGTTAAAGTGCCTTGGCGGCAATGTCGCCGCGGGTGAACGCGCCATCAAAATGAATCTTCGCCGCGGCCTCGTAGGCGAGGTCGCGCGCGGCCTGCAGCCCTTGGCCAAGCGCGGTGACCCCAAGCACACGGCCTCCGGCGTTGACCACGTTTTCGCCGTCAAACTTGGTTCCGGCATGAAATACTTTGACTCCCGGTAGAGCATCGGCGTCGGCGATGCCGGTGATGGCTTTGCCTTTTTCATAGCTGCCGGGATAACCCCCGGAAGCGATCACGACGCAGACGGACGATTGGTCGCTCCAGCGCAGTTCGTGCTGATCCAGCGTGCCGTCGATGCTGGCTTCGAGCAGGTCGACGAGATCGTTCTCAAGCCGCGTGAGGTAAACCTGCGTCTCGGGATCTCCGAAGCGGGCATTGAACTCGAGCACCTTCGGGCCGTCGTCGGTGAGCATGATGCCCGGGTAGAGCATCCCGCGAAAGTCGATGCCCTCGGCGGCGCAACCGGCCAGCCAAGGGCCAAGCACGGCGTTGGCGATCTCGTCGAGTTTGGCGGCACTCAAAAACGGGACCGGCGAGTAGGTGCCCATGCCGCCGGTGTTCAGCCCCTCGTCGCCATCGAGAGCGCGTTTATGATCCTGCGAACTGGGAAAAAGCTTGGCNGTTTTGCCGTCGCATAATGCGTGCAGCGACAATTCCATGCCCGTGATTAACTCCTGAATCAGCACGTTCGAACCGGCGTCCCCGAATGCGCGATCGGTCATGATCTGGTCGATGGCTTCGTTGGCCTCAGCCGGCGCGTTGCAAATCAACACGCCCTTGCCGANTGCGAGNCCATCGGCCTTGACGGCACATTTGCCACCNAGCGAATCGGCGAACGCCTTAGCCTCGGCAGTATCTGTGAACGACGCGGATTTCATCGTCGGNACACCGTTGCGATCCATGAATTCCTGCGAGAAAATTTTCGACGACTCGAACTGAGCGGCGTGTTGTGTCGGCCCCCAGACGCGAAGGCCGGCGGCTTGGAATTGATCGACGATTCCCATCGCCAGTGGGTTGTCCGGGGCAACGACCGTGAGGTCGGCCTGTTGTTCCCTGGCAAACTCGAGCAGCGCAGACAAATCCTCCGCGCCGATCCCGACACACTCCACTGCAGAGCTGTTTGACGCGAGTGTCTCGCCGGCGATCCCTGCGTTGCCGGGGGCGCACCACATCTGCGTGGCGCGCGGCGACTGCGCCAGTTTCCAAACCAAGGCGTGTTCACGGCCGCCTCCACCGATTACCAAAATCTTCATCGAAATCAGGGCTGCGCATCGTAAATCAGCCGCTGCGCGGGGAAAGCATTTTTCCCAATGCCCGCCTCGGGTAGACTGCCGGAGTGACGGTTGGCCTGCTAAAAATTGTCTCCGGCGGACAGACCGGTGTAGATCGCGCCGCGCTGGATTGGGCGTTGGCGAACGGCGCGGCATGCGGGGGGTGGTGTCCGCTGGGCCGCTTGGCGGAGGATGGGATTATCGACCTGCGTTATCCTCTCCGCGAAACTCCGGAGACCGACCCGGCTCAGCGCACGGAGTGGAATGTTCGAGACAGCGACGGCACGCTAATCGTGAGCTTGGCCAAGCGCTTGGTCGGCGGCACGCGGCTCACGGAGGTTTTGGCCGAGCGCTTGGCCAAGCCGCATCTCGTCCTGGCCAAAACCGACGGCGATCTGTCTGCACAGGTGGAGGCGCTGCGGCGGTTTATCGCTGAGAACGGCATTCAGGTTTTGAATATCGCCGGGCCTCGGGCCTCGGGCGAACCGTCTGTCGGGGAGTATGTCCGATCTTTACTCAACGCCACGATTGGCCAAGCGGGGGCGCAGCAAAAATAATTTGAGCCAGCGCAGCTTTGCCGTCACTCTCCCCGCGCCTGAAATGCGAAAGGTGAATATAGGATTGGTGGGTTGCGGTACAGTCGGCAGCGGCGTTGTGCAGGGCTTGGCGCGCAACGGCTCACTGATGGGGTCGCGTCTTGGGGTGAAGCTTTCGCTGGGCGGTGTCGCGGTGCGCGATACGAAAAAGGCCCGATCCGCACGCTTGGCCAAGCGGTTGATCGCCACGGATTGGGAATCNCTCGTGCGCGATCCTAAGATCGACGTAGTCATGGAGTTGATGGGGGGCACAACGACCGCACGCAAGGTGGTTGCCGAGGCTTTGAAACTGGGCAAGCCGGTGATCACCGCGAACAAGGCGCTGATCTCCGCACACGGCGAATCGATTTTCAAATTGGTCGAGAAAAATGGCGGCAACCTCTATTACGAAGCAGCGGTCGCNGGCGGGATTCCGATCATCAAGTCGCTCCGCGAAGGGTTGAGCGGCAACCGCATTCAGCGCCTGTACGGCATCCTCAACGGCACTTGCAATTACATCCTCACCCAGATGGAGGCGGAGGGTCGCGACTTTGAGGATATTTTGGCCGACGCACAACGCATGGGCTATGCCGAGGCGGAGCCGTCGCTCGACGTGGACGGGTTCGACGCACAACACAAGGCGGGAATTCTGGCTTCGCTGGCACATGGTTTTTGGATCAAGCCGGGGCAGATTTTTGTCGAGGGCATCCGACACATCACGACGCTCGACATCGAGTTTGCCCGGCACATGGGTTATTCCATCAAGCTGCTCGGCATCGTNAAAAAACTGGGCGACAATGTGCAGATCGCAGTCCATCCGGCGTTGGTGCCGGAGAAACACGTGCTGGCCAATGTCAGNGGCGTGTACAATGCGATACTCGTGCGCGGCGACATCGTCGGCGACACACTGCACTACGGTCAGGGCGCCGGGGCCGACGCCACGGCGAGCGCGGTTTTGAGCGATCTCGCTGATGCGGCATTGGATTTGAAAAACGGCAGCCTCGGCCGAGTGCCGCCGTTTGTGCCATACGAGAACGAAGGGAAAGTGCTACCGATTGACAAAGCGGTGAGCCCGTTTTATCTGCGACTGAGTGTGATCGATCGGCCGGGTACGTTGGCCAAAATCGCGGNCATCCTCGGCGAAGCCAAGATCGGTATTTGCTCGGTAATCCAGCCGGAGGGCCACGTCGGCGAGAGTGTGCCGTTAATCATGATGCTCCACGATGCGCCGGATGCCGCGATGCANAAGGCCCTCAAGCGCATCGCCCGTTTGTCCGCTGTAAAAGCCAAACCCACGATGATTCGCGTGGAAAATTTTGACTAAAGTGAGTNCTCCCGACTCCAACACACCAGCGGCTTGGCCGGGATTGATTCGCCGCTACGCCGACCATCTACCGGTCAGCGAAGCGACACCAGTCGTGACGTTGCTCGAGGGGAACACCCCGCTCATCCGCGCCGAACGCCTCGCCAGAGAGATCGGCGGCGACGTCGATTTGTACCTCAAGTACGAAGGGCTCAATCCGACGGCTTCGTTCAAGGACCGCGGCATGACCATGGCCATCTCCAAGGCCAAGGAAAACGGGGCCGAGGTGGTGGTTTGCGCGAGCACCGGCAACACCTCCGCGTCTGCCGCAGCCTACGCCGCCCGGACCGGGCTCAAATGTGTCGTGCTTTTGCCCAACGGAAAAATTGCGCTCGGCAAACTGGCGCAGGCGTTGATGTANGGCGCGACCACCATCGCGATCGAAGGCAATTTTGATGATGCCCTGCGAATTGTTCGCGAGCTGGGCGAAACCGGGAAAGTGGAGGTGGTCAACAGCGTGAACCCGGTTCGGATCGAGGGACAAAAAACAGCGTCCTTCGAAGTAGTCGATCAGTTGGGGCAAGCGCCGGACTTTCATTTTCTTCCGGTTGGCAACGCTGGAAACATCACCGCCTACTGGCGNGGCTACACGGAATATCACGCCGCCGGAAAAGCGNCAGCCACTCCGCGAATGTTCGGATTTCAAGCGGCCAANGCCGCGCCGCTAGTGGAGGGGACTCCGGTAGAGAATCCGCAGACCGTAGCCACGGCCATTCGCATCGGTAACCCNGCTAGTTGGGGCGGGGCCATGAATGCGATAAACGATTCCAACGGCCACATCGGCAAAGTGACGGACGAGGAAATTCTCGCCGCCTACAAGCTCGCCGCCCGCACTGAAGGCGTCTTCGCAGAGCCGGCCAGCGCCGCCCCCTTGGCCGGGCTAATTCATTCCGTGCGCGATGGCAAAATTCCCGCCGGCAGCAAAGTCGTCGCGACCCTCACCGGCCATGGGCTGAAGGATCCGGACAACGCCATCAGCGTCGCCGGAGTCGAGCCAACGGTNGTCGAGGCCAAGTTGGACGCCGTCCGCCGGGTGATTGGTCTTTAGCGCTGGGCCAAGCCCTTNGCCTTGCCTCTCCGCTTGGCTTGCCAACAGGCGGCTGTGCTTTTACCGTCCTTCGCCTGTATGGAGAAAGTGGTCATCATTGGGTCTGGCTGCGCCGGACTGACTTCNGCAATTTACACCGCNCGCGCGAATCTCGAACCGTTGGTACTCACCGGGATCATGCCCGGCGGCCTGCTCACCACGACGAGTATCGTTGAAAATTTCCCCGGTTTTTCCAAGGGCATNGACGGCACGGAGTTGATGGTGGAAATGCAGCAACAGGCCGANCGGTTCGGAGCNAAAATCAAATTTGGCAGCACGGTTGAGTCGGTCGATTTCAGTGGCCAACCGCTCAAGCTTACGGTCGATGGCAACGAGGTCGAGGCGCAAACGGTGATCATCGCCAGTGGAGCCGGCCACCGTCACCTNGGGCTGGAAAGCGAGGCCAAGCTGGAGAAAAAAGGCGTCACCTACTGCGCAACCTGCGACGGCGCGCTGCCGATGTTCCGCGATCAACCACTGGTCGTGGTGGGCGGCGGCGACTCCGCCTGCGAAGANGCGACCTACCTCACTCGGTTTGCCTCTAAGGTCTATTTGGTGCACCGCCGCGACGAGCTGCGCGCCTCGAAAATCATGGCCGAGCGCACGATGAGCAACGAGAAAATCGAGCCGGTCTGGAACTCGGAAGTGATCGAGGTGACGGACGTGGAACAGGACAAGGTGACAGGTGTGAAAATCCGCAACAACCAAACCAACCAAGAGAACACCCTCGATTGCGCCGGTCTGTTTATCGCGATCGGGCACGTGCCAAACACGCAACTTTTNAAGGGCGTCATNGACATGNACGATGCCGGTTACATCCTNCCCAAGNGNGGTCAGGAAACGAACGTAACCGGCGTGTACGTGGCAGGCGATTGTTCCGACCACGTTTACCGGCANGCGATCACCGCAGCCGGTCAGGGCTGTGCNGCGGCGATCGATGCCGAGCGATATCTCGCGTCACTCGACCAGTAGGCCACGCTTGGGCAAGCCCGGTAATTAGCACACACTTTCGGAGCGATGCAGCCACGCAAGGCACAGATCAAACGCNACACCGGCGAGACGAAAATTCGACTCAGCCTCAACATCGATGGCAAGGGCAAGTCAAAGATAGCNACCCGCATCCCGTTCTTTGACCACATGCTCACGTTGTTCGCCAAGCACGCAACGGTGGATCTTAACCTTCGTTGCAACGGNGATATCGAAGTGGATCATCACCACACGGTGGAAGACTGCGGCATCGCGCTTGGCCAAGCGTTCGTCGAAGCGTTGGGCGACAAAAAAGGAGTGCGGCGGTACGGCACCGGATTTGATCCGCGCAACCCGTTCACCGGCGAGGCGTACGTGCCGATGGACGAGTGCNTGACGCGCTGCGTGATTGATTTCAGCAACCGGCCGCACCTCGCNTGGCGAGGCCTNGCNAAGCACCACCAAAAGGGCATCAGCGAAGCCGATAAGACGCAGGATATGTCGTCGATTTTCCGCTTCGGCTTGGCCAAGGAATTTTTTCAGGCGTTCACCAATGACGCTCGCTGCAACCTCCACCTGGAGTTGCTCTACGGCGATGAACCACACCACATTGTAGAGGGATTGTTCAAAGCCTTTGCGCGGGCGACGNATTTCGCCTGTCAACACGACCCCCGCATCGNNGGGCAGATTCCGAGTACGAAGGGAAAATTGTAATACGCCTTGAATACTCGCAAGGGTCGTGGCGTCCGAGANNATGCCGTCTGTACCAGACTATCCAANGGCAGAGGAACCGCAATTGGTCGAGTGGGCCAAGGGGGGNGATTTGCAAGCNTTCGAGGAGCTGGTTGCTCGGTACCGCGACCGGGCTTACGTGCGTGCCTACAGCATCATGCGCAACGAGGATCTCGCGGTCGATCTTTCCCAGAATGCGTGGGTCAAGGCGTGGCAACGTCTGGCACAATTTCATGGCGACGCCAGTTTTACCACTTGGCTAAACCGGATCGTCACCAATCTCTGCCTCGACGAATTGCGTCGGCAAAAGCGGGCGCGGATGGATTCCATCGAGGAAATCGAGGAAGCCTCCGGCCCGGTCGAAAACCGGATGGAGATACAGGAGGTGGATCCAATGGAGAGGATCGCCCGAGAGGAACTGAGGGAGAGGATCGACGCCGCCATGGATAAATTGTCAGACAACCATCGCACCGTACTCGTGCTCTACGAGTACGAACAGATCGAGTACAAACAGATCGCCGAAAAGATGGGCACCTCCATCGGGACCGTGATGTCCCGCTTGTTTTATGCCCGAAAAAAAATGGCGGCACTCCTTGGCGAAACGCTGAAACGGGACGGATTAATCGAATGAACGAAAACGAAGTACAACTGAAGGTTCAGGCCTTGGTGGACGGTCAATTGACCGGCCGCAAGGCGGAGGAACTTCAACAGCGCATCGACAACGATGCCGCTCTGCAGACGCTGCACGCGAGACTCACGCAAATGCGGGGGCTCATCGCGGACAGTGAGCTACCCCGCACTTTGCCTGAGNCCGGCGATTTTTATTGGAACAAAATCGCCGAGTCCATCGGGCGCGAGGAACGAGCGGCAACACGCCAGCCGAGACCGATTTCGCCAAGCCGCTGGCTNATGCGCTGGTTCGCGCCGTTGGCGGGTGTGGCCACTCTGGTNTTCCTGCTTACATTGCAGCAACCCACCGCGCCGGATCTGGGAATCAGCTTCAGCAGCGACCANGAGTTGGAGCTCTCCGACGACGAGATTGANGTCATGACATNCAACTCCGANGACGACTCCATGAGCATCGTCTGGCTCGACTACTCCATGGACATTCAGAAGGACTACATGGAACTATGGCTTGATTGAGCCATNTCAAAAGAACTAGAACCCTCTTTTGNGATGACGCTATTGCGCAAACACAATTTGAATCGACTGACATTTTTGGTGGCCCTACTGCTATTCGCCGGTGGGGGCTGGGCGATGGAGGAAGCCGACTCGATCACACTCAACGCCCGGCTCGTCCTCGGAACCAGCAAGGAAAAGTCCGAAAGCAAAAAAGTCACCGAGTCCATCCGCAAACGCTTGGCCAAGGTGTTCAAATGGATGCACTACTATCAGCTCAGCTNAAAAAAACTGACGATTGCGGACGGAAAANCCCAGACCTCCAAACTCAGCAAAAAAGCGTCCATCAAAGTGACCAAGCAGAAAGACGGAAAAATTTCCGTCAGCTTGTTCAGCGGCGGAAAAATGCTGCTGCAAAAAACCCAAGCCCTCCGCTCCGGNAGCTACATGGTGTTGGCTGGCAAATCCACCGGCGACTCCGCTTGGTTCATCGTCCTCTCCAAGTCCAACTAACCAAACAGACCGCGCGCTTGGCCAAGCGCTTGGTTTTGGGTCACGGCTCCAGTGCCTGAAGTGCCGCGTCGACTTCTTCCTGTGTTGGTTTGTCGTTGGGATCCTGATCTGAATGGCCAGTGAGTTTTTCATCGTAGGCACCGAAGCCATCCCCATCCTCATCGAAGCCAATTGGGTCTAGCAACTCTTCGGGCTTCTCTTTTTTCTTCAATGCGGCACCTAGTTTTTCCCTTGTGAGATCGCCCGTGTTGAATTCGGATTTGAGCAACTTTGACTTTATTTCGTACTCGAGTAGCAGCTTCGCCAAGCGGAATATTTGTGACCCTGCTTGTACTCAAAAGTTCCCATGGACAGACAATATTCGAAGAAGAAAAACGGTGTTTTTTTGATTTGCTCTATCTTCATGAGTTTTAGTCCGATGGAGCTCATATTTATAGGGTGAGTAGGTGACATATACAATTTTTGTTTGGTACTCAGAAATTTCGATTTTAAACCCGCAAACGAGATATTTTCAAAAAAAGGTAAATTCTCAATTTCTCAAAAAATGCGTTTTTTGGGGGTATGACAT
>NZFR01000121.1 GCA_002689335.1 Verrucomicrobiales bacterium
GGGAGGGCTATTCGATTTTGCACGCTGCGATCCGGAAGGGGAAAACCGAGGTGGTCACTTTTGCGTTGGTCAACGGTGCGAACGTCGATCTTCGCAGCAAGAGCAAAAAATCGCCTCTGCACTACGCCGCCCAGTACAATCAACTTGCCGCAGCCAAATTACTCGTGGAGGCCAAGGCTGATCTTACGGTGAAGGATACGCGGGGCCGCACGGCGCTTGACTTAGCCCAAGGCGAGACCAAGCGCGAGTTGGTGAAATTTCTTCGCAGCGCTGGGATGAAGAGTCGTGATGATGAGGCTGCGGCGAAGTCGATTTTTGTTGCCGCGAAAATCGGATCCGTTG
Source organism: Verrucomicrobiales bacterium (assembly GCA_002689335.1). Taxonomy (GTDB): domain Bacteria; phylum Verrucomicrobiota; class Verrucomicrobiia; order Limisphaerales; family UBA1096; genus UBA1096. The sequence goes on from NZFR01000121.1 coordinate 343, forward strand.
AGGCCATCAAAAAACATCTCGCAGCCGGAGTTGACGTGAACGCCAAAAACAAAAACGACTATACGGCGTTGCATTTCGCGGCGAGTGCGGGGCAGGTCGATGCCGTTGCCGCGTTGATCGAAGCCAAGTCAGATGTGGCGTTGGCCGACAAGGTCAAGCGGACGGCACTGCATTACGCCGTGAGCAACAAACACCAAGCTACGGCGGCGTTGCTGCTCGAGAAGGGGGCGCCGGTCAATGCGAAGGATAAAAGCGGCAAGACCCCGCTTGATCGTGCCACGGGCAAAAGCCGTGCAGCACTGGCAGAACTGCTACGGAGCAAGGGCGGTAAAACTGCGAAGGAGATGTTGGCCACCGAGAACATTTTCATCGCAGCCGAGGAGGGCGACGTGGAGTCGATTAACAAACTGCTCGCGGCCGGAGCGGATGTGAACGCGAAAAACAAGAGTGGGTATACGGCGTTGCATCTTTCAGCCAAGCGCGGTCACGATGCGGTGGCGGCGGTTTTACTGGAGGCCAAGGCGGACGTGACGTTGGCGAGCCAAAGCGGCAAGACGGCTCTGCACTACGTGGCGGATTACAACGGAAACCTCGACTTGGCTATGCGCTTGATTGCTGGCCAAGCGCCGATCAATACCAAGGACGGCCGCAAGAGGACGCCGTTGGATTATGCGCAATTGCGCAAGCGAGCTGAACTTGCTGAGTTGCTGCGAAGCAACGGTGGGAAAACATCGAAAGAATTGGCAGCCGCTGGGAGCATTTTCGCGGCCGCCGAGGTCGGTGACCTTAAGGCACTTAATAAACTGCTCGCCGCTGACGGGGCGGATGTGAACGCTACCAACAAATCCGGTTACACCGCGTTGCACTTGGCCGTGCGTAAAGGGAAGCAGGATGCGGCGGCGTTACTGCTTGAAAAAGGAGCCAATGTGAACGCGCAGCGGAAGGGGTGCACCCCGCTTGATTTTGCCCGAAAAAATACTGAAATCGCGGCACTGCTTCGCGCCAAGGGAGGGTTGACGCGACTGGAATTACGGGCAGAACAGGACATCCTTTACGCGGCTGCCAACGGCTACGCCGAGGCGATTTTGCGATACATCGAAAAGGGCGGCGACGTGAACAAAACGAATCGTAAAGGCTACAGCGCGCTGCATTTCGCGGCGAATAGCGGTTACGTCGAGGTGGTTCGTGTTCTGGTCGCTAACAAGATCGAAGTGGATGCCGCTGCGAATCGATACAAGAAAACCGGGCTGCATTACGCTGCTCGACACGGCCGAAAGGAGATCGCGACGTTGCTGCTCGACAAGGGCGCAAACGTGAATGCGATCGACCGCAGCGGCCGGACGCCGGTGGACATCGCGGAGCATTATCGCCGCAGTGAGACGGCTGAGTTGCTCCGAGAACGCGGCGGAAAACGCGCCAGCGAGTTGAAGCCGGAAGAGGGGAATGGCGACAAGCCGAATCCGCAGCCGTTGATGATCGATGACGAGTTGGGCCAGTTGACCGGGGAGGAAGTGGCGTTGACGCTGACCCTTGGCCAAGCCGGCCCGGGACTGGTGATCGACGGGTGGCCTGGCGAGCAGTACCTCATCGAGGCATCGAGTGATCTGATCAATTGGATTGGCGTCGAGGAGGTCGATAACGCTGAGGGAAGCGTGAACTGGGTCGATCCGAGGGTGGAACCGGTGCCGGGTCAATTTTATCGTGTTCAGATTTTAGACTGACTCAGAAAGCATGCCGACGTTCTCTAGTTTTTTAAAAATGGTTGTTTTCGGCACGCATCCAGATTCGAATTTGCCGCTGCGTGATCGCGCCTGCGGTCACCATCGTTGATGCTTGGAATTGGTTCGGAATCAGCGGGTTTAAGCGTTGATTGACGTGGAAAGCGGAGTTGGAGGCCAAGGAGAATTCGTTTGCTCCGGAGAATGTTATACCGCTACCCGTTCCCAACGAACAAAACGCGGCGACGGCGAAGTCCGAACTTTTCACGCCGTTACTTAAGAATCCTCAACAAAATTCACCGACGTTCAAAAAGCCCTTCACACGAGAGTTGGCAAGTCGGCAAATTGCGCGACTTGGCCAAATGTCAGGCGGCGATTTTTTGGGGCGAGGATCCTCCGGAAAAAAGATCCACTCCGGCGGACACTCTTCTCAATGCGTTAAAACCATTCGAGACCGATTTGAATTTATTGGCCACTGCGATGGAGCAGCCTTACAGCCGTTTTGATATCCGATGCGAGGACGTATTCATGGCGTTGATGCCGCATTTGAGTTTTCTCAAACAGGCCAGCCCTCTGTAATAGCTCCGGGCATCGGGACACTTAGCCAAGGGCGATTCGGAAAAGGCGATGGCCGATGTATTCCGCGGAATTCGCGTGAGCGAGCTCATCCGCTCGGAGCCGTTGCTGATCTCGCAATTGGGGAGGAACGCTTCCCTTCAAAAGAGCCTTGTTGCGTTTTGCGACGGGTTGCATCAGAAAAAATGGACGGATGCCCAACTGGCTGAGTTTTAAAAAGCGCTGCAGCCGGTCGACCTGTTGGTGGGAATCGAGCTGGCTTTTCGAGGCGAGTGAAATCTCGTCAACATGTGGTTTGATCAAATCTTGGCGAGCATAGCCAAATCCACGGAAGCTGAGGACTTAAACCCCAATTGGTTGCTTAGTCTTTATCGGTATTATTCTATTCGCATTATCATTGAAAATGTGCTCGCGAGTATCGACGCGGAACAACATTGCGTGAGAATGAAGGGAAAGCAACTGGCCTTGGGAAATCGTTAACTTGCCGGAGGGTGGCGAGGGGCGTAGAGTCCACTTCTATAGGCGGGGAGTCGATCCCTGTCATATTAATCGAAAGGGATGGATGTGAAGAATCAAAACGAAACAAGCGTGGCCGGGTTAAATCGCTTGGCCCGCAATCTTTGGTGGACCTGGAATCAGGACGCGCAGGATATTTTTGAAGAATTGTCGCCGCGCGCGTGGCGTAATTTGTACCACAATGCCGTGGCGGTATTGCGCGAGTTGTCCGACGAAGAGCTGCGTGTGCGTTTGTTGGATGAAGAATTCAACGGTTGCGTGCAGTCGGTGCTGCGGCAGTTCGATGCTTATCTGAATGCAGCCGACACGTGGGCAGCCTCGAACGCTTCTAGTTTGGCTGAACGCCCGGTGGCGTATTTTAGTGCAGAGTTCGGTTTTCACGAAACCCTGCCGATNGCGGCNGGTGGNTTGGGAATGCTGGCGGGCGACCACGCCAAGTCTGCCAGTGATCTNGGNCTGGGGTTTGTGGGGATTAGCCTGTTTTATCGNGAGGGATATTTTCAGCAATCGATCAACTCCGACAATTGGCAGACGGAGTATTACAGCCAGCTTGATCCGGCAAACCTCCCACTGGAACCGGTGCTTGATGATGTTGGGCAGCCGATTATCTGCGAGGTCGAAATCGCCGCGGAGCCGGTGCAGTTTCGCGTCTGGGTGGTCAACGTCGGTCGCTGCCCGGTNTATCTGATCGACGCCAACCTGCCGTCGAATGAACCCCATTTTCGAGATCTCACGCAGCGCGTTTACGGGGGCGACAACTCGACGCGCATCATGCAGGAAATNCTTCTGGGCGTGGGAGGCGTGAGGCTATTGCGNCGCTTGGGCATCGAGCCGTCGGTGTTCCATATGAACGANGGGCACGCCGCATTTCTTGCGCTGGAGTTGATGCGCGAACGGATCGAAACCGGGGTCGGTTTTCNGGAGGCATTGGCCGAGGCTAAGCGGCAATGTTTGTTTACTACACACACGCCGGTTCCGGCCGGGCATGACCGGTTTAGCCAAGGGTTGATNGATTACGCGGCGCGNCATTTTTATGATCAACTCAACGTCGAGGCCAAGAAGTTGCTCGCGCTTGGCCGGGTGAATNCTGACGATGAAAACGAGGAGTTTTGCATGACCGTCCTTGCGCTGAAGGCGGCCCGCGTGGCCAATGGCGTGAGCGAACTGCACGGTGCGGTCAGCCGTGAAATGTGGTGGAGTCTCTACCCGGAAGGATCGGTGGATGAAGTGCCAATCGGGCATGTGACCAATGGGATCCACTTGGCNGGTTGGACGAAAGGTCCGGTGCGGAAATTTTGGCGGCGCAAACTTGGCCAAGCGGATCCCGATGCGAGTTGGTCGGAGGAATTGGCCAAGCCGGAATTCTGGGCGAAGGCAGAGGATTCGTCGTTCGTCAGCGATGAGGAGCTTTGGGCGTTGCGTTTTCGGTTGCGCCGCGAGCTGATTGAATTCGCACGTCGCCGCTTGCAGGATCAGGATCATCGGAATGAGGCGAGTGACTTCATCGCGTTNGATCACCTGTTAAATCCCGACGCACTGACCATCGGGTTTGCCCGGCGGTTTGCCACGTACAAGCGGGCGCCATTGATTTTTGATCAGTACGAAAATCTCGTCCGGATGGTGCGCGACCTTCGGCAGCCGGTGCAGTTTATTTTTGCCGGTAAGGCGCATCCCCGGGATGATGAAGGCAAGCGGCTCATCCAAAAAATCATCCACCTCAGCAAGCACTCGGAGCTGAACGGTCATCTCGTTTTCCTGGAAAACTACGATGTGCACGTGGCGCGGCAAATGGTCTCNGGTTGTGATATTTGGCTGAACAATCCGCGGCGACCGCTTGAGGCATCCGGCACCAGCGGGATGAAAACNACCGCGCACGGATGTCTGAATATGAGCATCCTCGACGGCTGGTGGCGGGAAGGCTACGACGGGACCAACGGTTTTGCAATCGGGGGCGATTCGCATCCAGAAAACGTCGAGGATCAGGATCGCGCCGACAGCGAAAACCTTTACAAAGTGCTCTCCAGTGAGGTGTTGCCCTGTTTTTATGATCGCGACGAAAACGGGATTCCCCGGGCGTGGATTGGCAANATTCGACGCGCCATGNCAACCTTGGCCGCCGAGTACGACACCACGCGTATGGTGCGCGAATACACTCAAAAATTTTATCTGCCCTAATGATCGCTCCGGACGACTCTACCAACTGCCCGACNGAAACGCCCAACGCGATAGAACCGCGTGACCTGCGGTCGTTGACCGACGACGAGGTTGGCGAGGTGTTGTTCGGGATGGGGCAAAAGAGTTTTCGCACCAAGCAACTGCTGGGCTGGGTCTACAAAAAGNGGGTGCGAACGTTTGCCGAAATGACCGATCTCTCGCAGGATCTGCGAGCGCTGTTGCCGGAGGCGTTTCGGATGGAGTCGATCGAAAGCGCCCGCGAACAGGTCTCACGTGACGGCACGGTGAAGTTTCTCTGGCGCTTGGCTGATGGCGAGTTCATCGAGAGCGTGCTCATCCCGGCTTCGGTCGGTCAGGATGGTAAACGAAGCGACCGGCATACGTTGTGTGTGTCGACGCAGGTCGGCTGTGCGTACGGGTGCAAATTTTGTGCCAGCGGCATCATGGGGTATCGGCGTAATCTCNAGGTGTTNGAGATNGTGGATCAGGTCCTTTCNGTCGAGCGNTGGCGCCGCAATCAACTCGTCGAGAGTGGNGAATANACGGAGGAGACATTGCCCAAGGGACAGACNTTGGTGAACAACCTCGTCATCATGGGCATGGGTGAGCCGCTGGCNAATTACAAAAATCTAACCAAGGCACTNCGCATCCTGAATGCCCCGTGGGGGATGAACATCGGTGCGCGTAAAATNACNGTGTCCACCAGTGGTTTGGTGCCGCAGATCCGNATGCTCGCCGAGGAGCCACAGCAGTATCACTTGGCCATCTCGCTGCATGGTGCCACCGACGAAGTGCGCAGCGAGATCATGCCGATCAACCGNAAGTATCCGCTGGCTGANTTGCTCGATGCCTGCNAGGCGTATCAACAGGCCAAGGGCAGGATGATTTGGGTGGAGTACATTCTCATCGACGAGATCAACACCGGCATGGAACAGGTCGAGGCATTGGTCGGCTTGGCCAAGCGGCTGCAGTGCAAGGTGAACTTGATCCCGTACAACCCCGTTGTCGGCCTGGGGTGGAAGCGGCCGAGCGACGGAACCGTGGCGAGATTTCGCGATGCCCTGCATAAGCGAGGTGTCCGCGTGACGGTGCGCATCGAGAAGGGGACTGACATCGATGCCGCTTGTGGNCAGTTACGATTAAAAACNGAGCAAAANNCTGCAAACCAAGNGCTTNGCCAAGCGGNGGNAACNGCCTGAGCGCTTGGCTTTGAGNCTGTAACTTTTTCGTGACAATCGCGTATTAGNCATTAAATTTNCCNNCCCGNCGNTGCTGNTTGGCACAGGCNGGGCATTCACCNAAACAANAGATTAGGGAAACTTGGCGGACAACCTCCAAAGACANCGNTACGAGCANAAGTACATCATTCGTGAGAATGTGGCCTTGGCNCTGCGTGATTTTGTCTCCTCGTATCTCGAGATCGACTCGTTTGGNGCCACTCAGCCGAATCTNTCTTACCCGGTNCACAGTCTTTANCTCGACTCACCGGATNTGAGGCTCTACCANACCACGATCAACGGAGANAAAAACCGGTACAAGCTNCGNATNCGTTTCTACGANGATCGCCCNAAGGCTCCGGTGTTTTTTGAGATCAAGCGACGCACGGACAACACCATCTCGAAACAGNGGGGTGGGGTGAAGCGTGAGGCGCTTGACGAGGTNATGGCNGGGCAATTACCGCTGCCGGAGCACATGGCCAGCGATGACCCCGGGCATCGGGCAGCGATCGAACAGTTCGTCCATCACATGAACGAGTTGAACGCCACGCCCAAGGCGCATGTGGCCTACTTCCGTGAAGCGTGGATCAGCACCGATGACAACTCTGTCCGCGTGACGATGGATCGCGAGACACGAATCCAAGTCGACCCGACTTATAACATGACGACGGATATGACCGATCCGCACTATGTGTTCGGGGACAATATCGTGCTGGAATTGAAATTTACCAACCGCTACCCTGACTGGTTTCGTGAACTGGTTCGCATCTTCGGCTTGGCCCAATGNGGTGCCGCCAAATATGTCGACGGCGTGACGCTGATCGGAGAAAGCAAAGTNCGCATGAGCTTGGATGCACAAGGGCATCCCGTGGCCTCCAACGTGGAGGTCGTTCAAAACTAAAAAAATGGATCACTGGTTTTTNCAGGGCGACTACACGCCAATACCAACTGACGTTCCCATGATGCTCATGGGACTGCTGTTGGCGTTCTGTTGCGGACACGCCATCGCGTGGGTTTATATGTTCACCCATTCNGGGTTGTCGTACTCNCGCTCCTTCGTCAACTCGCTCGTGGTCATCCCCACGATCGTCTCGATGGTGATGCTCGTCCTCTCGAACAATCTGGTCACGGCGTTCGGGTTGATGGCGGTGTTTGCCATCGTACGTTTCCGGAATATTTTAAGAGACACACTCGACACGTCGTACATNCTTTCCGTGATCGTAGTCGGCATGGCCTGCGGNACGCTGAAATTTTCCACAGCNATCGCAGGTTGCGGGATGATCTGTTTGATCATGTTTTACATCCGTGTGACTTCGTTCGGTACACGCCACCGTTACGACACGATTTTGAATCTCCACTGGCAGCGCCCGACGCCGGAACTTGGCGAGTTGGACGAAGCCCTGAAGCGTCACGCGCGGCGGTCACGTTGCGTTAGCGAGCGCACAGGCGACGGTTCCACCGGGGTTGATTTCTCCTACCGGTTGCTGCTGCGNGATCCCGCGCGACTCGAAGATTTGTTGGTGGAACTCCGCGAGTTGGACGGCGTTTCCCGTGTAACAGGCCTGAAGGCTGAAGAAGAATCGGAGATATAAGATGAGCAACAAACAACACATTCCGATTCCCGCAGCGCAGCGATGGCAGGATTTTCGGCAAATCCTACTCCCACTAATCGTTTTCTCGCTGTGCATCCTTGGNCTTGGCCTGCTTTGGTGGGAAAAGATNGCGCCNTCATCCGTCGTGGGCGAAGCGCGTTCGGACAACATNGTGATCTCCAGNCCCCGCGCCGGCTTGCTGAAAGAGGTGCACGTTGGTCGTTTCGACGAAATCAAAGCCGGCGAACCGATCGCCGAGGTGGATTACTCCACCGATCCGAATTATGTCGATGCTCAAGTCGAGTGGGTGCGCGCTCAGGTCGATCTCCTCACGTTGACCGTCGATCCGGTTCAGCGTGCTCGAACGACTCTCGACTACAATCAACTCCGTTTGGATTGGCTCAACGAGCGCACTACGCTCGCCGCCCTGAAGATCGAATTTGAAAACTCCGAACGCGAGTACCAGCGTGTCTCCAAACTGTTCGATGATCAACTCGTTTCCGATTCAGTTTACAACAAAACCAAGACCAACCGGGATAGTTACAAAGTCAAAGTCGAACAGACCGCCGGCTTGGTCTCCTCCATCGAACAGGCGTTGCGCGAAGCACAGGATAACGATCCCTCGAGTCATCTCGACAAAGTGCGAATTGAAAAGCTGGACCAAAGTCTTGCGCGAGTCGAACAGCTACTTAACCCAATCATTCTCAACTCACCGATCGACGGAAAAATCGGTAGCATCAGCAAGCAATCCGGCGAGAGTGTTGGCGACGGCGAAACTATCGCCACCATCAGTTCATCGAAAGTGAAAAAAGTGGTGGGCTACATTCCGCAACCGATCAACTTCGAACCCAAGGTAGGCGACGAAGTCGAAGTGCGCACCCGCCGCCTGAACGGTAAACAGATCATCAAAGCCAAGGTGACTAAGGTGAGCAACCGCCTGGAGGCGGTGGGGAGTGGTGTGCTACGCGATCGTGCCGCTTACAAAAAGGTGCTTCCCTTTACAGTCGATCTGAAAAACGCAACCGCAGACGATGGCAACCTGGTGAGCCTTCACCCCGGCGAATTGGTCGATATACACTTCGTGAACCAGTAANTCGCTTGGCCAAGTGGAATCATGGAGAGCCTCAAATCTGATTCTCTTGGCTACTCTGCCCAATCGCGTCTGACAACAGTCCAAGCGTTTTACTTCTCGAGACCGAGCCAACTAAGCGCATCTCTCTTACCGAGTTCACCACCGGGATCATCTCCATTTCCGAGCCCATGATCGTAGNCAACGCATCCATCAACCGGGCGTTNGGCGTGAGCATCGTTTCAACCGGTCGCANCAAGTCTAGAGCAATCACCGCCCGCAATTCTTCACCAGCGGTAAGGTGAGCTTTGACATCCTGCAGTGCGATAATGCCAACCAAGCGCTTGTCGTCGCTCAGCACCGGCAGATAATTCCTCGGACTCTTCAGGAANATATCTGAGATCTCCGGAAGAACCGCCGTCTCCTTGATTGGGGAAGTTGGGCCGACCATCACATCGCCGATGCATTGATCCGTNGCCGAACCCATCTGCCGGCTCTCCTGATCCAGCATCAACCCGCGCCGATAAAGCGGAGCAGTGTATACCGATGCTTTATGCAGACTGCGCGAGACCAAAGTGGCTACCACACANCCGATCATCAACGGCGGCATCAGNTCGTACATCAGCGAGATTTCAAAAATNAGAATCATCGCGAACAAAGGGGAACGGGTTGTCGCGGCCAACANACTCCCCATTCCAACCAACGCGAACGCCGCTGTGGGCGTGCCTTCAGCAAATTCAAAAAAACCAAGCGCTTGGCCAAACGCAGCCCCCAAGCCAGCCCCCAAAAACAGCGTCGGGGTGAAAACCCCGCCCACAGTTCCAGAACCCACAGCAACAACCGTCGTCAGGAATTTGGCAACCAACAACCCTCCAAGAATAACAATTGGGATTTGCCAGGCGGCCAACTCTGATAACATCGAACCATTGATCAAACCTGAATAACCCTTCTTTAGCGCATCTTCCTGCAAAATTTCATTGGAAATGCCGTAGCCATTTCCCCATACACCCGGAAAAACCAAAGCAACCAAGCCCACCACCAACCCAGCCAACCCCAGCTTCATCCAACTTGGCCAAGCGCGCTTGGCTGAGATCATCTCCGATTTTTGAATGGATTTTAGGAAAAAAGCACCACAAATTCCGGAAAAAATGCCCAGCGGAATAAACCACCCAATTTGGGAAATATGTGCCGCATGGTTAAAACTCATTGTTTCTGGGAGGTTTTTTGGCAAAACATACCAAGGATCGATCCCAAACCAGAAGCGCGACACCATTGTTGCGACCACTGAAGACATCACTAGTGGTGCAAATAAATTCATCGAAAAATTACCAACCAACACCAAAGCGGCGAAAAGAGCCCC
>NZFR01000122.1 GCA_002689335.1 Verrucomicrobiales bacterium
TGACAACGACGGCCTGCTCGACCTGCTCGCCGGCAACTGGGGGCTCAACAGCCACCTCAAGCACGGCACCAAGCGTGTGCCGTATCTGGTTCACGGTGATATCGGCGACGACGGGTTTTACGATGCGCTCGAGGCGCGGTTCGAACTGGCTTCCAAGCGGCTATTGCCTCGGCATCGCATGGTCACGTTGGAATTATTGTTCCCGTTTTTGCGCGAACGGTTCCCGACGCATCGCCGTTTTGGCAGCGCCACATTGCAGCAGATTTTTGCCGGCCAACTGACTGGAGCCAAGTTGGTCAAAGCGTCACACCTTGCTTCGGTTGTTCTGCTGAATCGTGACGGGAAATTCGAAACAAAACCCCTTCCGGTCGAAGCGCAACTCACGCCGGTGATGAGTGCGTCGGTTGCCGATTTTGACGGCGACGGAAATGAAGACATATTCCTGAGCCAAAACTTTTTCGCGGTTCGCGTGGAGGATTATCGAATGGATTCTGGCGAAGGTCTGCTGATTAAAGGGAACGGCACCGGAGGGTTCGCGACGCAGTTCGGCCACCGGAGCGGGATTCGAATTTATGGCGAACAACGGGGTAGCGCGGTGTGCGATCTCAACGGCGACGGCCGGCCTGACCTGCTCGTCGCCCAGAGTAAGGCTAAGCCGAAGTTGTACCTCAACGCGCTTGGCCAAGCCGGACTCCAGTTGAGCTTGGCCGGCCCGGCGGGTAACCCGCTTGGCCAAGGCGCAGTGGCGCGGGCTGTGTTTGCTGATGGCAGCAAAGGTCCGGCGAGGTCGATCGGAACCGGTGGCGGTCGCTATTCTCAACCAAGCGCCAACCAGACGTTGGGCGGGGCCAAGCGCATTCGCGCGGTCGAGGTCGCTTGGCCAAGCGGCNTCACGTCGCGCNTCAATGTTTCCNATACCNCTAANCCNCTGATNATCGAGGCCAANTGATCCATCGCTTGCCCGATTGGCAACCNTAACTNANATTCGGAANCTCCAATTTTCGCATTTTTTACGATTGNAAGCCCTTGTGGCGNGGTATANTTTGGNTTTGTCCCGGTGAGCTTTTNTGAGATGAAAAAGAATGTTGTCCCCCCATGTAAGCGGACGCGAGCGTTTACGTTGATCGAACTGCTTGTGGTTATCGCGATTATCGCCATCCTCGCGTCTTTGTTGTTGCCTGCACTGGCCCGAGCGAAGGAATCGGCCAAGCGAACAAGNTGCCTCAACAACCTCAAGCAATTGTCGTTGGCTTGGCAAATGTATGCGGACGAAAANGAAAACAAACTTCCTTACAACAAAAACAAATGGGGGCAGAGAACCGGGAATTGGCCGTGGGATGCGGGCATCCAAGTGACGACCATGATGAAGAAGCAGGGTTTTGAGAGGAACATATTGTACTGTCCTTCTTTTATAGATCAGAACAACAACGATCTTTGGAACTGGACCGGTCGAGATCATCATACCGTGATTGGTTACGCTCTCACCATCCCATGGGCACCGCGTGTTCAGGAGACGAACATCAATTACACCATGTCCACACGGGTGATTAAGGTTCGAAACATCTCAGTCAAACCGTCTGCCTCCGAGCGTGTCCTCACCGCAGATGCAACCATTTCNGCTTCGTTGAACAACGGCTTCGAACGAGTGCAGGGTGGGTGGAATAAACTTCATAAGACCGCGCATTTGGATAACACAGGCAAGTCCCCCGCCGGCGGCAACCTGAGCTACCTCGACGGCCACGTCTCTTGGCAGAAAACCAAAATGGAGGGTCGCAAGTTGGTTGGCATGACGGAGCGAACCTACGGCACTCCGGTGTTTTACTGGTAGACCCTTCNCGTTAAACGGCGTTTAATTCCTGTGCACGGCAAACCCCGTGAACAGATGAACACGCTTTATCTCGATATTTTCAGCGGTATCAGCGGCGATATGTTTCTCGGCGCGATGATCGACGTCGGGGTGGATGCCGCCGTACTCGAAGCCGAGTTGGCCAANCTGAACCTTGACGGCTACTTGCTCCACGTCTCCCGCAAAACNAAGGCCAACATTGACGGCGTGAAATTCGACGTGCACCTGCTGCCTGTCGAAGGCGAGGTCGAGGCCGGTGAGGAGGTATCCCATTCGCACGAACACTCTCGCAGCCACGAACATTCGCACGAGNACAGTCCTTCCCATANACATAGCCACGATGGCGATGGNCATTCGCACGAACGCAATTTCGCCGACATAAAAAAACTCATCAACGACAGTCTGCTCAGCGATTGGGTGAAGGAAAAATCCGTCGCCGTGTTTCGCCGAGTGGCCGAGGCCGAAGGCAAAGTGCATGGCATGCCGCCGGACGAGGTGCATTTTCACGAAGTCGGTGCGGTGGATTCCATCGTCGACATCATTGGGGCCTGCATCGCACTCGAACTGCTTGGCAAGCCGAGTGTCCTCGCGGCCCCGGTAGTCGAGGGTACCGGCTGGGTCAAATGCGCGCACGGCCGGTTTCCCGTACCCACCACCGCCACACTGGAGATTCTCGGTGCCCGAGGTATAACGGTGAATCAGTGCGACGAACCGCACGAATTGGTCACCCCGACTGGTGCCGCGATCCTCGCTGAATTTGCCGAGAGTTTTGAACTGATGCAGGGCGTCACGCCGGAGCGCATCGGCTACGGCTTGGGCACGCGCGACATGCACACACGACCAAACGTGTTGCGCGCCGTGCTGGGCCAAGCGGACGCAGCGGTTGGCCAAGCGACCTCGCTCGACTGGGAACGCGACACCGTCACCGTCATCGAAACGAACCTCGACGACATCAACGCAGAGCACTTGGGTCACTTCGTCGAGGCTTCTCTCAAGGCCGGTGCGCTGGACGTGTTTCATACACCAATCCAAATGAAAAAAAACCGGCCTGGCGTGTTATTAACCGTGTTGTGTTCCGTGGATGATGCCGATCGGTTCAGCGAAAAAATACTGCGCGAAACCAGTTCGCTCGGAGTGCGTCGCCACAACGCCGATCGGCGAAAACTTCAACGGGAACAACAAACCGTGGCCACGCCGCTTGGCCAAGTAGAGGTCAAACTTGGTCGGCTGAATGGNGAGATCGTGCAGGCGTCGCCCGAGTACGAGTCGTGCCGCGAGGTCGCCGAGAAAAACAATGTGCCCCTAAAAGACGTATACGCCGCAGCGCAAAAGGCACTCNANAANGGACTNGAATAATGGACGAAAAATTGCTCGAAATCATNTGTTGCCCGGAGACCCACCAGTCGCTCAAGCCAGCCGATCCCGGATTGGTTGANGACCTCAACCAGCGAATCGAGGCNGGNACGCTGAACGATCGCGTCGACGAAAAGGTCAGCCAAAAAATTGACGCTGGCCTCCTNCGGGAGGACGGAAAAATCCTTTACCCCGTCCGCCAAAACATNCCCACGCTCCTNATCGAGCAAGGCATCCCCCTCGGACAGTAGTTTTAACAAACGAACCAGGNGTCTTGGCCGGGNTNGTAGTTTTGTTTGCAGAGTTCAGCTTCGATGAGTTCGCGGGCGCCGGCGGCACCGACGGCAATGACAANCGGAGTGCCGTCAGGCGGGGGGAGTTTGGTGTCGGCGATTACGGGTACGCCGTGAATTTCTGTACCGATTTTTTTTGGCGAGACTTCGATGATGTGCCGGACGTGGAAACCTTGAGCCTGAAGCCAGCGCAGCCACGGTTTACCGGTTTGTCCTGCTCCCCAAAGGTCGATCTCGTGGATGCCTCGCAGCGGGCCGTCGAGAAGGTGTCTTCGGCGGCAATGATTGAATGCCTCAGGTGAGTACCGTTCGTCGTTGCGGGTGAGTCGCTGACCGGAGTCAACCCAATCGAAGAGCACTTCGTCGACCTTGGCTGCGCGATACCCTTGGCCCAGTGATCTTAGGCAGAGGTCGTAATCCTCAGGCCAAGCGCCGGCGCTGTAGCCAAGTTCGAACACTTCGCGTTTGGCCAAGAGCGTCGGGTTGATAATGGGCAGTTCGACAAAGCGCATGGCGGCGATGTGTTCCGATTTTGTCATAGCGTTGCTCCACTTTTCGTATCGCTGCATGGAGGGAACCGCTTGGTCAAGCGAGTCGACGATGCGCACCTGGCAACCGGTCATATCAATGTCCGCAGAGTGAAGAAGTTTGAACTGTTTTTCGAGTCGAAGCGGATGTGAAAAATCATCGGCATCCATTCGCGCAATGACGGCCGATTTTGCCTCGGCAGTGCCCCGGTTTGCGGCGGCACAAACGCCGCTTGGCTCCTGTTGGATCAGCCGAAGTCGGGAATCCTCAATTTTCCGAACAATATCTGCGCTGCCGTCAGTGGAACCGTCGTCGATGACGAGCAGTTCTAGATCGCGAAAGGTGGAGTCGAGAATGGAGAGGACGGCTCGCTCAAGGGTGGCTGCTGCGTTACGCACTGGCAGCACCACGGAAATCGATGGCGCCGACATGCGCTTGGCCAAGCGGCAGATTATTTCTTGGGAGTAGCCGCAGCCTGTTTGGCAAGAGCTTCCTCCTCGTCGGGGACGAAGCCCATCGAGGCGGAGTTGACGCAGTACCGGATGCCGGTCGGGTTGGGGCCGTCATCGAAAACGTGGCCCAAATGGCCGTCGCATTTTTTGCAGGTGATCTCGGTGCGGACCATGCCATAGCTGCGGTCGACAGTTTCGGCGATGGTATTTTCCTTGGCCTTAAAAAATGCCGGCCAACCGCAGCCAGAATTGTACTTCGTGTTGGACTCGAACAACGCTGTTCCGCAGCCCTTGCAGGTGTAGGTGCCTTTTTTGAAATGATGATCGAATTTGCCGGTGAAGGCACGTTCGGTGCCTTTTTGGCGAAGGATTCGGTATTCCTCGGGCGACAGGATGGCCCGCCATTCGGCGTCGGTTTTCACGATTTTTTTCGGGGCTTTGGATTGAGGTTGAGTGGTGGGTTCGAACTGGGTTTGCGGTGCAATCTTGGCGATGGTTTGAGTTTCGGGCTTGGTCGCCTCCGTAGTTGTAACGGCCGGTTCCGGTTTCGCCTTGGGTTTAACAGGCGAAGCGGCCACGGGTTTCGGTTTTTCCTTTGTGGCACTGGGCTCGAGCGTGGTGGACTGTTTCACTCCACACCCCGCAACCAAGCCGGCCAACGCTATCGTGCAAGCCTGAAATTTCATGTGCGAATTGTAAGCACAACGTTCCCCTCTTCCCAAGGTGAATTTCTCGGTAAATATTCGTTATTTCGCTTTGAAGTGGCGGCGAGAGTTTTTAGCCTCCGGGGCCATTCAATTTGAAATGACTCAGAAAATGATTTTAACGGNCGCCGCGCTTGGGTTCNCGGTGGTGTCCGGTTTGGGGCAGGGCACAAAAGGGGACTACGAGCGCGCGATGGAGATTCGCAAACGCTACTCCGGTAAAGTGCACAAGGAGAGCCTTCACCCGCATTGGTTTGGTGGGCATCACTTTTGGTACGAGACCAATGTGCGCGGTGAGCGGGAGTACGTACTCGTCAACGGCAGCAAGGGGAAGCGGCGTGCGTTTTCGGACAAGGAAAAATTTGACGAGGCGTTTGAGCGCCGCAAGACCCGAACCGAGCGCTTGGCAAAAAAGCGCACAGAAAAAGCCAAGGCCGGGGAGCGCTTAACCAAGCGAAAGCCGAACACCGGTAAAAGCGGGGAGGTGTCACCGGACGGTCGTTGGCGTGCGTTCGTCAAGGATCACAATCTATTCGTCCATGACTTAAAGGATGGCGCCGACATTCAGCTTTCGAAGGACGGAACAGAGGCTGACCGCTACCAGCAGCCATTCTTTTGGTCGCCGGATTCCAAATACGTCGGGCTGATGAAACGCCGCGAGGTCAAGACGCGTGAGGTGCACTATGTGGACTCCGCACCGAACGATCAGTTGCAGCCGAAACACTTCACTCGCAGCTATGGCAAACCCGGCGACCCGATGCCGACCCAGACGGTCCATGTGTTTTTGGCCGGTTGGAATAGTCGCCATTTCACGGCTGATCCCAAGCTGGTGAAGGATCCGTTTTCGACGCGCCGCCCGGNGTGGCGTCCGGACTCAAGTGGTTTTNTTTTTGAGCATATCGAGCGCGGNTTCGGGGCGCATCGGGTGATCGAGATTCAGATTCCCTCCGGCAAAACGCGGGCGGTGATCGACGAAACGGCGGAGACGTTTGTGAACGTTTTTCAAAAAGGCTACCGCAAGGATATGGACGGGTTTGCGGAGATTATCTGGCGTTCGGAGCGCGATGGTTGGAATCATCTCTATCTCCATGACGGCCGCACGGGAAAAGTGAAAAATCAGATCACCAAGGGGGAGTGGGTTGTGCGCGATGTGATCGAGGTCGATGAAGAAAAACGGCAAATCACGTTTAAAGCCTCCGGTCGNGAACCGGGCATCGACCCGTANTTTTTTCATTTTTACCGGGTGAACTTTGATGGCAGCGGGTTGGTGAAACTAACCGATGGGNATGGCACGCATTCGGTGCGTTTTTCGCCGGATANAACCGTGCTGATCGACACGTGGTCACGTGTGGATCTNCCGCCCCGGCACACNCTTCGCAGCGCNGTGGACGGNTCGCTGCTGTGCGAATTGGAGGAGGCGGACGCCGCCGANCTTCTCGNGTCAGGGTTTCAGATGCCGGAGCGATTTGTTGCCAAGGATCGCGATGGAAAATTCGACATCCATGGCATTATTTGTCGCCCAAGTAATTTTGATCCGAAGAAAACGTATCCGGTTGTCGAGGTGATTTACGCTGGTCCGCACGGGTCGTTTGTCCCGAAAAACTGGCGCACCCGTTTCGGTATGTGGCGTGAGGAGTTAGCTGAGTTGGGGTTCATCACCGTGCAGATCGATGGCAAGGGAACCTCGAATCGTGGCCGTGAATTTCAGCATTTTGCTTACAAAAATATCAACGANGCCGGTTTTCCGGATCGCAAAAAATGGATGCGTGAAGCGGCCAAAAAATATNCGTACATGGACCTTTCCCGCGTTGGGATTTACGGCGGATCAGCCGGGGGGCAAAACGCGATGGCAGCGATGTTGTGGCACGGAGAGTTTTACAAGGCTGCTGCGGCCGACTGCGGCTGTCACGATAATCGAATGGACAAAATGTGGTGGAACGAGCAGTGGATGGACTACCCGATTGGAACGCACTACGACGAGCAATCCAACGTGACCAATGCCCACCGATTGCAGGGNAAGTTGTTCCTTTCCGTGGGCGAACTCGACACNAACGTCGACCCGTCCTCGACCTATCAGNTAGTNGATGCGCTCATCAAGGCGGACAAGGATTTTGAATTTCTGATGGTGCCCGGCGCGGGNCACGGGGTGGGTGAGTCGCGCTATGCAGCCCGACGGCGGATGGATTTTTTTGTGCGCCACCTGCTTGGTGTTGAGCCGCGCAGTAAGTGATCAGTCGACGAATAGAAACTCGTTTAGATTCATCAACGCGAGGGCGAGCTTGGCTAACGGCTCCACGTCGGCATCTTCTTTTTGTTCGACCAGAAAACGCTTGGCCAAGCGGGGTTGTGCTTCGAGGTTCGCCTCTTTAGGGTGTGGCGCTTGCGATGGCTGCAACGATTAGATTTTTTCTAAAAACCACGATGGCGCTTGGCTTTGGCCTTGGCCTGATCGGCGTTTGGCTTTCTTGACCGCGCGGTTTCTCGCACTACTCTGGCGGCGCATTTTCATGACACAACGAATTCTGTTTTTAGTTTTCTCGATGGTGCTGGTGGGGCAGCCGCTTGGCCAAGCGGCGGATGATTCGACGGTTCGCGTTTTCATTTTCGCCGGCCAATCCAATATGGTCGGCTCCGACTCTAAGGTTCGTGACATTAAAAAATTTCCACCATACGTGGGATTGGAGGCACCGCAAAAGGACGTCCGGTTTTCCTTTTCGATTGGGCGAGAAAACAAAACCAAAAGCGACGGCTGGGTGGCGTTGCAACCGGTCAACAACACCGTCGGCCCGGAATTGAGTTTTGCGCGCAAGGTGACGCAGTCCATCGACGCACCGGTGGCCATTATCAAGTGCGCTGCAGGGGGAACGCACCTCGGCGGCGACTGGAACCCGGACGAACCGATCGGTTTCAAAATGTATCCGTTGGCATTGAAGCTGATTCGGGACTCGCTCGCTGAACTGGAGCGGCAGGGGATTCGTTATCGGCTCGAGGGCTTTATGTGGCATCAGGGCGAGAACGACATGTTTAATGAAAACTACATGGCGAACTACGGCAAAAATTTGAAAAACTACCTCGCCAAATGGCGTCGTGACCTTAAGGCACCCAAGCTAAAATTTTACATCGGCGAACTGTGCACCAAGACAATTTGGGGGATGGATCTGCGACCGCGCATGTACGCCATCAGCCGAGGGCAGTGGTCTGTCACCGAGATGGACGCATTGGCGGAGTACGTGCCGACGTCGCATGTTGGAGTGGAGATCGGGCACCCGGTGGGGTTGCACTATCACTACGGTACACTTGGTCAATTGCAACACGGTGAAAACTATGCCGCCGCCTACCTGCGCACGCTTGGCCAAGCGCAGGCTCCGAAGCGGTCACTCGAGCGTTGGCCGTATAAAAAAGGCAGTGAGGTGAACCTATTCATTATTGCCGGGCATCGCAACATGGAGGGCGAACGGGCGTTCGTTCAGGACGCCCGCCGGCTTGGCCAAGTGGGATTGCTGAAGGACAACCCCGGCATCGCGTTTAAGTACAGTCTGGGTGGAGGCTACCGGAAATCCGCCGGTTGGGAGCCGCTTGGCCAAGTGGGTTACTACGACACGTTTGGGCCGGAGTTGAGTTTTGCCAAGGAGTTGGAGGTCAAGCAAGTGGCCAGTTTTGCCATCGCCAAGTTCACCCACAGTGGTTCACAGATAATCGATTGGACGCCCGAGGGGAGCATGGCTAAATCGCGTCATCTATATACCGAATTTATTCAATTCGTTCGGGAGTCAGTCAACGAATTGGAGGCCAAAGGGAACACCGCGCGTTTGGCCGGGATCGTTTATCACCTCGGCGAAAACGACATGTCGTTTTATCCCTACCGCAAGATGGCGGCGGAGCGTTTACAGGCGATCATCGCTCAAAGCCGCAGCGACCTGAAACGGCCCGGGTTGAAATGGTTTGTCAGTCAGCAGCCTCCGACGGACGAGGAGGGAGTCAATCGGGTCGATGTTATTGCGGATATGGAGAAGATCGCCGCCGCTGACCCGAACCTGATTCACATCAAGGCTTTAGGTTTACCTCCCCA
>NZFR01000123.1 GCA_002689335.1 Verrucomicrobiales bacterium
GGGGCGTCGTATCCGCTGCAAATAGAAGCTCCTCTGTTCATAAGAAAATCAGGACGTCCAGAAGGCTAAGCCGCTTCGAGAAAAATGCCACCCAAAAAATCAACATTTAGGGGGACTCCGGCAGCACGGCATCCAAACCGATCAAGTGCCCAAACGTCATACCTCCAGTAGATAACCGCCCATCAATTGTCAATTAACGGGACTGACCCGAATGGTACTTAGATAAGGCAGATGAACGTCCTGCCTCAGGCGCGTTTCATCGAATCCAGCCATGATCCGATGCCTTTACACGACGCCCTGCAATGGCGAAACGAGATAGCCCGGGGTCACACCCCGGGAAAATCCCGTCCCAAAAAATCCCTAACCCTGAAGTAGGGCGACAGAAAGCACAACAACTCTGCGTTTAACCGAATCTTTGTGCCTCCTTTTTAGGGCTTGGACTCTTTTTCGCCATTGTATTCCCGGCGCGATGCACCAGGCTATCTCATGACGCCCCGATGGGGTTCCCTTGACCCTGTCTCGCCACGAGCAATTTCAACCTCCAAAATCAATCCACGAACATGAATTCGTTGGACGAAAAAAGCACTCGGGCGAGGCTTTGCCATGCCTGCTCGGTCGCCTTGGCTGGGGCGGCCTCCGCTTGGCCAAGCGCATTCTGGACGAACGCCACCGAGCGCGAGGCTTCCCGCTCGCTTGGCTCGCGGCGGNGTNTGTCGGCGTAAAGTTGATGCGAGGCGGCGATCAGGTTGGGGTTGCCGTCCGCCNGCTTGGCCAANCGCCCGCTCGCTTTNGTCACGAGATCGTGGTTCATCATGAAAAGGGCCTGCGCCGCGCCGACTGTGCTGCTGCGCTGCCCTTGGATGACGGCCGGGTCGCCAAAGTCGAACGCCTGTAACACATCAAACGTGCCGCTGCGGATGACTGGCAAGTACACCGTTCGGCTCGAGCCGAAAAAGTATGGGTGATCGTTTTGCGAAACGTACTGCCGTGNGTTGTAATTCATNAGCTGATCCTTGATGCCCCACTCGATGGAGTCGCCTGCGACGAGAAGTGAGTCGCGCACTTCCTCTGCCTGAAGGCGGCGGCGGTTGAAGCGCCACCAAAGTTTGTTGTCCGGATCCATCGCATACGCTTCCTCGCTGAACCGGGTGCTCATCNGGTACGCGGCGGAGTTCATGATGATGCGGTGCATTTGTTTGATCGACCANCCGCTCTCGACAAAACNCAGCGCAAGCCAGTCGAGCAGTTCGGGGTGTGTCGGNCGCAGTCCAAGCGTGCCGAAGTTGTCCGGCGTGNGAACGATGCCCTGCNCGAAGTGCCAAAGCCAAATCCGATTGGCCATCACTCGCGCGGTGAGGGGATTGTCCCCGGTCAACCATTGGGCGAACCCGGCCCGGCCNCTGCTGCCCTTGGGTGGAGCCCCCNCTTTTTTATTGGCGATGACCCGGAGATAACCGCGCGGGGCCAACTCGCCCTGCGTCATATAATCGCCCCGGAGGTGGACTTTCAAATCCTGCACCTTGCCCTCGCGGACGGCCATGGCCTTGGGTGTTTTCGGTCGCCGNTTTTCGATGTCGCCGAGTTCCTTTTGCAGCTGCTTCAGTTTGTCCTGATCGGTCTTCGCGAAAAGTTTTTCAATCTCCTTGGGGGACTTGAAAAGGCCGTCTTTTTTGTGAAGCAGTTCGTGNAGTGGATCGCCCTTCGCAGCTTTGGCGAACCGACCACGNATGGCCTCAATCGCGGCTACNTNGATCGGCTTGAGNGGATTCTCNAGGAACACGCGCCATTCGTTGAGCGGCGACTTGGCGTCCTTCGCGGCCTGTTTCAGGGCTTCTGTCCACTGCTTGCTGAACGCTGCGTGGAGGTGATCTGTTNTGAAGNCTTCACCGTGGACTGGTTTGTCANNCGGNATGAACAGCAACTTGTCGATGTGCGGCGTCGGGGTGGGCCAGGAAAATTTGATGACGTTCTTCCCTGCGNTGAGCGGGAAGGTGCCCTCTAGGTGCCAAGTTTGTGAGTCAGGAAACCACGTGCCGGTGACACTGCCGGTGGCTTTTTCGTTGATCAAATCTCCGTTGACTCTCAGCTTGCCCGGACGGGCCATCTGCGCGGCATATCGGATGTGCAGGTCGTAGTTGCCCGCTTTGGCAACGGTCACGTCGTACTCCACTTCGGTCTGCCCGCTGCTGATCAAAATGCCGATCCCTTCCCCGTAGTTTTCGTTGGAGCGGAGTCCGTTGCCACGGTTGAATGTCTCTGCCTCGATCAAAATAAACTCCGCTTGATCCCTCTTTGTTCTGTCTTCGATTTGAGCGATGGCGTGCTCGATTTGACCGCTCTTACGGGACTGGATGAGCGCCTGAATCAGGTAGTCCGCGGCGTGTTTTCGTGCCTGTTGCAGAACACGATCTGTGGTGTTGGCTTTGAACTGGTCGATCGTCTTCTTTTGTTCGCTGGCGGCTTTGTCGATCTTGGCCTGCTTGGTGCGAAGTTCGGCGGTGCTTAATTCGATCTCGTGCCACTGCGCGACCACCTTGTGGTTGTCCATCGTGTGGGTGCTTTTGAGGATGCTGGCCAGTGCGTAGTAGTCCTTGGTCGGGATGGGATCGAACTTGTGATCGTGGCAACGGGCACAACCAAGCGTCATGCCCATGAAGGCGCGGCCAAGCGTGTCGAGTTGCTCATCGATGATGTCCATCTCCATCTTGCGTCCATCATCTTCGGCCAACATTTTGGCGCCGACACTCAGAAATCCGGTAGCGATTTGGCGAGCGTGACGTTCCGATTCGGTTTCGTCCCCAACCGGTTTTAACAGGTCGCCGGCAATCTGCTCGCGCGCAAACAAGTCGTACGGCTTGTCTTCGTTGAACGCATCGATGACATAATTGCGGTAGTGAAACGCATTGACGTAAGCCAAGTTTTCGTCAAGCCCGTTGCTGTCGGCGTAACGGGCGACGTCGAGCCAATGGCGTCCCCATTTTTCACCGTAATGCGGGGAGGCCAGCAGCCGATCGACGACTTTGCGAAAGGCGTCNGNNGAATCGTCGGCGAGAAAANCNGCGATCTCCTCCATCGTCGGAGGNAGACCGGTNAGGTCATACGTCGCGCGGCGAATGAGCGTGCGCTTGGCCGCTGCAGGGGCGGGGCGCAGNTGGTTNGCCTCGAGTTGGGCGAGNACGAAAAAGTCGAGATCCTCCCTTGGCCAAGCGCCGGTTTGCACCTTGGGCAGTGCCGGTTCGTTTGGTTTGCGGAACGCCCAAAACTGCCGCGCCTCGTCGAAGTCGATCTGTTTGGCCTCGGCCTTGGCCAAGCGACCTTCGCGCGGGTCGGGGGCGCCCATCTCGATCCATCTCTTGAAGTCCTCAACGACCGACTTGGCCAAGCGGCTCTTGGGAGGCATCACCAACTCCGGGTCGAGGTAGGTGATCGCGCGATAGAGATTGCTCTCGTCCGGTTTTCTGGGGACGACCGAAGCCAAGCCGGATTCACCGCTGCCGCGAATGGCTTCGCGAAGATCGAGCCGCAGCTTGCCCTTGAGTTTGCCCTTTTGTTCCGCCTCGTCGGAGTGGCACTTGTAACAGTACTCGATCAGCACGGGTCGAATTTTCTTTTCGAAAAACTCGATCCCCTCGTCCGCCGCCAAGCTGCCTGTCGCAGCCAGCAGAGCGGCTGCAACAGGGAGGAAGGCTTTGGCAAATGCGTGCATGAACCGGGCAGGGCGGTGGTGTTATTTTTCGACGATCCAGACGTTGCGAAACTGCAGCGGGTTGTTGTGGCCCTGCAGTTTGATCGGGCCGGGTGTGCCCTCTGGATCCTTGCGACTGCCGCCGGTCTTGCCGTTGATCTCGATGTTGTCGTGGATAACGATCCCGTTAAGGCGAATCGTCATGNGGGCGTTCTTCACTTTTTTGCNNTCCNTCATCACGGCGTTGGTGAAGTTGACGTCGTAAGTTTGCCACTGCAAGGGCGGGAGACAGGCGTTCACATCGCTGCCCTTCTTGCTGTAGACCCCGCCACACTCGTTGTTTAGGCCTTCGAGCCCGAACGAGTCGAGAATCTGAACTTCGTANTGGTCGACCTGATAGAAGCCGCTGTTGCCGCGACCCTGTCCGCGGCCGGCTGGTTTGTACGGCAGCATGAACTCGACGTGCATCCGGTAATTGCTGAACTTGCGATTGGTTTTGATGTCCTTGCCGTCGGTGTTCAGTAGCTTGGTTTTGGCGTCCACGCGGCCGCCGGTCCACTCGTCCTTGCCNNTGCCATCAAATAAAACGATCGCATTCTTAGGAGCCTTTTTGCCGAGTGACTTGGCTTTGCGAACGATGCGCTCGAGCCGGAAGGAATCGCCCTCGGCGTATTTGCCTTCGATTACCTTACCGATGGCGANCAGCTCCGCAGCGTGANGACCCGCCGGNGGGAACTNTCGCGTGGCGCTAAATTCATTCGCGCCCTTGGCCAGATATTTTCGNTTNCCCNTCGCCTCGGAAAACTTGGCGACCTTGCCNTTCAACGAGCCGGAGAGGAGCGATTTGTTTTTGCCATCCCANCCGGCCCCCGGAAGTCCGCCNGGCAAAAGCAGAGCCTGAAACTCGCCCTTGTCNAGCGCGATGANTTGAGCNCCGANTTTTTTGCCGCTCGAAGTTTTGCCGACATACTCGCCCTGAATTTTAAAATCGATCGGGAGAGTTGAGTCTTCGGGNTTAGTCCATAATCCGTTGGCGGCTTGAGTCGAAGCCAAGCCAACGGCCAGCGAGAGAATTANTGCAGAAGTTTTCATGCAAACGGATGNNGAAAACCTACCCGCTTGGCCAAGCACTGGGAAGTTCTTTGCGCTTATTTTCGGCTGCCGATGGGGAGGAAGCGCAGGCTGCGGAATTTGACGGTGCCGCCAGAGCCGTGGTGCTGGATCCCGAATCGGCCCCGGTGTGGCTTGATGCCTTTGATGTCGGCAATCTTTCGACCGTTAACCCACGTTTGTGCGTGATCACCCACCACGCGGATGTGAACCTTGTTCCAGTTACCGTCGTTAAACAGANCTTGGGTGGTGGTTTTGATTTTTGCNGTCTGNTCCGGGCCTTTCGGGAACAGCCAGCCGCCGAAGCCGATACCGTAAACCCCGCCGTTTTTTCCCGCGGCTGACCGTTCGATCTCGCACTGGTAGCCTTTCGGTTTTCCTTTTTCACCGATCAACCGGAAGCCAAGCCCGGAGTTGAAATGATCGCCTTTGCCCTCAGATTGCTCGGGGAGCTTTACTTCGAGTTGCGCTTCGAAATCGGTCGCTTGTGCGTCGGAAACCACCCAGACATTTTTTTTGGAAAACAGATGCAACTCGCCATCGACGGCCTTGAGGAATTCCACCTCGCCTCGAGGCGTCCATCCCTTGGCGGTTTTACCATCGAAGATCGACACCCAGCCGCCGTCACTTCGCTTGGCCAAAGGGGCTGTGGCGGGGTGGTAGCCGGAGACGTTCATCTTGATTCGGTACAGCCCGATGCCGGCTGTTATGTATAACGTGTTGGCGTCCTCGCCGATGCCGAAGCAGCAGTTGGTCGGCAGTTTTTCGGTCGGTATAAACGCGAGTTCCTTGCCTCGCGGAGTGAAGGCGACAATGCCGAAACGGTCGGTGGACCGGACAGCCGTGTAAATATTTCCCATGGCGTCGAGGGTCATGCCGTCGATTCCGGTTTGATTTCCAAAATCTACGAGCACTTTTTTTGCTCCAAGGCTGCCGTCCTTGCGGATGGGAAAGGTGTTTAGCGTCATGCGTCCCATCTTCGGATTTTCCGGGGCGTTCGGGCCGCCGGTGGAGCCGTTGTTGGTCTCGGCGACGTAGAGGGATTTACCATCGGGCGACACGCCCAGTCCGTTTGGTTTTTCGATTTGATCCGCGCNGATCACTCGCACCACAGAGCCATCAAATGGATCGTATCGATAAACCGACATCTGNCTTTGCTCCTNCTTTTCNTTGCCGATATATCGGGGGTCGCTGAAATAGATGAANCCATTCGGNAAAATTACGAGATCGTTGGGTGCAAGATAGCGTTTTCCCTCGAACGAACCGGAGAGCGTGCGGGGNTTGCCGTTTGGCAGGAACTCGCTGAGCGCCATCCGNCCGTTGTTCGCGCCGCAACAGGCAATNAGCCGGCCGTCGCGGTCGAACATCAGTCCGTTGCTTTTTTCCGATNTTGCCGTNAAGACNGTTGTTTTNCCGGTCTTGGGATNAAATCTTAAAATTTGCCCGGAGGNGGTTTCANTTCTAGNAATGTCACTGAAATAAATTTGTCCGTCCGGGGCGACGGCAACGCCCTCGGTGAACTCGCCCTTTTCCCAGAGCGTCTCCAAACGGGAACTTGACGGAAGAATGGAGACGCTGCCGCTTGGCTTCGCCGGCTCGGCCTTGGCCAAGGGGAGGGCGGTGACGAGGCTTAGTGCGGCACAAAAAACAAATCGAATTGGCATGCGAGGAAAATGACAGCCGAACTCGCTTGAGGCAACCCGCGCTTCTAATTAGTTGGTGCTTTTCGGTTGCCAGCGCTCGTCAAAAAAACCGGCCGCGGCGATGCAGACCGGATCGCCGGCATTGTACGGTTTGGTGATATCGACCAACGCCCAGTCCGGCAATTTCGGCGTTTGGGTGGCGTTGCTCATGTGGCCGTTTCGGCTGAAAGTGAACCCGGAGTTCAGCACAACGTAGCGCTTTGGGTTAAGCGGGTTCGGGAAAATCAAAACCGGCACGTGAGTTTCCGCGGACGCTTCCGCTTGGCCAAGCTTGAGCGCGTCGCGGCTCCACTTCAGTGGCAGCCGGTCGATAAGTTTCGCGATCGTCGAGTTGCTGGCGGCATCTCCCCAAAGGATTAGGTTGCTGTTTTCGATATCGGCTTCGGTGAGGTCGGTGTCTGCGATGACTTGCGGCTTGGCCCGAAACTGCAGTTCCCAATCTGAGAGCGCTTGGCCAAGCTGGGCTTTCGTCCAGCGGTCAACCGCGTCTGAGCGCGCTTGGCCGGTGGGTAGGACCATCACGAATCGATCCATGAACGCGTCATCAATCGGGCCCTGCAAACCGGGGCGCTTGGCCAAGCCGGAGAACTCGAACCGGCCCACCGCTTTCCATTTTCCAAACACTTTGACGAAGCGAGACTCCCACGAGCGGTCGGTGCGTACCCGTTCGCCGCTGAGTTTTTGGCCGTCAATAATCACCGTCGGATTTCCATTGAGCCGCAGCGGGCATGTGCCGGACGGCATCGACAAAACTAAACGTGAAACGTTGATCGTGCTGACCTCGATATGCCGGTTGCCGATCAACCCAGCTTCGACACGGGTCGGCATCCAATGCTCCTCAACTCCGTGAACCTGCACCCACGCCTGACGATTGTAACGCAGCGTGCGGGTGACCAACCGCACCTCGCTGGACACCGGGTTGCATCCTTTTGCGACAACGGCATTAACGCGTTCGTCAATCTCAGCCTTGGAGGCCGGATGATATTTGTGTCCGGTTTTTGGGCCGATGACATGCCGCAGAGATAGCCCTTCGTTGCTCAAAAATTTCTCCATGATTCGGGCGGCTTGGATTTGTTTATCCTCCTCTCCGCTGTACGCGACGGTGGCGGTGTTGAACAAATTACCTGCGTACAGCGTGGCGTCGTAAAGCCCCCAAAGCGTGCGCTCGTATTTCGGGGGGAAAGCGTCTTTTTTTGTAAGGCCGAGGTACTCGAGAGATTCCGCAAACCCGGCTCCGGGTGCGGCCACCGCCCAGTCGGCTGCGTAGTGAGCGGCCAAGTGCCAGCATCCGGCGCCGCCCATTGAGAATCCACGCACGCTCACCCGCGNGTCGTCGATTGGGTANTTTTCTTTCACGTGCTCCAGTGCCTCGAGTACGTCCACTTCGCCGGCGAATTTGAACGCGTTGCAAAAGCGACCGTAGGGATGGAGAACGATCGAATCGGGTGGCACGAACTGCCCCCTACTGGTGCGGCGTTGGTGAACGAATTTCAGTTCGCTTAGCTTGTTGTCTCGGCCGTGCAGCCAGACATCGAGTCGGCGTTTCCGCCACGGGTCTGTGGAAAACGATTGGGGAATCACCAGCCCGTAAGGCTGCACGGAGCCGTCGAGTTTGGAGACATAGCCGCGAACGACTAAGTCTGTTTTTCGAGTCCAAGGCACGTTCCCTTCGGTGAGTAGCTTCGACCGCGCCGTCCCTTCGGTGAGCAGCTCTTCCGCGATTTTAAATTCGTTTTCCTTGAAGAAAAGTTGGTGGCGCAGCGCCCAGTCGACTGCCTTGTGGTACACCTGCACATCCGGCAGAAACCGTAGCAGCGGCGGACTCTTGNCCAATTGATCGCGNAGTTNATCAATCGCTTNNCCAAGCGCATCGGTCTNCTTGCGAAGGGATTGCCGTGTATCGTCCGGAATCTCGATGCCCACTACCGGAACCCGGGGCGACTCTGCNACGAGNGNGGNNGGANTGGTTTCCGCTTGGCCAAGCGAGTATGCTGCGAGTCCAAACGCAAGCGCCGCGCATGAACCCATACGCGGCGTAAAACTGTGTGCCGTTTGCCTTGTCACGCGGCGGAGTGTGGCGATAAAGCCAATGCAGCGCAACCGGCGAACGGGCTGGGTTAATTCAAAATTCGGCTGCCTTCTGAGAGGAAGATGCCCTTGAAGTTCATCTCCAACGCCTGCGGGTTGGTGGCTTTGTCGAGTGCTTCTTCCTTAGTGATGATGTTATCCTTCACCAGTTGGAAAAGCGATTGGTTGAAGTTTTGCATGCCATCGTCGGTGCCTGTTTCGATCGCCGCATGAAGTTTTTCCGTGCGGTTCTCTTTGATCAACTTGGCCACGGTCGGGGTGTTTACCATGATCTCGATCGCCGGAACAACGCCTTGGCCATCCGCGCGAACAGTCATGCGCTGCACGATGATCGCCTTGAGAGTGCCGACCATCTGCTTGCGTACCTGCTCGCGTTCCTCTGATGGGAAAAAGTCGAGCACGCGGGCGATGGATTGCGGGGCGTCGATTGTGTGCAGGGTGGACATCACCAAGTGACCGGTGTCGGCCGCACTCATTGCAGCGCGGAAGCTGACCGCATCGCGCATCTCACCCACCATGATGACGTCGGGATCCTGACGCATCACGTGCTTGAGGCCGTGCTGGTAGGAAGGAGTGTCGAGGCCAACCTCGCGCTGTTCAATCACGCATTGGTTGTCTCCAAACACGTACTCAACCGGGTCTTCCAGCGTGATGATGTGCCGCTTCATGGTGGAGTTAATGTGATCCACCATGCCTGCAAGAGTGGTGGACTTACCACTGCCGGTAGTGCCGGCGACAAGGACGATGCCTCGGTGTTCTTCGGCGATTGTCTTGACGGAGTCCGGCAGGTTCAGACTTTCGATCTTCGGCACTTCAGCCACCACGTAACGCATAGCCAAACACCACTTGCCCAACTGCTGAAAACAGTTTGTCCGGAACCTGCCGACGCCCTCCAAAAAGTAGGAGAAGTCGATTTCCCGATCCTCCTCAAGGCGTGGTAGAAAGTGTTCGGGCAGGATCTGTTTTATGATCGAGTCCAACCATTCCTGAGTTGGTGTTTGGGCCATCTCGGTTTCCACCAATTGGCTGTTGATGCGGTAAACCACTGGTGAATCGGGTTTGATATGAACGTCGGAAGCACCGCCTGTCACTGCGGTCCTTAGAATTTTATTGAACAGTTCCATCTCAAAAGTGCTGGACAGAAAATCAGGAATTGGGCGGCTGGGCAAGTGCCAAAAACCTCGCTTGGCCAAGCAGGATGAGGAAATCCAGTCGCTGAAAACTTGGCCAAGTGCTTGGCCAAGCGCGGGTTACCACTCGATCACTGCTGCGCCCCAAGTGAGGCCTGCGCCGAAAACGAGCATCAAAATCAGGTCGCCCCGTTGCACCCGACCCTGTTGAACCGCTTCATCCAGCGCGATGGCCACTGATGCGGCGGAGGTGTTGCCGTAGTATTCAAGGTTGCTGAATATCTGGTTTTCACTGGCGCCCAACCGGTCGCCGACTGCCTTGAGGATACGCATGTTGGCCTGATGCGGGATGATGCACTTGATCTGGCTGATCTCGAGTTCGCATCGGGCGAGAGCTTCCTTCGAGGCCTTG
>NZFR01000124.1 GCA_002689335.1 Verrucomicrobiales bacterium
CCGAAATTAAGATGAACTGGCCGGTTATTCGGAACACAATTAACGCCAATTTTCCAAGCCAAACCAACCAGGGAGAGACCGACTCAGTTCGAGCTCTTTTTTTGCTTTGCGCTTTGCCAATCGGGCGTGATTATCCCCCTATCCGCACGTCGTGGTATTATGAAGTTTGATCAACAGGCCCTATCACAGTTCAAGGAAAAGCTGCTCATCATGGCGAGCCATGCGGAAAGCGTGGTCACCCGTGCCGTCCGCGCGCATCTCGACCGGGACGAGCCCTTGGCCCAGCAGGCACTGGAAACAGAAGAATTCATCGACCAGTTCGAAATCCAAATCGACCGCATCGCCCTTGACCTGCTCTCGAAAAACCCCAGCGAAACCGAACTGAGACAGATCACCTGCGGAATGAAGATCGCCCAGGATCTCGAACGCGTCGGCGACGAAGCCACCACAATCGCCACCCGTTCCATCGAGTTGATGACTCTCCCCACATTGGACACTCCGTTGGACATCGCAGAGATGACCTTCCTCGTGAATGCGATGCTAAAGGACGCGCTGGACGCCTTCGTCGTTGGCAACACCATACTTGCAAGAGGTGTTATTCCTCGTGACAAAAAGGTCGATGATTTGAACAGATCATACCAGCAGCAACTCATCGGATTGATGGAGGCGGACCCGAATAACATCCGCCGCTGTCTGCATCTTGGTGTGATCACAAAATGCCTCGAACGCATCGGGGACCACGCTAAGAACATCGCCGAAGATGCGGTGTTACTGCACGAAGGCACCGACATCCGGCACTCCGCATCGCCCACTGAATAAATTATGCCCCGCAAGGACGAAACTCGAATTTTAGTCGTGGACGACGAGCCAGATGTCCTCGAGTTGATCGTATTTCATTTGGAAAAAGAAAACTTCAAAGTCGCCGTAGCTGAAACGGGTGACATGGCATTGAAGATGGCGCGGGCACACGTGCCAAGCCTGCTGGTGCTTGATCTCATGCTGCCCGGCATTAATGGCCTCGAGATTTGCCAACTACTCAAGCGTGACCCCAAGACACGCGACGTCCCTATCCTTATGCTTACCGCGCGGGCGGCCGAGGAGGATCGCGTCCGCGGACTCGAATTAGGAGCGCACGATTACGTCACTAAACCCTTTAGCCCGCGTGAATTAATTTTGCGCGTGAAGAATTTGCTTCGACTCACGGAGGACAATCGGGATAGCGTAGAGGTCATCGAAACCGGCCCTTTCAAACTGGACACAGTGCGGCATAAGGCCTTCGTCGATGGCCAACCGCTCTCCATTACCACCACCGAGTTCAAACTGCTCTGCCTGCTCACCGGTCGCAACGGCGAAGTGCAAACCCGCGAAACCCTGCTGCGCGATGTCTGGGGCTACGCCCCCACCCTCGACACCCGCACGGTGGATACCACAATGCAACGGCTTCGCGCCAAGCTTGGCCAAGCGGCGAAACACCTCGAGACCGTACGGGGTGTCGGCTACCGCTACTTGGATTCTGCATCATGATCGGCTGGGGCGTTTCCATTCTCCTTTTNATCTGCCTCGTTGCGCTTCAGGTTTACTGGAGTAAACGCTGCCGTTCACTCTCGCTTNGCCAAGCGCAAAACCCNTCTAACGAAATCNGCTTGGCCAACGCGCTTGGCNTGGCNGAGATCTTTACNAACATGCCGGAAGGCATACTCGTCACCGACACCAGCNGCCGCATCGAATTCGCGAATCAGGCTTTTTGTCGGTTGTTTGAACTTGAGAGAAATCCCAACGGAAAAACTGTGATGGAAGCCATCCGCATCCACCAAGCGAACGAGTTGATAGACCGGCTCAAGGTAGAAAANAGNATCGAGCAGGAGGAGTTTATGCTNCCAAACCTCAATCAGCGTTACCTGCAGGCCAACGGGGTGGCGATTCGCGAAAAGGACGNGGNAAACCGGGGTGCCATTTTAATNTTTCACGACCTGACGCGGATNAAGCGACTGGAAAATCTGCGGCAGGAGTTTGTTGCCAACGTCAGTCACGAATTGCGCACGCCACTCTCGATCATCAAGGGCTACGTCGAAACCTTGCTCGACGCCGAAGAAGATGCGGAGTCGATAAATCATCGGTTCCTCAAAAAAATNGAAAACCACTCGAACCGGTTGACGTTTTTGATCGAGGACATTCTGACCCTGTCGCGGATGGANTCNGGAGGGGTCGNGCTGGAGTTNAGAGACATCAAACTGCGGCAGTTCGTCGAAACGGTTCTCGATAGCCTCCGCGAAATGGCCNTCAAAAAGGGNGTGATTTTTAAAAACAAAATNGAAGAGGACGTAATACTCGTCGCCGACGGTCAACGGCTTTTTCAGGCACTCAACAACCTGATCGAAAACGGAATCAANTACGGCGGTNAATGCGTTTTNGTCTCGNCTGTCAGCAACGAAAAAGAAATCGATCTTTGCGTCACAGACGATGGCCCGGGAATCCCTCCCGATGCTTGCGAGCGAATTTTTGAACGCTTTTNTCGCATCGATAAGGCACGCTCNCGCGAATTGGGAGGCACCGGTCTTGGCTTGTCGATCGTCAAACACGTCACGCAACTNCACGGCGGCTCGGTTCGCGTGGAGAGCAAGCTCGGCGAGGGAGCCANTTTTCATCTGACCTTCCCCGTCAATGACNCGGCGATGGCCTCGGACAGCANCNAACCCGCNTAGAGCATCAGCAACCCGGCAACACTTGCCGTGAGGTAACAGGCCAACAGNCCCCCTANCATCGCCCNCAGGCCAAGCTTCGCCAAATCCGTCCGCCGCTCCGGCACCAACGTACTGATCCCTCCGATCTGGATTGCCACGCTGGCGAAGTTCGCAAATCCGCAAAGCGCGTACGTCACGATCGACACGGTGCGTTCACTCAATGCGTTTTCCCCTCCAGTCATTTGTGTCAGAGTGAAAAAACCGACGAACTCATTCAGCACCACCCGTTCACCGAGCACCGTTCCGACCCGCAGACACTCCTCCGCCGGTACGCCCATCAGATAGGCAAACGGCACGTTCAACCAACCGACAATTTCCTGAATCGTGACACTCCAATCCGTCCACGACAGCAACCACGCGAGCAATGCATTGNCCANATAAACCATCGCGATAAAGCCAATGAGCATCGCAATCACGTTGATCGAAAGCCGCATACCATCCGCCGCGCCTTGGCAAAGTGCATCGATGCTGTTCGCGGCTGAACTTCTCGGCAGCTCGCAGGCCTCATTCGCCGTCGCGCTTTTTTCCGACTCGGGAAACATCAGCTTGGCGATCACCAGCGTCCCCGGCGCACTCAAAAGCGATGCCGTCAGCAGGTGCCCGGCGTTGATTCCCAGCGAAGCATACGCTGCAGCCACCCCGCCGGCGATCGTCGCCATTCCGCCCACCATCAACGCCANCAACTCGCTGCGGGTCATCCCNGCGAGGTACGGTTTCACAAGCAGCGGTGCCTCGGTTTGNCCCATGAACACATTNGCGGCGGAAGCCAGCGTTTCACTGCCGCTCGTCCGGAGTGTGCGTCGCATCACCCAAGCGATGCCGGTAACAATCCACGGCAACACCCGCCAGTGGTAAAGCAGCGAAGACAATGCCGAGATAAAAATGATCGTGGCCGGGATCGCGATCACAAACAGCACTCCGTTGCCTGGCCCAAAAACGGCCTCCATGCTTTCGCGCTCAGCCAATGGCCCGAACACCAGTTTCGATCCCTCGTTGGCAAACTCGTTGAGCTTGGNGATGGCCACATTGGCTGCCTCGAACACCCCTTGGCCAAGCTGTGTTTGGAACACCAANAGAGCGATGATCAACTGAAGCCCCATCCCCCACNCAACCACCCTCCAAGGCACGTTCCGCCGGTTGGTGGATAGCGCCCACGCCAAACCAAGGAAGGCCAAAATNCCAANCAGACTAATCATCCGAGGTGTCATCTGAAGNNCNGNAAGCTAGAGGCCCGCTTGGCCAAGCGCAAGCCAGCGAACNNNGGTCAACGCAGTTCNTCCGCTGTCCACGGCTTNCGNCGCCCGGCTGTGCNNGCTCGAACGGCCTTCACCTCAGCGGCGGTGANCGGGCCTGACCTTGTCGGCAAANGCCTNNCGAACNTAACTNAGAACTGCCGACACTTGCTGNTCNGTCAACCCGNCCATNCCCGGCATCGGCACGGCGTTACCCGTACCGTATTNTTCACCACCCACGACGATCGGGCCAGAGAGGCCGTGCAGCACAACCTTGATCAACCGNTCNGTGTCGCCGNTCACCCACTCACTGTCGACCAGCGGCGGATAGACTCCGGGTAACCCTTTCCCCTCCGGTTGGTGACAGGCCATGCAGGCCATTGTGTAAAGCTGCTCCCCTTCCGAAGCCCGCTTCGGCGCGCTGCCCTGTAACTCGCGAAGGAATTCCGCACGGTCAGGGTGGTCGGCAAAATCCAGTTTACCATCACGCAACGCGTGTTCCCAATAAGGCTGCAACGCTCGGGCACTGGTGCGGATCGCATAGTCGAGGTATGCATCCCGTTTGCCGGCCCAAGTTTGCATGACCACCTCGACCGCTTCGGCCCGGGGCACATACGTGGCCGCCACCGCCGCCTCCAGTCGGACCCGCGGATGTTCATCCCGCGCCTGTTGCCTAAGCCGAGCCAAGGGCTTGGCCAAGCGCGCCCCCCACTTGCCGGCAACTCGCGTCCCGTAGGCTCGAACCCGATAATCTTCCGAAACCAACAACCGATCGAGCAACCTCAGGCGAACTGTTTCGTGCGACTCGTACACACCCATCACCTCCAACAACCAGCGATCATCCGCGACCTCACCGCGCTTGGCCAACCAGTCGTCGGTCGCCTTCACCACATCACTGCTTGGCCTGTCAAACAAAAGCCGCTTGGCCTGATAACGCGTCCACCGCTCCAGTGAAGCAAGCTGCTCCAACAACTCACCGTTCGACATCGCTGCGAGGTTCGGTTGCTGAATCGGCGGATAGCCCTTGGCTGCGATACGCCAAATCCGGCCGCGGGTTCGGTCGCGATTCGGGTTCGCGTAACTCGCCTGATAATGCCCGATGATCGGGTTGTACCAATCAGCCAAATACATTGCACCATCCGGTCCAATACTTACATCCACCGGTCGAAACGCCGGTGACGAAGACGTCACAACCCGCGGCCGCTGCTTGCTTTTGAAACCCGCCCCGTTGTCGAGAATTTGGTGCAACTCCACTACCGAGCCAAAATAACCGCCGATCAACGCATCGCCCTGAATCTCAGGTGGCTGCGCCTGTGTCCCGATGATGTCGATGGCGGTCGTTTTGGGTGACGTCTCGAAAAGCGCACCAATCGGGTGATACTGCTCCGGCGAACCCCGATACGACACACTTGCCTCCGTTGCCGAACTGCTACCGGACGAATTGCCGCCTCGAACCATGCCCGGCACCGTCCAGTAACCATGCGGCCGGTCGCCGCTTTTGTGAAACACCTGTCCGTAATCATCAATCGCCACTCCCCAGCAGTTCGCCCCAGCCATGCCACCGCCAAAAAACCCTTCAAGCCGCAACTCGCGCGGACGCAATCGCCACACAGCCGACCGGTCGAGCCTCACGATCCCCCACGGCGACTCGACACGAGACATCGCATGTAACCCCTGTGTGAACCAAAGACTGCCGTCCGGCCCGTGGCTAATGCTGTTCACCAACTGGTGCGTGTCGCCGATACCGAATCCGGAAAAAATCACCCGCTGCTCATCCGCCCGGTCATCGCCGTCAGTATCCTTCAAGTGCAGCAACCGATCAAAATCGCAGACATAAACCCCGCCCGCACCCGGCTCCACGCCCTGCACCATGGTCAAACCCTCTGCGAATCGATGCGACCGATCGGCCAGGCCGTCGCCATTGCTATCCGACAAAACCAAAATAAAATCCGTTCGCGGCGAACTAGCCAATGTCTGCGGGTAGGTCGGTGAACAGGCGACGTACATCCTCC
This sequence comes from Verrucomicrobiales bacterium, assembly GCA_002689335.1. Taxonomy (GTDB): domain Bacteria; phylum Verrucomicrobiota; class Verrucomicrobiia; order Limisphaerales; family UBA1096; genus UBA1096. The sequence continues at coordinate 5,986 of NZFR01000124.1, forward strand.
CTTTTTCGTCCCAAGCGATCTGTGTCGGTTTCACCACCCCGTTAACCTCCGAGGCAAACAGGTTGACCTCGAANTTCTCGTCCACCGTGAAAGTGGCCAATTGTTCCTCNGGGCTNAACGCCTTGATTCCCGGCTTNGCCAAGAGGATCGGTTTCGGCTCAAACGNCTCGACCGCTTGGCCAAGCGTCAACGCGTGAATCCGCTGTTCCGCCTCCAGCAGCAACGGNAACTGCCGCTCGAAAGACTGCTTCAAAGGTGGCAACCCACCACCAGCCCGGCCNTAGCGCTGACTAATCCGATCTCCGTAAACGAACGACCAATTCGCNGGTCGCCAGCAGTCGAACCACAACTGGTTTTTTCGAACGATCTCCTNCTGCAGCCCACCGACTGGCTTGAACGATTCGCCGGCACCCAACACCCGCGCAACCTCGCTCCCGACCAAACGCAACCCNGCCTCTGTGAGGTGAATTCCGTTCTCCGTGCGGCGCTTGGCCAAACGCGTTTCGGNCTTACCCGCGAACGGCGAAAAGAGATCGACGAACACCGCCCCGCGCTGCTCCGCGATCCCCCGAACTGCATCTGCGTANCGTTTCACCTCTANATTGCGCTTGGCCAAGTTCGGNGCGTGCNTGGCTTCCGGCGTTTCAAACGGCGAAGGTGAGAGCAAAACCAAGCGACGNGTGCGCTGTGCAAACTCATCCAACAGNCGATGGTAAGCGGTGGTAAATTCAGTCAANCGCTCCGTGCCGNCGAGNGATTCCATCTGCCCAAACTGCACGATCAACATCGTCGCCCCGGCGGCATCCAACTGCTCTGGCCAACCGCCAAAATTCACTTCACGCCACTGCTCGTAAACCGTATCCGCCTCCCACGCCATGAANCGGAAACGCGGTTTTTGTTTTGCAAAACCAGCCGCCAGCATCGACTCCATCACACCAGNTTTTTGTTCGCGAACCAGATTTTCCTGACCGACAAACACGACCACCTCGTCNCGTTTCATCGTGAATCGGCCATCAACAAAACCATCGATCGGCTTGCCCGGCTTGCCAACGCCNAACCGGCTNTAAATCTCATTCGCCGGCGGAACCTGTGCGCGCTGTGATTCGCTCGCGACCAAAAACGCGACAAACAAAAAAAACCATCGACGAAAGTGCATNGGCGAAAAATCATTCACCCGCCAACCGGTGTCAAACTCGCATTGCGCCGGTCACCGATTGGCCATTGAGTTGNCCCCACCCCATCCGCATACTNCGNGCCGCATGGGTTGTGTAGCCGAACCAACCGCCNGCACAAATCGCTGGCGAACGCTCCTGAGCCGTTACTGGTTTTTAACGCTGCTGATGTTGATGATCCCGGTTGGCCTGTGGCTGCCCGAAGGGGGCATCGCNATCAAAAGCNCCGGATGGGCCACACCCGTGCTGGTCGGNGTGATGATGGGAATCTCCGGTTTCACGCTCAACACCNGCAAACTTCAAAGTCAGGCAGCCAACCTTGGTGCGATCGGGCTTGTCCTCCTCTCAACCTACTGCATTGCGCCACTCGCCGCNTACGGCTTGGCAGCCATGTTGCAACCGGAAGGCAACGCGCATTTTTTGACGGCTGTGATGATCATGGCGGCGCAGGCAAGCAGCCTNGCCTCGGCGCTCGCACTAACCGTGTTGGCNCGAGGCAATCAGGAAATCGCCCTTATTTTCACGCTGCTTTCCAGTTCACTTACAGTGGTACTGACGCCGTTTATTTTGCAATCAAGCGTCGGAGCCGAAGTGGAACTCCCGGTTGCCAGCATGATTTTCAAAATGCTGCAGGTCGTGATTTTACCGGTCGCGCTGGGCCAATTACTTCGCCGTTTTTTGTGGGACAAAGCCCAACCNCTCATCAAGGGGNTCCGGCTCNTGCCGCAATTGATTATCCTCGTTTTCGTGTACTCCGGTTTTTCNGTGGCAACGGGACAAATTGAGGGCAATAANGAGATCGTCATCCGAATCGNGATCGTCTCCGCACTGCTNCACGCGTTCTTGTTNGGTTGGAATTTTGGGGTTGGTTTGTTGTTCCGACTGGACAGCGGAACCGGAACGGCTCTGGTTTTTTCCGGCTCCCAAAAAACGCTACCCAACGGCATTTATCTTTGGGAACGGTTTTTCGGCGACAACCCAATCGGCGCTCTGCCGCTTGCGATCTATCACTTGATNCAGTTAGTGGTGGACACGTTCCTCGTCCCGTTTTTCGAACGCAGAAACACTCGGGATTGATNCAAAAACTTGGCCAAGCGCTTGGCCAAGCGGAGCAGCGTTCATTTCCGAATCCAGCTGCGAAGCGGAGAGTGGCGGATCAGGTCGAGGAAAAACTCGTTCATTCGTGCCGCCTTGGCCTCCTCCAATCGAACNGTGGCTGCCACCGTCAAAAACAGCACTACCGCCACCCCTGCAAAATAGATCGTGTACTCGTTCCACTCGATCCCCAGCCAAACTCCTTCACTGGCGGAGAGAACGTCGATCATCACTCCCCACAACGTGGGCGAGATGCCCATCGCCAGATTGCCCACGACAGCGAACACGGCAAAATAATGACTGCTGCCCAAGCGCGGCACCGTGGCCATGGCCAAGCGAGTTATCGACATCGTGACGCTGGATAAAACAAAACCGAAACTCAGATAAAGCCCAGCCAAAGCGAAGAAATTTAGCGGCAAGACTTTCCCGGCGATCAACCCAAAAACAAGCACACACACCAGCCCCATGATCAAGCCGAACAAAATCACCGGCCGACTTCCCAATCGGTCGAGGCGAGTTTTGAGAAACCAAAGCGTACCAAGTGCTCCGACGAATTTTGCCGCCGAGGCGAGCATGATATGATTCGCCTGCATCCCGGCTTCAGCCTTGAGATATTTGACCGTAAACGCCGCCAAACCACCCAGCGCGATGGCCATGAACATCTCTNTCCATAGCAGTTTACGGAACGGTTTNTTGGCAAATATCTNCGCCCATGGTGCCTGTTGCTTTTTGCCGGCCTCCTCCTCCGGCGGGGCAACGTTCGGCACGCGACGGATGAACGCGATGCTCCACACACCGGCCACACAACTGAACCCAAACAACACCGTGAATTGCAGACTCGTCGGCGCTTCGCCCATGTAAGCCGCGACAAGCAAAAACGCGACGAGACTTCCGGCGTTGGCAAAGGCGCTTTCGAATGTGAGATAGCGACCGCGAATATTTTCCGGGATCAACCCGCGAATCCACGGGAACCAGGCGCAACTGGCGATCCCTCGAACCATGTTGAAGGCGAACAACAAAACGAGCACCAACGCCAGTTGGCTTTGGGGATTCAAAACACCGTCCATCAATGGAACAAATACCAGCCCCAACACAAAAAGCAGTCGCACCGTCCAGCCGGTTGAAATGAAAAACTTGTAGCCCCAACGGCCAACATGAGCGGCAGCGGGAATTTGAAAAATGACCATCAACGGCGTCATGCCCGCGATTAATCCCATGATGGTGGCGCTCGCCCCGAGGCTTTCTGCGTAAAGAAAAATCGGGCTGTCCATGATGATCTGGCAGGACAGAAAATTGAGGAAGAAAAACCAGAACAGACTCTGAACCCCCTTCGGAAATGGCGACTTGGTGGCAGCCTGACTCAAGGCCAAGAAGTGGGCCACACGCCCGACACGAACGTCAAGCGAAGTCAGCGACCTCCCGGCTTTTTGTCGAACGGCGAGCGCATCCCCCCGTTCAGAAGACCGCTTCGCACGGTCGGACTCTTTTGCCGGTTGCCCTGAAACAGCAACGGCATCGAACGTTTGGTCGAAACGCTGGGAGGCGCGGAGATGATGGAAGAAATCGTGTTGCCGGGAGTGGGAGGCTTGACGCCCAACGCCGGTGGTTTCGCGGTGTTGGTCAACTCATCCACGCCGACTCCGGTGACCGGTGTGGACGCTCCCGGGTTTAGTCCAGTTCCGAAATTCAACGGCGCCAACCCAAGCGGCTTGGGCGCTTGGCCTGCGCCCTTGGCTGCGAACGGCGATGTGCCACCGAAGATGCCCTGCGATTGGACCGTTTTCGAAGTAAAGAATCCGCCTTGGCCTCCGCCGCCCGCTTGGCCAAGCGCTTGGCCTCCGGATGAGCGCGAGCCGCTGCCACCCACAAAACGCCCCTTCCGGGATCCCCCGGCACCTTGTTTGAATTTGAATGGATTACCGGAACCGGTTTTCCGACGGGCGAACGGGGAGGAATCCGCAAGCCTCGTTCGTGCCGCAAAGGGGGAATTTCCGCTAAAGGCCAAGCCAGCTTTTTCGACTCGCTGAGTCAACTCCAACTCAAGCTTGGTATCATCCCTCGTTAAANGATTCTCCTCATCGTCTTCCGGTCTCAGTTGGGTGGGATCATTTTTACGCGAGTTCCGGTTGCGATCGTTTTTTCCGGTCAGCTGTTTATCGTCGCTGCGAATGAACTCCCCAACTACCCCGTTCGATTGGCGATACGGATCACGAAACAATTGCTGNTCTCNGCTAGTCCAATCATCCTCCGCCGAAACATCTTCTTTTTCACCGTCGGAGTTNCCCAAGCTGTGAAAAACCCAGTTCTTTTTTCGGTCGAACATCTCGAGCAATTTCCGAGAGGATTGCTTGTCCATCTTGGAGGANGTGGTCGGGTAAAGCGCAGNTCCCACTCCACTCGCGGACTTTGCAGTGCTCAACAAACTGCGCCCGGTGTCCGCCTTCGTCTCACGCGAGCGCAACTGAAACGCCGAGCCCCCCTTGGACGAAAAAAAACGCGCTTTTTCCGCCAAAACCACCGGGGCATAGGTCAGACTCATCAGCAGAAAAACTGACAGTGCAGCGATGTTTTTGCGGTAAAAGTTCAATTCGATCGCGAATCCCAAGGCCGAAACCAACCCCGTTGAGACATCGCGGCCCGGTGAATGTTCAATTTTCCGGCCCGGATTTCGAGCGAATATTGATGGGATTGGTAAATAGCAATGAGTTGGGTACCAATATTTTTTCGTCGTCCTGTTCGAGGGTGGTGTAGCGCAGGTCGATCACCGTGACTTTGCCCTCGAACGATTTCACGTTGATCGACTGCCCCACGCGAAACGGCCGATAGATCAGAATCAACACACCCGACAGCAGGTTGCTAATCGAGTCCTTGAGCGCGAACCCCACCGCGAACCCGGTCAAACCCAGACTCGCTACGATGGCGGAGACGTCGATACCCACAGTCCCAAGTGCGGTGACGAGGCCGACGATCCAAATCCCCACGTTGGCCACACGCGCAAGCAGATTCACGACACTCGAATCGATCCCGGTCGCCCCTCCAGCTTTGCGAATGATTTTTCGAACCACAATGGCGAGAATCCAAAAGCCGATCAGAATGAGCAACGCGAGGCCTATTTTCTGCGACCAGTCCATCACGATCCCCGACCAATCCGCTTCGCCAACAACCGGCTCAACAACATTGATCGGCGCTTGAGCGAGCATGGCAACCGGTACCGATAATTCTCCAGTCAAGTGACGCTCCCTCCTTCCTCGACGGTCTTGTATACGGCAGTTAAATCCATAAGCAGAAANTACCTTTTGCACNCAGTCTCCACAAGCCCGTGTTGCGTTGCCTTGACTTGGCTTGCGNCTTGTCCAGCATGCCGGTGTGCTTTACCGAATCTCTTTTCTGTCCTGTTTACTGACGGCCAGTCTGTCGCTTGTCCAAGCGGAATCNAAAACACCAGCNACCNCGGCGATGAAGGCCGTAGCCGATCAGGTCGAAGCCGATTGGGCCGATGGGCGCTGGGCGNATGCCGAGGTNGGTCCGTTTTTGGCCTCAGCGGTACTCACGCCGAATGGCCGCACGGACAAGGGCATCACGATCAAGCTCGGCGACGATGCGCAGGCGACCGTTTGTTTCAACNCCGAGTTGNTCGGCTNCAANGCNGCTTGGGCCGGTGGCTTTTTGGANTTCAAACCGAACCGGTACGGGCTGACCAGTTGGCCCAGCCCCAAGGGCAACATGATCTTCGCCAACGGCAACGCCGTCGGATGGGCGCACGAGTCCAGTTGGAACGATCCGCGCGCGAACAAGCGAGGGCCGCTNCCCCGACATTGGGCGAAGTATCGCGGNNTGTATCGACANGGAAAACGAGTCNCCCTNCACTANANNGTGGGCGANGNNTCNGTGCTGGAATCGCCCTGGGCCGGNGAAGCCGAGGGTCAACCGTTCCTCTCGCGGNCNTTCGAAATCGNGGCATCGGAAACCGAGTTGTCGTGCCTTATCGCTTCAGACAAAGACTTGGCTGCCGAACTTGTCAACCCGACTGCGGCAAAACTATTTAACGATGCGCGGGCGGTTTGGGTTCGTGCGCTTGGCCAAGGGGCGACGCTCGGAGTGTTGGGTAAACGCATTCACCTCAACATTGCCCCCGGCAAAACCAAGCGCTTGGCCAAGGTGCTAATCTGCAATTCGGAGGAGGGGCTGACGCAGGCAGCGGCTCAACATGGCACCATCCAATCCCCTGCACGGTTCACCAAGGCCGCGCCGGGCATTTGGCAACCGCTCCAAACCAAGGGCATTGTCGGCAAGGTCCGAGGGGCGTTTGCCATCGACACCATTCGGCTTCCGTTCGACAACCCATGGAAAGCGTTGCTGTTCACTTCCGGCCACGATTTTCTGGATGACAAATCGGCGCTTGTCGCCACGGTGCACGGCGACGTTTGGCGTGTCTCCGGGATTGATGCAACGTTGAACTCGGTCACGTGGACCCGCTACGCCACCGGGCTGTTTCAGCCGCTTGGCTTGAAGGTGGTCGGTAACCTAGGCTACGTGATTGGGCGCGATCAGATCACTCGACTGCACGATTTGAACGGCGACGGAGAGGCAGACTATTACGAGAATTTTAACAACGACGTTTTCACGAGCAGCGGCGGTCACGCGTTTAACACGAATCTCGAGACTGACTCGAAGGGAAATTTTTATTTCACCAAATGCGCCGAATCGAATCCGCACGGAGGAACTGTGCTGCGGGTCAGTGCCGACGGCGCAAAACTAGACGTGCACGCGACCGGATTTCGTAATCCAAACGGGATGGGTGTCAGCCCTCACGACATCGTGACGGTGGGGGATCAACAAGGCGGCTGGGTGCCAGAGACGCGCGTCGACGCCACGCGCAAGGGCGGCTTTTACGGCTACATGCCGATGCATCATCGCTCCAAGGAACCGAAGACATACGACGAGCCATTCGCATTTGTGCCAAGGGTGATGGACAACTCCGCTGGCGGGCAGCTTTGGGTACCGGCCGACCACTGGGGGCCGCTGGCCGGTAGGATGGTGCATCTCTCGTACGGACGCTGCACGGCGTTGATCGGCATCCCGGATCGATCCAACAAATCCCAAGGAGCGATGATCAATCTGCCCGGGCGCTACCTTTCCGGCGCGATGCGGGGGCGCTTCAACCCGCATGATGGCCACATGTACGTTTCAGGTTTGCGTGGCTGGCAAACGTCCGCCGTTCACGACGGCTGTTTTCAACGGCTACGCTTGGTTGGCGGCCCATTGCGGCAGCCGATCGACTACGCCACCGGTCCGGGAAAAATCGAGATCACATTCGACACTCCACTCGACCGCGAGTTGGCAGAGGATCCTGAAAGCTATTCACTCGAGCAGTGGAATTATCTTTGGAGTAGCCAATACGGTTCGAAGGATTGGTTGGTTCGTGACCCGGAGAAAAACGGACGCGACTCCGTTGCGATCCAATCCGCTAAGTTGAGCAAGGACCACAAGACGGTCTCCCTCTCCGTGCCGGACTTAACCAAGGCCATGCAGTTCGAGTTGAAGTACGACATGGACGATGCCGAGGGCGAACTTGTCCGAGGCTCAATGGCCGGCACGATCAACGAACTATGACCGAAGACACCCGCACCGCCTTCCCTCCGCTTTGGCTCGCCATGTTGGCCACGGCAATGGCTGGGGGAATGGGTTGGGGTATCCGTGGTCAGTACGGCCATGAGACCGGCGCGATGGTCGCCGGTGTGCTCGTGAGTCTCGTTTTGGTGTTTCTCTTCTGCCCGGAAAACCGGTCGATCCATGTCATACGCGCAGCTGCGATGGGCACGATCGCGATGGGCTTCGGCGGTTCGATGACGTACGGTCAAACCATCGGCCTCACACACGACGGGCCGCTTGTCGGCAACTGGGAGGCACTGCGCTGGGGCATGCTCGGGCTGGCGATCAAAGGCGGGGTGTGGATTGGGTTCGCCGGGCTGTTCCTCGGCATCGGGTTGGGCGGCAAACGCTACCAGCCGTTCGAGATTTGTTTGATGATGACCGGCATGCTCATGGCGGTGGTGTTGGGATGGTGGCTGTTCAATTCACCGCACGATCCTGAGGCCAAGCGACTACCTTTCTTTTACTTTTCCGACCACTGGCAATGGGAACCAGACAGCCAACTCAAGCACCGGCCGGAAATCTGGGGAGGCCTGCTCACAGCACTCGTTGCCGGCGTCCTTTACACCACCTTGGCCAAGCGAGATTCACTCGCCCGCAACCTTGCGCTTTGGGGCATACTCGGCGGGGCACTCGGCTTTCCGCTTGGGCAAGCGCTGCAGGCCAGCAACGCGTGGAACCCCGGGATGTACAACAACAGCTTCATCGGATTTTTTACCCAATATTTCAACTGGTGGAACATGATGGAGACGACCTTCGGAGCAGTGATGGGAGCAGTGCTTGGCCTTGGCCTTTGGCTGAACCGACGGCGCATCGGCGTCTCATCCGAGCCGGATGTCAATCCACTGCCCGACTGGCTTGTTGGCCTGTTGATCGCTACACACGTGATACTGATCGGGCTGGTTGAGTTCAGCAAACTTGAGTGGATCGACGGCGTTTACGATCTCGGTGTGATGATGGGCCTCATCCCGCTGGTGCTCTGTGTGCGAGGTCGTTGGGGACCGTACTTGATGCTGCTTCCAATCACCCTCCTGCCGATCGCAGGCAAAACGCTCCGCGCTCTGGTCGACCCGAACCTCTACAGCGTCACTTGGCTGGCCTACGTGATCCTGCCGATGATGGTCGCCACCACGATCGCAGTTTGGTTTGCGCGCCAAGCCAAGCCGGAAGGCGAACATCCTCTTTTCATCCGATGCGCGTTGCTTTGGTCGGTCTGGATTTTTTACGACCTGAATTTCGCCTTCTTCGATTTTCCCTGGCCTTGGAAGGATTGGGGCGGCCGCCATCCGAACGCGCTGATCTTTTTTATCTGCATGCTCGGCATCACGGTCTTGGTATTTTTCTTCAACCCAGCCAAGCGCCGTTGGCAATGGAACGCTTGGCCGGGCAACAAAGATTGACCGCGCTTGGCCCAGCGCACACGATGCCGCGCGTGAGAATTTGCCGTTACATGACTGCGGACAACCAGGTTTGCATCGGCTTAGCCAAGGGCGACGACGCCCTGCTCGACCTGACCGCCGCCGGGGTGGAATCGATTACCTCCGTTCTGGAGAATGCCGATCCCAAAAAGCGCTTGGCCGACTTGAGCGAATCGGATTTGGCGGAGGTGTCATACGACGACGTGACCCTGCTCTCGCCAATCGAGGTTCAGGAGGTTTGGGCCGCCGGAGTGACGTATCTGCGCAGCAAGGACGCCCGCATGGAGGAGTCGGATTTCAGCGCGACGGCGTACGACCGGGTTTACGATGCGCCACGTCCGGAGATTTTTTTTAAATCGCTCCCCGAAAAAGTGGTCGCCTGCGGGGACCCGGTTGGCATCCGCCATTCGCATGATCAGAGACTGGCATCTGCGCAATTCCTCATGCAG
>NZFR01000125.1 GCA_002689335.1 Verrucomicrobiales bacterium
ATCGTCACCAAGCAAACCGGAGAGGCCGGTCGCCAAGTGCATACTCTGCTGGTAGCCAGCGCCGAAAAAATCGTCTCCGAGTTTTATCTCGCTGTCCTTCTTGATCGCGAATCCTCACAACCGCTTATCATGGTCTCAAGCGAAGGCGGTGTGGACATCGAGGAAGTGGCCGAGACCAACCCGGAAGCCATCGTCAAACTGCGGGTCGATCCCCTGCTTGGCCTTCAGGCTTACCAAGCCCGGAACTTGGCCAAAGCGCTTGGCCTGACCGGTAAGTTGATTCACTCCGGAGCCAAACTCATCGACGGTGTTTATAAAACATGGTGGGAGTGCGACGCCTCCATGGTGGAGATTAATCCACTTTGCATAGTGGAGAATCCTGATGGCTCTCAAAAAATTGCTGCAGTCGACGCGAAGATCTCCATCGATGGCAACGCGCTCTACCGCCACAAGGACATCGCCAAAATGCGCGACCTCAACGAGGAAGCCGAACTCGAAGTCGAAGCGAGCAAGTTCGACCTCAACTACATCAAACTCGACGGTAACGTTGCCTGCCTCGTCAACGGTGCCGGCTTGGCCATGGCAACGATGGATGCCATCAAACATTACGGCGGCGACCCGGCCAACTTTCTCGACGTCGGCGGTGGCGCAACCAAGGAACAGGTCACGGCCGCGTTCCAAATCATTTTGAAAGATCCCAATGTCAAGGCGATCTTGGTGAACATCTTCGGCGGCATTATGAACTGCAACACCATCGCCGAGGGCGTCGTCGCTGCGGCGAAGGATACCCACTTAAAACTCCCGCTCGTCGTTCGCTTGGAAGGCAACAACGTTCAAGCCGGGCGGAAAACCTTGTCCAAGTCCGGCATCTCGCTGATCACTGCAGACAGCATGGCAGACGCCGCAAAAAAGGTTGTCTCGGAAGCCGCAGCGTAACCCATTACATTTGAATCACATGGCCATTCTCGTCAAACCAGACACAAAAGTTCTCGTCCAAGGCATCACCGGAAGCTTCGGTGGACGCCACACTCAACTCAGCTTAGAGTACGGCTCGCAGATCGTTGCCGGGGTCACCCCCGGAAAAGCCGGGCAGACATTCGAAAATCAGGTTCCCATTTTCGACGGTGTCGCTGAAGCCGAAAAAGAAACCGGAGCCACCGCATCCGCAGTGTTTGTTCCACCTCCCTTCGCAGCCGACGCCATCCTTGAGGCAGTCGACGCCGGCCTTGAACTGGTCGTTGCCATTACCGAAGGCATCCCGGTTCGGGACATGGTCGAAGTCAATGCCGCACTGCAAGGTTCGGAGACTCGACTCGTCGGGCCAAACTGTCCGGGAATCGTCACCCCCGGTACCGGAGAAAATTCCCACGGAGGTTGCCGCATCGGCATCGCTCCCGGCTACATACACAAAGCCGGTGATATCGGCGTCGTTAGCCGCAGCGGCACACTCACCTACGAGGCCGTTTGGCAACTCACCTGCAACGGGCTTGGCCAATCCACATGCGTTGGCATCGGAGGCGACCCCGTCCCCGGCAGCACGCACCTCGATATCATCAAACTGTTCAACGATGACCCCGACACACGCGGCATCATCATGATCGGTGAGATTGGCGGTTCAGCCGAGGAGGAAGCCGCAGCTTGGATAAAAGAGAATTGCAAAAAACCGGTCGCCGGATTTATCGCAGGAACCACCGCTCCTCCGGGCCGCCGAATGGGTCACGCAGGAGCCATCATCAGCGGGGGTAAAGGCACTGCCGAAGCCAAAATCGCCGCGATGGAGGATGCCGGAATCAGCGTCGCTGAAACGCCCTCCCAATTGGCCGAAGCCCTAATCAAAATCCTTTGACCAAAAACCAAGCCTTGGCCAAGCGCTGTCGCCGTTAAGCTGACTTGGCCAACTCCTCCTCGAAGTCGACGATCTCTTTGATCTGCGTGAGGAACCATCGGTCGATTTTTGTTAGCTCGAAAATCTCGTCGATAGTGAAGCCTGCGCGCATGGCGTGACGAAGGAAAAAGATTCGTTCCGCATTCGGGACACTGAGTTTTTGCGTGATTATCTCGCGAGGCAGGATGTCGCGATCGCCGTAAACCTCATGGCCAATCCGCCANGGTTTACCATCNCCCCCCAAGCCGNATCTCCCAATCTCAAGTGAGCGCAGCGCCTTCTGCAGTGACTCCTTAAANGTCCNNCCGATCGCCATGGCTTCACCCACGGATTTCATCATCGTATTCAGCGTCGGGTCNGCGGCAGGGAATTTTTCGAANGCGAANCTNGGAATTTTCACCACACAATAATCGATCGTCGGNTCAAAGCTCGCCGGCGTCTCTCGCGTGATGTCNTTTTGAATTTCCTCAAGCAGATACCCCACAGCNAGTTTGGCAGCAAACTTGGCAATCGGAAAACCNGTCGCCTTGGACGCCAACGCCGAGGAACGGGACACGCGGGGATTCATCTCGATGACGATCATCCGGCCGTTTTCCGGGTTCACGGAAAACTGAATGTTCGATCCCCCTGTCTCGACTCCGATCTCGCGAATCACCGCAAACGAGGCGTCGCGCATGATCTGGTATTCCTTGTCGGTTAACGTCTGTGTCGGGGCTACCGTGATCGAGTCCCCCGTGTGCACTCCCATCGGGTCAAAGTTTTCGATCGAGCAAATAATCACACAGTTGTCGGCGCGATCCCGCATGACCTCCATCTCGTACTCCTTCCAACCCAGCAGCGATTCCTCGACGAGCACTTCAGTCACCGGCGACAAATCCAGCCCGTGCTTGATCATCTCCTCGTACTCGTCGCGGTTGTAGGCAATACCGCCACCCGTACCACCAAGCGTATATGCCGGACGAATGATGAGTGGAAATTTCCCGATCTCTTCAGCGATCTCCAGCGCGTCATCAAGCGTGTGCGCCACGCCGCTGGAAGGCACATCGAGGCCGATCCGGATCATCGCATCCTTGAACGCCTGCCGATCCTCTCCCCGCTCGATCGCATCCGCATTGGCACCNATCATCTCGATGCNNAACTCCTCGAGTTTTCCGCTTCGGTGTANCGACATCGCCGTGTTGAGTGCCGTCTGCCCACCGAGTGTCGGCAGCAATACCAACTTCCCCTCGGCGCCGCTTTTTTCGATCGCCTCCTTTTCGATGACGATAATTTTTTCAACCGTCTCCGGTGTGATCGGCTCGATGTAGGTTCGGTCCGCAAACTCCGGGTCGGTCATGATCGTCGCCGGGTTGGAGTTCACGAGCACCACACGGTANCCTTCCTCCCTCANCGCTTTACACGCCTGCGTGCCGGAATAGTCGAATTCACAAGCCTGCCCGATGATGATCGGGCCGGCGCCAATGATCAAAACTGTGTTGATGTCAGTGCGCTTTGGCATCCAAGTGGCGGGAATGTAAACCAAGCCAACCGCGGCGTCGAACCTTCACGAGAAAATCCATCAGGCCGTTTTTTTAAGCGACTGTCCTAAAAGAAAACCGAACCACGTTCCGAGCAGACAACCGCCCACCGAAAGTGCCACATTGCTTCCTGCTTTTAGCCAAGCCTGCTCTTGCATTAGGTCGATTGTCTGCAGGCTAAACGCCGAAAAAGTGGTAAAACCACCACAAAAACCGACCATCAAAAACAGCGCTGCNGGCCGCTGCCGCTGCTCCCCCTCAAACACACCAGCGCAAAAACCGATGACTAATGAGCCCAGTANNTTTGCCGTCAGCGTGCCAAAAGGGAACGCNTCATACCGANCCAACGCCANNCCGATCCCGTATCGGCCTACACTCCCAAGCGCACCGCCCAATGCCACCATCAACCAAGTCATCGNCGCCGACTATATCAATTGCTCCCGCAGAAGCATCTCCCGAATTTCCAACTCAGTCGCGCCCAGTTTTGGAGACGCAGCGAANAGATCGTCCAGATCGACAGGATACCAGTTTCGCTTGGCCGGATCGGCCAGCCCCGCGACATTGAACGGTTCGATTGTCTCTGAAATTTTTCTCAGCACATCGTCGCGCTTGGACAAGCGCACCACGGACTCGCATATCTCCCGAGTCGCNAGACCAAANTCNGGATGGTCACACAACAAAAACGAGTCGGCCANATCCGGCTTGGCCAAGCGATGCGCCGTCTCCGCAAAACTCACCGCAGCGAAATAAAGCTGGGTCAATGCCGTGAACAATTCGAAGTCATCCATACTGGCATAAAGGGCACCGACCAGCCGTGAGACTTGATCCAACTCCAACTGCGTTTGCCTTTGGTACTTCGCGAACGCAGTCTCACTTGGCCAAGCGCCAAGCAACTTGGCCAAGCGCTGGACACCAAGCAGCATCATAGGAACACCGGTCGAAAGCAACGGATCCACAAACCCCGCCGCCGAAGGCAAAAGCGCCCAACGGTTCCCGACCATATCGCTTGTCCCAAACGGCAACTCACGGGCGTAAACGAAATCGCCCACCACCTCCGCTCCACGAAACTGCTCCGCCAGCGATGGCAACTTCTCCAGCAAACGATCCCATCCCGCTTTGCCATCACTCAGTTTAAGTTNATCTGCCGCCGAACGGGTGGCGGCCACACCGGCGCTGGTTATGCCGTTGTTAAACTTCAACACCCAAACCCAGCCACCATCGAACACATGATGGACCGCTGCATCTTCCACCGGGTATGGCGCTCCTTCCCNCTCTGGCCAACCGCCGACTTTTCTAAAATGAGCAAACAAGCCGCAGGTCCTTGGCATCAGCGGCAATTCACGCTCGGCCAAGCCGAGCAAATTGAAAAGACAACCACGAGGCCCTGTTGCATCCACCACAAANCCGGCCCGAAACTCAACCTTCTGCCCCTCCCGTTCGCCGGTTAAAACGACCTCATCACCCTCTTCGCGAAAGTCATTCAGTTCAGTTTTATCGAAATAAGCCGCCCCCGAACGCTGCGCTTGCCGCAGTAAATGCTGGTCAAAATCGGCTCGAAACCAATGCGTGTCTGCTACTTCATCTCGAGGGCTGGCTGCAACGAGAAGNTGCTTCGCCCGCTCCGGATCATCNNCAAAANCTCGACCAAGTTGGTGATGAAAAAAAGANAATCCNCGCTTTAATCCGCAGCCAATTTCAGGGTGTTCGCGTTGCCACTCGCCCCAACGCCGGAAAGGCAGCAGTTGCGGCAGATCATATTGCTCGGCAATTTGCTGGAGAAGAAGGTTGGCCAGCGGTGTCGAAGATTCACCGATCGCGAACCTTGGGTGTGTACCTTTTTCGACAAGCACAACTGAGTGTCCCTGTTTCTGGGCCACCATCGCCATAAGTGTTCCGCCGAAACCACTGCCGACGACTGCGATATCCGCCCGGTGCATCATGCTCATTCCACCTTGGGCGAGTCGCCTGGTTAAAGATCCAGCGGGCCGATCATCTTATCGCCCAGCATCTCATAAATCCCCACGAGATAATCGTTCTCCATAACTTCACCGACCTTGAGTTGCCCCATGAGAGTCACGGCCTGATCCATGATCGGCTCCACGCCGTCACCCTCCATCTTTATACTGATCCACTCGTTGATTTTTGGTATCGTNCCAAAACAACACATCGACTGATCTCGCATAATCAGNAGCTCAGTAACCTTGCCGTTCTCCACCTTGAGCGGAAGCATGAAGCCGCGGATGGCAATCGGTTTTTCGTGAAATTTTTTGATGCCATCGGGAATCTGAGAGTTAAGCTTAGCCAACTCGACTTTGTTGGTCACCGGATCCAGCGGCACTTCGTAAGCGAAGGAAGCCAACTTGTCGAAGGTGACCGTTTTATATCCATCGATCTCTTCCGGCAATGGCGGNAACTCTTCAANCGGCTGNACCAACTCGATGAGATTCGTCTCTGTGGCTTGCATTTCTGCCTCCACCGCNCCAGCCAACGTGTTCGACTGCGATTCAGTCGGCGNCACTTCCTCGGTCGGGGTNGCGACTGCAGGCACAGCGTTCGTCTCGGATANCGGATTTTCCAAAACAGGTTCGGGCTTCGCCTCNGCCAACTCGGTAATCGTATCACTNTGGCTATCGAGTTGCTCCCGGGTCAGCGTTGGTTTGTTAGCCTCACGATGCGGTGGGTTGATGAAAACTAAATACACAGCACAAACNACCAACACCAACACTATGGNTTTCATCGCGACCCACTTNCCCATNGATTCGTTNCCATGTCTCTGCATTTTANTTNCCCTTNGGATAGTTGAACNCCACGTTTTGATAGANNTTNCCGAGAACGGTTATCTCNGGCAANACNGCATCAAACGACTCNCTNTCACTCAGCCAATCTGCCTTGGCTAAAAACTGCGACGTATCGCCCACTTTTTCACCCGTGCCCGGATTGGCCACGGCATTAAACACCAGTTTCACTTCTCCGGATTCGCGCTTGGCCAAGACNTCGAACGACTTGAGTTCCATCCTCAAATATCGCTCCATGTGCGGNTTAAAGAACCAAGCGGTCACCGTCTTGGNCTCNGCATCGACCAAAAACTCAATATGTGCGTCTTCGNCNCCNAGCGTCACNCCNGCTCCTCCATGNGGNGGCTCATGATAGTGCGGCTCNTCNTGCGCATGATCGTGCCCNTNGCCTTGANGNGGCTCCCCNCCACATCCCGCTTGACCAAGCGCTACCAACACAGCAGAAAATAGAAAACAGATGTAATACAATTTTTTCATGAGTTAGGAATTAAATTATCAGCCACATCGGTACAGTAAGCCTTTGCAGCAGGAANCACCCCAGCGAGAGCCCCCAGTCCCAGCATGGCCATAGGCGCCCAAAGCATCACCGGCTGCGGTTCAAANGGATCCAGCACNATTCCGGTCTCTGAACGAACAAACCAAGCNGCCAAANTTATAATGATAAAATACANCACGAACCCNGCTAGAGCACCNAGCAANGCGATACCGNATGCCTCAAGCACCACCACGCCGAACANCGTNCNNCGCCGGGCGCCAAGCGCACGCAGAATAGCGATCTCACGGCGGCGTTCGTTCATTGAATTGTATATGCTGGCAAGGATTGANCCCGCNGCGACCAACGCCACGAGCACCGCAANAAACCGCANCACCATCTCCACNGGAGCAATTTTGTTGAACAACTGAGCCATGATTTGGGCGATNGGCCAGGCGAAAGTCATCACATCCCCTTGCNCATTGTATTCCTGATTCATAATCATGCCGTGGGTGTTGCTCTGAAGTTTGACCAAAACTGCACTGACATCGGTCGCCGTTGCGGCGATATGCCCAGACATATTTTGCAGTCCCTTGATCGGAATCCAAATCACTCGGTCCGCCGGAGTGTTGGTCTGCTTCATGATTCCGGACACAACATAGATTTCAGCGTGCTTCTCTTTCTCGTCAAAGATCAAGCCGTGATATGGATGAAACTTATCACCCAATTTCATGTTCAGCCGCTCAGCCACAAAACTGCCTACGACCGCCTGCTTTTTGTCCGGGCGAAAAACAAATCCACCCCCCCCCACATCAAATTTTTCTCCAGGGCGATATTCAATATCGA